>NZ_JBJGYT010000002.1:0-291648 GCF_054050135.1 Geodermatophilus sp. SYSU D00705 | reverse complement strand
CCGGGGGGGGGGCGGGGGGGGGGGGGGGGGGGGGGGGGGTGGGGGGGTGGGGGGCGGGGCGGGGGGGCCCCCCCCCCCCCCCCCGCGGCTCAGCTCAGGTCGCCGGGCCCCGGCGTCTCCGGGGTGTTGGACGGCGCCGCGGCCGGGTGGTCCAGGTGCTCGAGCAGCGCGACCACGAACTCCTGCGGCCGCTCGACGTGCGGCGAGTGCCCGACGCCGGGCAGCACGACCTCGCGGTAGGCGCCACCGCTGGCCGCGTACCGGTCCAGGACGGCGCGGGTCTGGGTGACCATCGGCTGCGGCGGGCAGACCTCGTGTCCCGGCCAGCCCGGCACCGCGCCCAGGGCCCCGAGCTGCGCGAGGTCGAACATCGAGGCGTCGGAGACGATGGCGTCGGCATCGCCCCGGATCCACAGGACCGGCGGCTTCCGGCGCACGTCGACGACCCCGCTCAGGTCGAACACCGTCGGCGCCATCGTGTTGAGCACCCCCCGCGCCCCCGGGGCCACGCCCGGCCAGGTGGCGGACGTCGCGCCGTCGCCCGGGTAGTGGTCCTCGCCGGTGCGCGTGCTCAGCATCGCCGCGACGAAGACGTCCTCGAGCTGGGGGTCCAGCGGGAGCGAGCCGGGGGCCACGTAGAACGAGCGCAGGATCGACCGCGGGCTGGTCGGCTCCTCGGCCGACGTGTCGCCCGCGGCCAGCGCCGCGACGAAGGCCGGGTTCGCCGCGCCCGCACCCGCCCCGGCGCCGTCGTCGGACAGCCGCCGCCCCTCCGCGCCGGCCGTGCCGCCGAAGCCGTACGGGGAGACCGGCGCGACGAGGACGACGGAGGCGACCCGCACCGGGTGGTCGAGCAGGTACTGCAGCACCACCCCGGCTCCCATGCTCCAGCCGACCAGGTGCACCCGCTCGAGACCGAGGGTCTCCACCAGGGCGGCGACGTCGTCGGCCCAGTCCCGGACGCCGCGCCGGGCGTCGATCGGCGCGGGGTCGGTGTCGCCGTAGCCGCGCAGGTCCACCGCGAGCGGCCGCACCCGCCCGGTCTCGGCGAGGGCCAGCAGCGGTTGCTGCCAGAACAGCGACGAGCTGACGTTGCCGTGCACGAACAGCACCGCCTCGCCGGGCCCGGCGGGATCGAGCCCCTCGGGGTGCAGCACGTTCTGCGTCAGGCGCGGCGTGTCCACGCGCGTCGCGGTGATGCCGGGCAGCAGGACGTCGCTCATCGGGTCTCCTCGCAGGTGGGCGGCGCGCTCACGCTAGCGACCGACACCTCATCGGGGCAGCGCCGTCCGCACCGGGATCCCACCTACAGTCGGTCGCGATGCCCAGCGGACGGAGTGCGACCAGAACCCGCCCGGTCCGCCGGACGGCCGCGGCCCGGCGTCCGGGCCGCGGCCGTCCCACGCCGCGACGGCGCCCTACGCGCCGCCCCTCGACCACCCGCCAGGGACGGCGGCAGGCGGCCGCGTCCTGGGCGTGGCTCGCCGCGGTGGTCGCCGTCGTGGTCCTCGTGGTGCTCACGGTGAACGCCCGGGACGAGGGCACCCCGATCGCCACGGCGGAGTGCAGCCTGCCGGCGACCGGGACGCGGCTCACCGAGGAGCAGGTGGCCAACGCCCGGACGATCGCCCAGGTCGGCCGCGACCGCGGCCTGCCCCAGCGCGCCGTCGTCATCGCGCTGGCCACCGCCATGCAGGAGTCGGGGCTGCGCAACCTCGACTACGGCGACCGTGACTCGCTCGGCCTGTTCCAGCAGCGACCGTCCCAGGGGTGGGGCACGCCGGCGCAGGTGCAGGACCCGGTCTACGCCGCCGGCAAGTTCTACGACGGGCTGGTCCAGGTGCCCGGGTGGGACAGTCGCCGGCTGACCGACGCCGCGCAGATCGTGCAGCGCAGCGGCTTCCCGGAGGCCTACCAGAAGCACGAGGCCATGGCCGTCGAGCTCACCGCCGCCCTCGACGTCGACTCCCTGCCCTGCGACTGATCAGTGCACGGCCTCGTCAGGCCTGACCTCCCAGCACGTCGGCCAGCGCGAGGACGTCGTCGTCGCGCCGGCCGTGGTCCTGCGCCGTCCACACCGCCCCGACCGCGGCGCTGACGAACCCCCAGGCCCGCGCCCGGGCCGCCGGCACCCCGAGGCCGTCGGCGAGCAGCGCCACGCGGCGGTCCAGCAGCTCCCGGAGCCCGGGGACGGTGGCCCAGGCCCGCGGCGGGTTCAGCAGCGCCGTGCCGGCGTCGAGCGCGGGCTCACCCCACACGCCGTGCGGGTCGATGGCCACCCAGCCGCCGGCGTCGCGGAGCACGTTGGCCGCGTGCAGGTCGCCGTGGCAGAGGACCGGGGCCGCGGCGCTGTCGAGCAGCCGTTCCAGCGTCGCGGCCGCACGGGCGGTGAGTGCGGCCGGCAGCAGCGGCGAGCCGGCGCGGAGGAGGGCGACGCGGCGGCGGCTGTCGGGGACGCCGTCCGGCCGCGCGGCGCCGGACCCGTGCAGCCGCCGGGCCACCGCGGCCAGCACCGGGAACGCCTGCTCGTCGGGCAGCGTGCACAGGTCGGTGCCCGGTCGCGCGGCGCGCAGCAGCAGCGCCGTCGTGCCGCCGTCGTCGGTCGCGGCCGCGAGCAGGTCGACCGCACCCTGCCCGCGCCAGGCAGCCAGCGTCGCCGCCTCCTGAGCGAGCCCCCCGGTCAGCCCCAGCTTGAGGACGACGGCGGCTCCGTCGGCGCGCACCGCCGGCGCCACCCAGTGGTACGAGGCCGGGTACGGCGGCCCGACCTCGAGACCCCAGCGGGTCGCGGCCCGCTCGACCGCCGCGGGCAGGGCGGCGCACCAGGCCCGCCCCGCGTCGCCGTGGAGGTGGCGCATCGCCGCGACCAGGGCCGCGGGGACGGCGACCGGCGGCATGCCGCGGGGCTCAGCCCGCCAGACGCTCGACGGCGGTGGCGATCCGCTCGTCGGTGGCGGTCAGCGCCATGCGGACGTGCCGCGCACCGGCCGGGCCGTAGAACGAGCCCGGGGCGGCGACGATGCCGAGGCCGGCCAGCCAGTCGATCGTCGTCCAGCAGTCCTCGTCGCGGGTGACCCACAGGTACAGCCCGGCCTCGGAGTGGTCGATGCGCGCCCCGGCGCGGCGGACCGCGCCGGCCAGCTGCTCGCGGCGGGCCCGGTAGCGCTCGTGCTGGGCGTCGACGTGGGTGTCGTCGGCGAGGCCGGCGGCCATGGCGACCTGCACCGGCGTGGGCACCAGCAGGCCCAGGTGGCGGCGCACCTCCCACACGGTGCGGACCAGCGCCGGGTCGCCCGACAGCAGCCCGGCGCGGTAGCCGGCGGCCGTCGACTGCTTGGACAGCGAGTGCACGGCGAGCAGGCCGGTGTGGTCGGGGCCGGCCACCTCCGGGTGCAGGATCGAGCGCGGCTCGACGTCCCAGCCGAGGGTCACGTAGCACTCGTCGGCGACGACGGGGATGCCGTGCGTCCGGCCCCACTCCACCCACGCCCGCAGCTGGTCGTCGGTCAGGACCCGCCCGTGCGGGTTGCCCGGTGAGTTCAGCCAGGCCAGGACGACGCCGGTCGCGTCGGCCGGTGGGGTGTCGGTGCGCCGCACCGCCAGCCCGGCCAGGACCGCGCCGACCTCGTACGTGGGGTAGGCGACCTCGGGCACCAGCACCGTGCCGCCGCCGCGCAGGCCCAGCATCGTGGGCAGCAGCGCGACCAGCTCCTTGGAGCCGATCGTGGGGATCACCGAGGGGTCGGCGCCCAGCGGGTCGGCCAGGTGGACGCCGAGCCGTCGCCGCAGCCACTCGGCCGCCGCCGTCCGCACCTCGGCGGTACCCAGAGCGGTCGGGTAGCCGGGCGCGTTGCCGGCGCCGGCGAGCGCGGTGGCCAGCACCTCAGGGGTGTCGTCGACCGGGGTCCCGATGGACAGGTCGACGACGCCGCCGGCGTGCCGGGCGGCCTTCGCCCGCGCCGCGACGAGGGAGTCCCAGGGGAAGTCGGGCAGCTGGCCGGCCGCCGTCCCGGGGGCGACGCCCCCTGGGGGCAGGGCCGTCAGTGCCCTTCCGCCTGCGGCGGCAGGGCAGCCACCAGCGGGTGGTCCCTGCCGATCTTGCCGGTCTTGGCGGCACCACCCGGGCTGCCCAGGTCGGAGAAGAACTCCACGTTGGCGTTGTAGAAGTCCTTCCACTTGTCCGGGACGTCGTCCTCGTAGTAGATGGCCTCCACCGGGCAGACCGGCTCGCACGCCCCGCAGTCCACGCACTCGTCGGGGTGGATGTAGAGCATGCGGTCGCCCTCGTAGATGCAGTCCACCGGGCACTCGTCGATGCACGCCTTGTCGAGGACGTCGACGCAGGCCTGGGTGATGACGTAGGTCACGGTGGATCCCTCCCGGGGATGCGCAGCAGGGCTCTGGCTCACGGGCCAGGCCGTTGTATCGCTGCTCAGTATGGCGCGTCGTGCCCGCCGCGGGCGCGACGGGTGGCCGTCGGGGGACCCGGGAGGAGGAGACCGGGTCGCGGCCCGCAGGATCGCCGCATGGGACAGAGCCGCTCACCCCTGGACGTCGTCGGCCTCGAATGCGTCGCCGCCCGCGGCTGGCGCGGCACGGAGGAGGCGGCGCTGGGCGACTGGCTGCTGCGGGCCGGCGGCGGCTTCACCGGCCGGGCCAACTCGGTGCTCGTCGCGGGCGACCCGGGCCTGCCCCTGCCGGACGCCGTCGACGCCGTCGCCGGCTGGTACCGCGAGCGCGGACTGCGCCCCTGCGCCCAGCTGCCCGGCCGTCAGGCCCGGGCCGTCGACGCCGCCCTCGCCGCGGCCGGGTGGGAGCGCGACGAGGACGTCCTGGTGCTCACCGCGCCCCTGGCGGCCCCCGCGGACGCCGGGGTACCGGTCGACCTCTCCCCCACCCCGGACGACGCCTGGCTGGCCGGCTACCGGCACCGCGGCCGGCCGCTGCCCCCCACCGCCGGCGCGGTGCTGACCAACGCCGAGGACGTCGTGTTCGCGTCCGTGCGGCTGGCCCCCTCACCGGCCCCGCTGGCCGCCGTCGCGCGCGGGGTGGTCACCGACGGCTGGCTGGGCGTCTCCGCGGTGACCGTCGCCGAGCAGCACCGCCGGCGGGGTCTGGCCACCGCGGTCATGGCGGCGCTGCAGCGGTGGGCCGCCGACCGCGGCGCCCGCTGGGTCTACCTGCAGGTCACGTCGTCCAACGCCCCCGCCCGTGCCCTCTACCGCCGGGCGGGCTTCATCGAGCACCACCGGTACCACTACCGCTCCGCCGCGGCCTGAGCGACGGCGCCGCCATCACCCGGCCGACGGCGAACGCGGCGGCGACCACGCCGCAGAGCAGGAACGCCAGGTTCACCAGGCCGGCCGCCCCGCCACCGGTGACCAGCAGGTCGCCCTCGGGACGGCGGACGCTGCCCGCCACCGCGACGGTCAGCCACACCAGGGCCGGCAGTGCCGCGACGAGCCGCGACCCGGTGAGCCGGTGGGCCAGCGGTACCAGCAGCAGGTTGCCGGCCACCGCCGCCACGACCGACACCGGCAGGAGGACGCCGAACACCCGCAGCGGCAGCCAGAAGACCTCGACCAGGGCGAGCTCCGCCGCCGCTGCGACCACCAGCACCCCCGCCCCGGCACGCGCCCAGGGGCTGCGGCTCATCCGGGCAGACCGGCGAACAGGTCATCCTCCCACCCGTGGGGTGCCTCCCCGGCCGGCCCGCGCTCCCCGCGCACCAGGCGGTAGTACTCGACGCCCAGCACCTCCTGGCCCAGGTTGTTCGACAGCGCGAAGAACGGGCCGTCGACGGTGATCTGCGTGGCGTGCGCGCGCATCGCGGCGTCCTTGCGGCCGGCGTGCGACCGGCCGTCGACCGCGGCGGTGACCACGTCGTCGTCGACGGCGAAGGGGATCTCGTCGAGCTCTCCGAGCGAGTCGAACGGGGACGCCTCGCCCAGCGCCCGCATCGCCTCGATGCCCTCGCGCAGCACCGACCGCGGCATGCAGCACCAGTAGACCTTGGCGACGTCCCAGGCCTCGCCGAGGTCGGGACGGTAGGCGGGGTCGGCGGCGCGCTCCACCGCACCCATGGCGACCCGGTGGGCCTGGATGTGGTCGGGGTGGCCGTACCCGCCGTTCTCGTCGTAGGTGACGAGGACCTGCGGCCGGACCTCGCGGACGACGGCGACCGCGTGCGCGACCGCCTCGTCGAGGTCGGCGTTCCAGAAGGCCCGGGGCTTGTCGTTGGCCGCGGTGCCGATCATCCCGGAGTCGCGGTAGCGCCCCGGCCCGCCCAGGAAGCGCCAGTCGGTGACCCCGAGGGCGTCCATGGCCGCACCCAGCTCACCGATGCGGTAGCCGCCCAGCTGGTCGGCGTGGTCGGCGGCCAGCAGCTCCAGCTCCGGCACGAGCACCTCGCCCTCCTCACCCAGCGTGCAGGTGAGCAGGGTGACGTCGACACCCTCCGCGGCGTAGCGGGCCATGGTGGCGCCGTTGTTGATCGTCTCGTCGTCGGGGTGGGCGTGCACCAGGAGCATGCGGCGGTCTGCGGTCACGGGAGGGCATTCTCCCCGGTCCCGCCGTCCCGCCTCTCGCGGTGTTCCGTGCGCCCCTGCGGTGGTGCAGCGCCGCAGGGGCGCACGGAACGCCGCGGAGGCCTACTCGACGTCGACGGGGACGACCTCTCGGGCCTCGGCGAAGTGGCAGGCCGACGGGTGGCCCTGGCCGCGGTCGACCAGCGCCGGGGCCTCCTGCGCGCAGATGTCCTGGGCCTTCCAGCAGCGGGTGCGGAACCGGCAGCCCGAGGGCGGGTCCGCGGGGCTGGGGACGTCGCCCTGCAGCAGGATCCGGTCCTTCTGGCCGCGCAGGTGCGGCTCGTGCAGCGGCACCGAGGACAGCAGCGCCTGGGTGTAGGGGTGCGACGGCGCGGTGTAGACCTGCTCGTCGGTGCCCTCCTCGACGATGCTGCCGAGGTACATGACCGCGACCCGGTCGGAGATGTGGCGCACCACCGACAGGTCGTGGGCGATGAACAGGTAGGACAGGCCGAACTCGTCCTGCAGGTCCTCGAGCAGGTTGACCACCTGGGCCTGCACGGAGACGTCGAGGGCCGATACCGGCTCGTCGCAGACGATGATCTCCGGCCGCAGGGCCAGGGCCCGGGCGATGCCGATGCGCTGCCGCTGGCCGCCGGAGAACTGGTGCGGGTAGCGGTTGACGTAGTCGGGGTTGAGGCCGACGCGGTCCAGCAGCTCCTGGGTGCGCTGGAGCCGGCCCCGCTTCGGGGCGACGTCGGCGTGCACGGCCCAGCCCTCGGCGACGATGTCACCGACGGTCATGCGCGGGTTCAGCGACGCGTACGGGTCCTGGAAGATGATCTGGACCTCGCGGCGGTACTCCTTGAGCGCCCGGCCGCCCATCTTCGCGACGTCCCGGCCCTTGTAGAGGATCGAGCCCGCGGTGGGCCGCTCGAGGGCGACCAGCAGCTTGGACACCGTCGACTTGCCGCAACCGGACTCGCCGACCAGGCCCACGGTCTCCCCGCGGCGCATGGTCAGGTTCACGCCGTCGACGGCGCGGACGTGGCCTATGGTCCGCTTGAAGACGATGCCCTGCGTCAGCGGGAAGTGCTTCTGCAGGTCGCGGACCTCCAGCAGCGTCTCGCCGAGGGCACCGCGCCGGGAGCCGTTGGCCGCCGTGGACTCAGACACCGAGGACCTCCTCGCTGTAGTGGCACGCCGCCTCGCGGCCCGGGACGACCAGGCGCAGCGGTGGCACGTCGGTGGCGCACTCCCGGCCCGGCGCCGCGGCGGCGCCCAGCCGGCGCCGGGAGCAGCGCGGGTGGAACGGGCAGCCGCTGGGGATGGCGGCGAGGTTCGGCGGCTGGCCGGCGATCGGCAGCAGCCGGCCGCCCTTGGCCTCCACCTGCGGCACCGAGCTCATCAGGCCGTCGGTGTAGGGGTGCGCCGGGTTGGAGAAGACGTCGTCCACGGTGCCCCGCTCGACGATCCGCCCGGCGTACATGACCGCGACGTTGTCGGCGACCTCGTTGACCACACCGAGGTCGTGGGTGATGAGGATCAGGCCCATCCCGGTGTCGCGCTGCAGGTCCTTGAGCAGGTCCATGACCTGGGCCTGGACGGTGACGTCGAGGGCGGTGGTCGGCTCGTCGGCGATGAGCACCTTGGGGTCCAGCGCGATCGCCATCGCGATCATCACGCGCTGGCGCATGCCGCCGGAGAACTGGTGCGGGTAGTCATCGACCCGCGAGGCCGCCGCCGGGATGCGCACGCGGTCCATCAGCTCGACCGCGCGCTTCTTCGCGTCCTTCTTGGACATCCCGCGGTGGGCGCGGAACATCTCGCCGATCTGGTACCCGACGCTGTACACGGGGTTCAGTGACGACAGCGCGTCCTGGAAGATCATCGAGATCCCCGGGCCGCGGACCTTGCGCTGCTCCTCCTCCGACTGCTGGAGCAGGTCGCGGCCCTCGAACCAGATGCCGCCACCGGTGATCACCGCGGGCGGGCTGTCGAGGATGCCCATGATCGCCTGGGCGGACACCGACTTGCCGGAGCCGGACTCACCGAGGATCGCGAGGGTCTCCCCCTCCGCGAGGCGGTAGCTGACGCCGTTGACCGCGTTGACCACGCCGGAGCGCGTGCGGAACTCGACGTGCAGGTCGTCGACCTCGAGGACGGTGTCGCCGGTGCCCGGTGCCGCGGCGGTGGGCGGGGAGAGGTCGGGTCGGGTCATGCGCGCTGCCTCGGGTCGAGGGCGTCGCGCAGGGCGTCGCCCATCATGATGAACGCCATCACGGTCAGGGTCAGGACGATGCTGGGGAACAGCACCAGGTGCGGCGCGGTCCGCAGCAGCGACTGACCGGCCTCGATCTGCAGCCCCCAGGAGATGGCCGGACGCTGCAGGCCGACCCCCAGGAAGGTCAGCGTCGCCTCCGCGGCGATGAGCACGCCGATGGTGATCGTCGTGTAGACCAGCACCGGCGCGATCGCGTTGGGCAGGATGTGCCGCACCAGGATGCGCCCGTTGGACGCCCCCATCGCGCGGGCCGCCGCGACGTAGTCCGAGCTCTTCACGGCGATCACCTGCGAGCGCACCAGCCGCATCGCCGTCATCCACCCGAACAGCGCCAGCGCGATGGCCACGGCGGTCACTCCCCGGCCCAGGACGCCGGTCCGGAGGACGACGAGGGCGCCGAGCACCAGTGGCAGCGCGTAGAAGATGTCGGTGATCCGGGACAGCAGGCTGTCGGTGAGGCCGCCGTAGAACCCCGAGATCGCCCCGACGACGACGCCCAGCACCAGCACGACGACGACCGCGAGCACGCCGATGATCAGCGAGTTGCGGGCGCCGTAGACGACGTTGGCCAGGTAGTCACAGCCTTGCTGGTCGAAGCCGAACCAGTGGTCGGCCGACGGCTTCTGCTGGCTGTTGGACAGGTTGCACGCCCGCGGGTCCGCCCCGCGCGCGAACACCTGCGGCAGCAGGGCCATCGCCAGGAAGAGCAGCATCAGCAGGGCGCCGATCCAGAACAGCGGATTGCGCTTGAGGTCCTTCCAGGCGTCGCTCCACAGACTGTTCTGCCGGGCGTCGGTGGCGTCGATCGACGGGCTGGCCAGGCCGGTGGTGGTGCCGGCCTCCACCTCGTCGTGGCGCAGGTCGGCCTGCTGCTGGTCAGTCATAGCGGATCCTCGGGTCGAGGACGGCGTAGAGCACGTCGACGACCAGGTTGAAGAAGATGAAGAAGAACACCATCAGCGTGACGATGCCGACGACGACGGCACCCTCCTGGGCGCGGACGGCGTCGAAGATGGCGCGGCCGATCCCGGGCAGGTTGAACACCGACTCGGTGACGATCGCCCCGCCCATCAGCGTGCCGATGTCGGCGCCGATGAAGGTCACGACCGGGATCAGGCTGTTGCGCAGGGTGTGCCGGACGATCACCGTCCGCCGGGGCAGACCCTTGGCCTTCGCCGTCCGCACGTAGTCGGCGCGCATGTTCTCCGCGACGCTCGTCCGGGTCAGCCGGGCCACGTAGGCCAGCGAGCCGGCGGCGAGCACCAGGCCCGGCAGCAGGAAGCTGTACCAGCCCTCCCCGATGCCGGAGATCGGGAACCAGCCCAGTTGCAGACCGAAGGTGAACTGGGCGACGAAGGCGAGCACGAGGATCGGGACGGACACGACGATCGTGCTGGAGACCAGCACGACGTTGTCCAGGAACCCGTTGCGCCGGATGCCGGCGAGCACGCCGGCGATGATGCCGATGACGGCCTCGAACAGGATCGCGACGATGGCCAGCTGGATGGTGACCGGCAGCCGCTGCTCGATCGTGTCGAGCACCTCGCGGCCGCGGAAGTCGGTGCCGAAGTCGCCCTGCAGCAGGTCACCGACGTACTTGGCGTACTGGATGACCAGGGGGTCGTCCAGGTTGTACTCGTCCCGCAGCTGGGCGACGACGGCCGGAGCCAGCGGGCGGTCCCCACCGAGGGCCCGGATCGGGTCGCCCGGGAGGGCGTAGACCATCGCGAAGATCAGGAACGAGGCCCCGATCAGGACCGGGATGGTGAGCAACAGTCGGCGCGCGACGTAGCGGCCCATGTTCCCCCTCGGGTGTGTGCGCCGGACACAGGTGCGTCCGGCGCCGGTTCCATCGTGCCCGGTACACGGGGCACGCGCGCCGCCGGGGGCGACCGTCCAGGATCGGACGGCGCCCCCGGCGGGTGGTGCGGGTCCTGCTAGGGGGTCGTCAGGAGACGACCTCGACGGCGGCGGCGTCGATGCGGCCGAAGGCGTCGATGACCACGTTGTCGACGTTCTCCGAGTGCGCACCCTGGTTCAGCCGGTAGAACAGCGGGGCCGAGGGGAGGTCGGCGATGAGGACGTCCTCCGCCGCCTGGTAGGCGGCCACGGCCTCGTCGTCCGACGCGGCCGCGTTGCCCTGCTGCAGCAGCTGGTCGAACTGCGGGTTGCTGTAGAAGGTGTAGTTCGAGCCGGCCGGCGGCAGCGCGGCGGAGGAGTACAGCGGGCCGAGGAAGTTCTCGGCGACCGGGTAGTCCATGATCCACGCGTCGCGGAACGGGCCGGTCATCCCCTGCTCGTCCTTCAGCGGCAGGAACTCCGCCTGGGGCAGGTCGCCGCGCAGCTGGTACTCGACGCCCAGGTTCTCGCGCAGCTGGTTGCCGACGGCCTCCATCCAGGCGTCGTGGCCGGCACCGGCGTTGAACCAGAGGTCCACCGGCTGGGTGCGGTCGAAGCCGGCGGCGTCGAGCAGGCTGTTGGCCTCGTCGACGTTGAGCTCACAGGCCTCGCAGGCGCCCTCGCGGTAGCCGGGGACGACCGGGCTGATGAAGGACGTCGCCGGGGTGCGGGTGCCGTTGAAGATGGCGTCGCTGATCGCCTGACGGTCGATCGCCATCGAGAAGGCCTTGCGCACGTTCGGGTCGGCGAAGCGCTGGTCGTAGGTCGGGAAGCCCAGCGAGGTGATGTCACCCTGCGCGGTCTCGATGTAGCGGTCCCCGAACTCCGACTCGGCCGACGCGATGGCGTCCGGCGGGAGGGTGTCCATGATGTCGAGCGAGCCGCCCTGCAGGTCGGTGTAGGCGGTGTCCTGCTCGACGTAGACCCGGTACTCGACGGACTCGGCCTTGGCCGGCTCGTCGCCGGCGAAGTCGTCGTAGCGGGTCAGGGTGATGCCCTGGCCGGGGACGAAGGGCTCCTCGGCCTGGAACGGGCCGTTGCCGACCGGCTGCTCGCCGAAGGCCTCGGGGTCGTCGAAGAACGACGGGGGCAGCGGGAAGAAGGCGGTGTAGCCGACGGTGGTCGGCCACTGGGCGTACGGCGCGGCGAGCTGGACCTCGAAGGTCAGGTCGTCGACGACGCGCAGGCCGCTCATCTCGGTGGCCGCGGGGTCGCCGCCGGTCTCGGGGGCCTGCAGCTCGTCGTAGCCCACGATGTTGGCGAAGAAGTACGAGTTGCCCTGCGCGTTCGGGCTGTACGCGGTGTAGTTCCACGCGTCGACGAAGGACTGCGCGTTGACCGGCGAGCCGTCGTGGAAGGTCCAGCCGTCGTTGAGCTTGACGGTCCAGGTGGTCTGGTCGTCGGACTCGATGGACTCGGCGACACCGGTGAAGGCGGCCTCGTTCGTCTCGGGGTCGTACTGCACCAGACCGGTGAACAGCGAGTCGAGGACCTGGCCGCCCTCGGTCTCGTTGGTGTTCCCCGGCATCAGCGGGTTCTCCGGCTCACCGATGTAGATGCTGAAGCTGCCGCCGTCGGCGCTCGAGCCCGAGCTGCCTTCGTCGTCGCCGCCGCCGCCGCAGGCGGACAGCAGCATCGCGCCGGACAGGCCGGTCGCGATGAGCGCAGCAGAGCGCTTGCTCAACTTCACGTGCAATGCCTCCCTCGTCCCGCGGTGCGGGGGGAATGGACTGGTTCTCCCAGGTCGCCGACGCGATCAGCGGGGCAGCTGGGGGACGCGCGGACAGGTACCGGAGTGTGGCCGGTACGTCGGGCGACCCTAGGCGGGCCCCGCGAAGAGCGTCCACGACCGACACCTACTTGTGACCTCGGCTCAGGATCTCACAGGGCGGAATCACGCTTGCAGTCGACGTCAGCCCCGTGCCTCCGCAGGAGTTCCGGCGCCGGTCCCGCTGTGCCGCAGGACTTCCGCCGTCCCCCTGCGCGGGTGTGGATCCCGCCCGGTGCGGGTACGGGCTTCCGGGACCGACGAGAGGAGTCCGGTATGAGCGGCGTGGACAAGATGAAGAACAAGGCCGAGGAGCTGTCCGGCAGGGGCAAGGAAGCCGTCGGCGACGCCACCAACGACCCCGACCTGAAGGCCGAGGGTCGGGCCGACCAGGCCTCCGGCAACCTCAAGCAGGCCGGCGAGAAGGTCAAGGACGTCTTCAAGTAACCCCTCAGCACACCGCGCGGACGCCGCCCCGGACCCCGGGCCGGCGTCCGCGTCGCGTCGTGGGGCGGTCAGAGGCGGGCGAGCAACGCCCGGACGGCGGGCAGCAGGGGCCGGTCGGCCGGGATCCACTCCAGGGCCTCCAGCTCGTCGGCCGTGAGCCAGCGCAGCTCGGCGTGCTCGTGTGCGGTCAGCTCGCCGCCGTCGGCGATCCGGGCCCACCACACCCGCAGCGTCGAGGCGCCGGGCAGGCCACCGGCGACGACACCGTCGAGCACCACCTCACCGAGGAACGCCTGAGGGACGACGACCGCGCCGAGCTCCTCGCGGATCTCGCGCACGAGCGCCGCCAGGTCGTCCTCCCCCGGCTCCACCTTGCCGCCGGGGAACTCCCAGCACCCGTCGTACGGACCGCCCGAGCGCTGCGCCACGAGCACGCGGTCGCCGTCGACCAGCGCGGCGCCCACCACCTGGACCACGTCGAGGGCCCGCCGGGCGGCCGCGGCGGCGTAGGCGTCGATGTGCGCCTGCATCGCGCGCAGCACCCGCCGGCGCAGGACGCGGTCGAGGAGACGGCCGAGCGGACCCGGCAGCGAGGTGGCCCAGTCGACCTGCTCGTCGACCAGTGTGCCGGCGCCGGTGGCCGAGAACCGCCGCGAGTGGGTGAGCCACCGCCAGCCCGGGCCGCGGCCGACGGCGTACACGTCGCGGACCGGGCGGACGGAGACGACCTCCTCCAGCGGCACCGGCCAGGGGCGGCCCAGGGAGCGGGCGACGTCGAACGCCACGGTCAGCGGCGCCTCCACCACAGTGGTGAAACGCAGCTGTGACACCGGCCCACCTTCCCAGACCACGGCAGGATGGCCCTGCAGGACTCGGCAGTAGGGAACCCTGCAGAACTCGGCAGAAGGGAACACTGTGCGCATCACCGCCCGGGTCGATTACGCCGTCCGAGCCGCCGTCGAGCTGGCCGCGGCTGCCCCCGACGCCCTCACCTGCGACCGCATCGCGACGGCCCAGAACATCCCGTCCCGCTTCCTGCAGTCCATCCTCGGCGACCTCCAGCACGCCCGGCTGGTCACCAGCCAGCGCGGCCGGGAGGGCGGCTACCGGCTGGCACTGCCCCCCGAGGAGGTGTCGGTCGCGCGGGTCATGCGGGTGGAGCAGGGTTTCCTCGCCGAGGTCCACGGCCAGCGCCCGGAGGACGTCGAGTACCCCGGTGCCGCCCAGTGCCTGGCCTCGGTCTGGGTGGCCGCCCGCGAGGCCTACCGCCGGGTGCTGGAGGAGGTCACCCTCGCCGACGTCGTCGCGGGGAAGCTGCCCGGACCGGTCGCCGAGCTCACCGCCCTGGAGGAGGCGTGGCGCTCCTTCAGCGAGCCGCCCGGCGAGTAGCTCCCGGCCGGGTCGCCGTCCCCACCGGGGCCTGCGGGAGACTGGCGGCATGTCAGCTGCGCACCGCCGGGGCGTCACCGTCTTCCTGACCGGGCTGTCCGGCGCGGGGAAGTCCACGATCGCCGACGCGCTCGTCGCGTCGCTCGAGGCCGAGGGGCGGCCGGTGACCGTCCTGGACGGCGACGTCGTGCGCACCCACCTGTCCAGCGAGCTCTCCTTCTCCCGCGAGGACCGCGACCTCAACATCCGGCGCATCGGGTTCGTCGCCGGCGAGGTGGTCAAGCACGGCGGCACCGTCGTCGTCGCCGCGATCGCGCCGTACGAGAAGGCCCGCGAGGAGGCCCGGGCGCTGGTCGAGCAGCAGGGCCGCTTCGTGCTGGTGCACCTGTCCACGCCGCTGGAGGTCTGCGAGGGGCGCGACGTGAAGGGCCTCTACGCACGGGCGCGGGCCGGGCAGATCCCCGGCTTCACCGGCATCGACGACCCCTACGAGCCCCCCGCCCGGGCGGAGCTGGTCATCGACACGTCGGTCACCCCGCTGGAGGAGTCCGTCGCCCGCATCCGCGCGGCGATGGACGGCGAGCCCGCGACAGTATCCTGAGTCACACCCCGCCACTCCTCCTGGATGTGGGACCATGGGCGGCGTGACCGATCGCGGACTGCTCCTCGTCGCGCGCCGTCACATCGATCTGGCGCTGGTGAGCAGCGCGGTCTGTCGCCCCGCGCGCTGACACCCGGTTCCCTGCGCAGCATCCGCTGCGCCCTCCGATCTGCCAGCGCCCTCCCCGCCCCGGTCCCGGCGCCGGACGGGACGGCGCAGAAGGAAGTGCCCTCGTGACTGCCTCCCCCGGAACGGGCCCCGCCCGCACCAGCAACCGGCCCCAGCGTGCCCAGGGCCAGTGGGCGCTCGGCTACCGGGAGCCGCTGAACCCGAACGAGCGGATGAAGCGGGACGCCGACGGCCTCACCGTCCGCCAGCGGATCCTCGACATCTACGCGGCGACCGGCTTCGACGGCATCGACGCCGGCGACCTGCGCGGCCGGATGCGCTGGATGGGCCTCTACACCCAGCGGGCCCAGGGCATCCCCGGCGGCAAGACCGCCGTCCTCGAGCCCGAGGAGCTCGAGGACTCCTACTTCATGATGCGGGTGCGCACCGACGGCGGGTCGCTGACCAGCGCGCAGCTGCGGACCATCGGCGGCATCAGCACCGAGTTCGGCCGCGACGTCGCCGACGTCACCGACCGGCAGAACATCCAGTACCACTGGATCCGCATCGAGGACGTGCCGGAGATCTGGCGGCGGCTCGAGGCGGTCGGCCTCACCACGACCGAGGCCTGCGGCGACACCCCGCGCGGCATGCTCAACTGCCCGCTGGCCGGCGTCCTCGAGGACGAGGTCCTCGACGCCAGCGACGTGATGGCGCAGACGGTGGCCAAGTACGTCGGCAGCCCCGAGTTCAGCAACCTGCCGCGCAAGTGGAAGACGTCCATGTCCGGGTGCGTCGACCACTGCACCGAGCCGGAGATCGACGACGTCTCCTTCGTCGGCGTGCGCAACGAGGCCGGCGAGGCCGGCTTCGACCTGTGGGTCGGCGGCGGGCTGTCGACCAACCCGATGTTCGCCCAGCGGGTCGGCGTCTTCGTCCGCCCCGACCAGGTGACCGACGTGTGGGCGGCCTGCACCTCGATCTTCCGCGACTACGGCTACCGCCGGCAGCGCAACCGCGCCCGCGTCAAGTTCCTGATGGCCGACTGGGGCCCGGAGAAGTTCCGGCAGGTGCTCGAGGAGGAGTACCTCCACCAGCCGCTGCCCGACGGCCCGGCGGCCGCGCCGCCGAAGCACGAGCAGCGCGACCACGTCGGCGTCGCCCGGCAGAAGGACGGCGCCAACGCCGTCGGGTTCGCCCTGCGCACGGGCCGGATCACCGGCACCCTGCTGACCCGGATCGCCGACCTCGCCGACGAGTACGGGCAGGGCCGGACCCGGACGACCACCCAGCAGAAGATGGTCATCCTCGACGTCCCCGACGAGCGGGTCGAGGACCTGGTCTCCGCGCTGGCCGAGCACGACCTGCTGGTGCGCCCGAGCGCCTTCCGCCGCGGCACCATGGCCTGCACCGGCCTGGAGTTCTGCAAGCTCGCGATCGTCGAGACCAAGCAGCACGCGCAGGACCTCTACGCGGAGCTGGAGAAGCGGCTGCCGGACTTCGACGAGCCGATCGGCATCAACGTCAACGGCTGCCCGAACAGCTGCGCCCGCTTCCAGACCGCCGACATCGGCTTCAAGGGCTCGATGGTGCGCGACGACTCCGGCGAGATGGTCGAGGGCTTCCAGGTGCACCTGGGCGGCCACCTCGGCACCGAGGCCGCCTTCGGCCGCAAGTTCCGCGGTCACAAGGTGACCAAGGCCGAGACCGCCGACTACTGCGAGCGGGTGCTGCGCGGCTACCTCGAGCGGCGCGAGCCGGGCGAGCGCTTCGCGGCCTACGTCGCGCGCGCCGAGGAAGCCTGGCTGCTCTGACATGGAGGAGGAGCCGACAGGGGGAAGGACCCGGCAGCTGCCGGTGTTCTTCTGCCCGTACTGCGGGGACGAGGAGCTGACCCCGCACGGGGACGACGGCTCGTGGCACTGCGCCGCGTGCCTGCGGACCTTCACCGTCCGGCTGACCGGGACTGGAGTGCGCCACCCATGACGACCGCGATCGCCGCCACCCCCGAGCTCGCCGCGGAGGCCGACGCCCGGTTCGAGGGCATCGCCGACCCCGTCGAGCAGGCCCTCGCCGTGCTGCGCTGGGCCGGCGAGACCTTCGGCGACGACTTCGCGATCACGTCGTCCATGGCCGACGGACTCCTGGCCCACCTGGCGAGCCGAGCGGTCCCGGGCGTGCACGTGGTGTTCCTCGACACCGGGTACCACTTCGCCGAGACCATCGGCACGCGTGACTGGATCAGCGGCGTCCTGCCGATCACCCTGGTGAACGTGCAGCCGCCGCAGACGGTCGCCGAGCAGGACGCCGCGTACGGCCCCGAGCTGCACCAGCGCGACCCCGACCTGTGCTGCTCGCTGCGCAAGGTGCAGCCGCTGGCGCAGGCGCTGGCCGGCTACACGGCGTGGGGCTCGGGCGTCCGCCGCGACGAGGCGGCCACCCGTGCGGGCACCAGGGTCGTCGACTGGGACGCCAAGCGCGGCATGGTGAAGGTCAACCCGCTCGCCGCCTGGACCCAGGACGACGTCGACGCCTACATCGCCGAGCACCAGGTGCCGGTCAACCCCCTGCAGGAGCTCGGGTACGCCTCGATCGGCTGCGCACCGTGCACCCGCCCGGTGGCCCCGGGCGAGGACCCGCGTGCCGGCCGCTGGGCCGGCCGCGGCAAGACCGAGTGCGGCCTACACCTGTAGAGGGACCTCGTCCCACCCCACGCCACGCTCCGCGGGCCGCGGACCCCTGGGACGAGGGCCGTTCCAGCACGGCAGGATGGGCGCCGTGCCACCACCGCCGCGCCTGTCCCCCGACGAGCTCGCCGCCGCCCTCTCCGGACTGCCGCTGTGGTCGGGGGACGGCGACGGGCTGCGCCGCAGCGTCGAGCTGCGGGGGTTCCCGGACGCCGTCGCCGCGCTCGTGCGCATCGGCTTCGTCGCCGAGGAGATGGACCACCACCCCGACGTCGACCTGCGCTGGCGCACCCTGCACCTGACGCTGGTCACCCACTCCGCGCGCGGGGTCACCGAGCTCGACGTCGAGCTGGCCCGGCGGGTCGACGCGCTGTTCCCCGGCTGAACCTCACGGCAGCGGGCAGAACAGGTCCACCGAGTACCCGTCGGGGTCGGCCACCGTCGCGTAGCGCTGGCCCCACGGCGCGTCCCACGGCGGCGTGACCACCCGGTGGCCGGCGTCGGCGACCCGGGCGGCCACGTCGTCCACCTCACCCGGGGAGCCGTACAGCAGCGCGAACCCGGAGACGTTCCCCGGCCGCGGCGGCTCGCCGTGCAGCTCCTCCACCAGCGAGGCGGCGTCGATCATCAGTCGGACACCCGCCTCGGCCTCCACGTGCAGCGAGCCCGGCTCCAGCGGCGGGAACGCGAAGCCCAGGAGCTGGTAGAAGGCGACGGCCCGGGACAGGTCGGTGGCGCTCACGGCCACGGCGGCGATCTCCATGGGGCAGCTCTACACGCGCCGACCGACGAGAGACGGCGCGGGGACCACTGGTCGGGAGTGGTCCCCGCGCCGCGCTCGGCGCAGCCCGGCCGGCTCAGCTGCCGACCCGGCCGCCGTCCTGCCGGTAGACGACGGCCACGCTGGGCCGCGGGAACGGCCGCCGCGTCGACCGGTCCGGCCACGTGCTCGCCGGGGTGTCCAGCGTCGACCCGGTGATCTCGCCGGGGTGCTGGACCGACACGAACACCGACTTGGCGTCCCGGCTGATCAGCGGGCCACTGCACTCGGCACCGACGGGCACGGTCAGGAACGCCTTGAGGTGCCCGCGCTCCTGCCCGGCGGTCGGCACGGCGAAGAGCCCGTCGTTGGTGCCGCCGACGGTGCCGTCGGCCTGGTTCACCCTCGACAGCACGGTGCCGTCGGTGGAGATCCACAGGTTGCCGGCGGGGTCGAACTCCAGGTTGTCCGGGCAGGAGATCGCGCTGACCCGGGACGGGTCGAAGCCGGCGAAGTACGTCCCCGGCTTCCTGGGGTCACCGGCGACGAGGAAGACGCGCCACGCGAAGGTGTCGCCCGCGATCCCGTTCGTCTCCTGCCACTCGATGACGTGGCCGTTGCGGTTGCCCGGCTGCTCGTCGTACGTCCCCTTCGCGGCGTCGAAGGCGAACGACCGCGCGACCGGGTTGGCCTCGTCGGCCGTCGTGCGGTTGGAGTTGTTGGTCAGGGCCACGTAGACCAGCCCGTTGACCGGGTTGACCTGGACGTCCTCGGGCCGGTCCATCTTCGTCGGCACCTGGGCGGGGTCGACCACGGTCTCCGGGGTGACGAGGTCGCCGTTGGCGTCCAGTGCCTTGCCGAGCCGGTCGGCGGCGAGCCGGGTGAAGGTGAGCACCCAGGCGACGTCCTTGCCGGGGACCATCGACCGCCCGTCCCGGACCAGCGGGATCCACCGGCCGGTGCCGTCGAACCCGCCGTCGGGCGGGAGGCTCCCGCTCCCGTCGATCGCCCCGGAGTCGCCGGTGAAGCGGGCGACGTAGAGATCGCCGTCCTCGAGCAGCGTCAGGTTGTGGGCGCGGGCGGCCCGGCTGTCACCGGCGCGGTACCGCTTCCTCGAGACGAACTTGTAGATGTAGTCGAACCGCTCGTCGTCGCCGGAGTAGGCGACCACGCGGCCGTCCTCGGCGATCTGCACGTTGGCGCCCTCGTGCTTGAACCGGCCGAGTGCGGTGCGCTTCCTCGGCGTGGAGTCCGGGTCGTAGGGGTCGACCTCCACCACCCAGCCGAAGCGGTTCGGCTCGTTGGGCTCCCGGCTGACGTCGAAGCGGGGGTCGACGAGGTCCCAGCGGCGGCCGGCGGGCTTGTCGGGGGTGATGCCGTAGCGGCGCAGGCGCGGCTCGGCGGCGCTCTCGGTCACCGCGGTGACCGCGCCGAAGTACTGGTTGAAGTTCTCCTCGCCGTGCAGCGTCGTGCCCCACGGCGTCATGCCCCCGGCGCAGTTGTTGAGCGTGCCGAGGACGCGCCGCCCGGTGGGGTCCGCCGAGGTCCTCAGGTACTCCGACCCGGCGGCGGGCCCGGTGAGCTCCATCGGGGTCACCGCGGTGATCCGCCGGTTGCGGTCCCCGTTGCGGACCGGCCGGAACTCGCCGGTCCGCCCGTGCCGCTCGACCTCCACCACGGAGATCCCGTGCGCCATCATCGCGATGCGCTTCTGCACCTCGTCGGTCGGCGCGGACTCACTGGCGACCCCGGTGAACATCAGCTGCTCGTTGGTGTACTCGTGGTTGACGACCAGCAGGAACCGGTTCCCGTCGTCGCCGTCCAGCGGCAGGAAGCCGATGTAGTCGCAGTTGTAGCCGAACTGCCGGGCCTGGGCCTCGGGCGTCTGGGCGTCGACGTCGAAGTCAGGCGCGCCCTTCTCGACCGGGTCGCCCCAGCGCATGACCACGGCGTAGCCGTAGCCGGCCGGGACGACGAGCTCGTCCTCGAGGTTCTGCTGCACCGGCTCGAAGGTCAGGGCACCGCCACCCCGGGTCCCCTGCCGGCCGGGCGCGGCCGCCGCCGGCTCGGGGAACAGCGGGGCCGCCGCCACGACCAGGGCACCCGTCCCGGCCACCTTGAGCAGGTCCCGGCGGCTGATGGCGGTCCGGACGACGGACTCGAACGTCGGGTTGTCGGTCTGGTTGGGCACCGCCACGTCACAGGCGTTGCCGCACTTGTAGTGGCAGGTGGCGTGACTGCGGCTGCCGTGACGGACGGAGTCCAGCAGCGGCAGGAAGAGACGGCGGCGGGCGTCGGACGTGTCCGGCATCGGGGTCCTCGGGCTCTTGTGGGCGGCGACCCCCGGACGGTATGGAGCCGGGACGTCCGCACGGTGGCCTCCGGGCGAGCACTCCGTGAAGGAGCAGGACACCCGCCGTTCACGTCGGTCCGGTACGGGGTCAGCCCTCCACGGGCAGCACCAGCAGCCGCAGCAGCCGGTCGGCCTCGGCGTCAGGGTCCGCGGTGAGGCCGGTGTGCACCGGCCCGGCCTGGACCACCGTGCTGCGCGGCGCGGTCAGCCAGCGGAACCGCGCCCCCAGGGCCTCCCGGCCGGCGGCGCCCACCACCGGGTCGGCCGCGCACACGTCGGCGGCCACCTGCAGGGCGCGGCGGATCGCGTCGGCGTCCGCGGTCGGGTCCAGCGCGTGCAGCCGCTCGACGTCGAGGTGCACCCGCGAGCCGAGGTAGTCCCGCTGCCGGCAGTAGACGAGGACGCCGGCGTTCAGCGACTCCCCCCGCTCCACCCGCGGCACCACCCGCAGGACGGCGTACTCGAAGGTGTCCCGGCTCATCGCTGGGTGATCCCCTCGGGCGGTGGCGGCCCCAACCACGACGGGCGGTTCTCCCCCACCGTCCGGCGGCGGCGGGTGCCACCGGCGGCCGCGGTGGCCAGCAGCGGCGGCAGCCAGGCGTCGCGCGCGGCCAGCCGGGACAGCAGCTGGTCGGCGTAGCGGGCGCGGACCGCGTCCGGCGCCTCGTCGGGCGAGGGGCCCTCGAGCCACTCGTCGGGCACCTGGGCCAGCACGCCGGCGAGCAGCTCGGCGGTCACCCGCGGCCCGAGGGCGGCGTCGGCGGCCCGCACGTCGGGCGAGCAGTCGACCAGCGCGTGCTGGCCGGCGTCGTAGGGCCGGGCGACCGCGGCGGCGGCACCGGGCCAGTGGTGGTGGAAGGTCAGCGCCGCGCCGTGGTCGATCAGCTGCAGCCGGCCGTGCCAGAACAGCATGTTCGGGTTGCGCCAGGACCGGTCCACGTTGCCGATGAGGGCGTCGAACCACAGCACCCGGCCGGCCGGCTCCGGCTCCACCGACGCGACCCCGGCCTCGAAGTCCAGGGCGCCGGGCAGGTAGTCCAGCCCCAGGTTGCGCCCGGCGGAGCGCTGCAGCAGCTCCTGCACCTCGGGGTCCGGCTCGCCGACGGCCAGCTCGGGTGCGACGTCGACGGTGACCAGCGCGGGCACCGGCAGCGACAGCGCCCGGGCCAGCTCGCCGCACACGACCTCGGCGACGAGGACCTTCACGCCCTGCCCGGCGGCCCGCCACTTGACCACGTAGGTGCCGAGGTCGTCGGCCTCCATGAGCCCCGGCAGCGAGCCACCCTCGCGCAGCGGGGTGACGTAGCGGGTGGCGGTGACGGCGGGCAGCACAGTGGCCGCGACCCTACCGGCGGTCCCGCCGGGGAGACTGCACGGCGTGGCACTCCTCCGCGCGACCGACCCCGCCGCCCTGGCCGCCGCGCCGTTCACCTATCCCGACGTGGGCGCCACGCGGGACGCCGCGCTGCCCGCCGGCTACGACCACGTCGAGCGCTCGGTCGTGGTGGGCCGCGGCGACGCGGTGTTCGAGCGGGCCGTCGCGGCGGTGTTCGACTGGCGGGCGCAGCGCGGCGTGGGCCTGCGGGTGCGGGCCACCGGACCGGCGTCCGAGCCCGGCACCGTCGTCGTCCTCACCGCCGGCCGGCCCCGCCTGGGCTACGACATCCCCTGCCGGGTGGTGTGGGCGCAGACGGTCGGCGACGAGCGCGGCTTCGCCTACGGCACCCTGCCCGGGCACCCGGAGAGCGGGGAGGAGGCCTTCCTCGTCCGGCGCGAGCCCGGCGGCGACGTCGTCTTCAGCCTGCGGGTGTTCGCCCGGCTGGCCTCACCGCTGGCCCGCCTCGGCGGCCCGGTCAGCACGGTGGTCCAGCGGCTGGCCACCGCGCGGTACCTGTCGGCGATCCGGGCGGCCGCCCGGGGCTAGACGTCGCGGCGCTCCAGCAGCACCGCGCCGATCGCCCAGGCCCCCAGCGCCCACGCACCGCAGACCACCAGGCCCACCGGCCAGGCCGTGGGGACGGCGAGGAACGCGTCCTCCCCCACCCGCAACGCCGGCAGGCTCTGCGACACCCGGGACGCGAGCACACCCCCGGAGAGGGCCAGCACCGGCGGCAGCACGAAGACCAGCGCCACCCCCAGCCCGACCCCGCCCGCCGTGGCGCGCAGCACCGCTCCCAGGCCGACCGCGAGCACCGTGACCAGCACGGCGGAGGCGACCTGCAGCGCCAGCGGGCGCAGCACGTCCGGGTCCCCCAGCGGGACGCCGCCCGGGACGGCGGTGAGCGTGCGCGCCGCCAGCCAGCAGACGAAGGCCAGCACCGCGGTGAGCAGGGCCGCCCACGCGGCGACGACGACGGTCTTGGCGACCAGCAGCCGCGTCCGGCGCGGCACCACGGTGAGCGACACCAGGGCGGCCCCGGTCGCGAACTCGGCCGACACCGACAGGACGCCGAGGACGACCAGCACCAGCTGACCGAAGCCGAAGCCGGTCATCGCCACGCCGACCGCGAGCTCCGGGCGCACCGACGTGGGGGTGCTGGCCGCGGCCAGCCAGCCGAACGCGGCCACGACGACGAGGTACACGACCGTGCACCACCACGTGGAGCGCACCGAACGCAGCTTGGTCCACTCGCTGCGCAGGACCGCCCGCACCGGCACGGTCGCCCTCACGCCACACCGGCCCGGTACTCGACGTCCCCACCGGTCAGCTCGAGGTAGGCCGCCTCCAGGGAGGCCACGACCCGGGTGAGCTCGTGCACCCGGACCCGCGCGGCGAAGGCGACGTCCCCCACCCGGGCGGCGTCGAGGCCCTCCACCCGCAGCGCGCCGTCGAGCTCCAGCGTCACGTGCGCGCCGGCGTCGCGCAGCGCCGTCGACAGCAGCGGCGCCTCCGGGCTGCGCACCCGGACGGCGGCGTGCGCGCCGAGCAGGTCGGCCATCGAGACGTCGGCCAGCAGCCGCCCGCGGCCGAGGACGACGAGGTGGTCGGCGGTGTCCTCCATCTCGCTCATCAGGTGGCTGGACACCAGCACCGTGCGGCCCTCGTCGGCCAGGCTGCGCAACAGCTCGCGCACCCAGCGGATGCCCTCCGGGTCCAGGCCGTTGACCGGCTCGTCGAGCAGGAGCACCTCGGGATCGCCGAGCAGCGCCGCGGCGATGCCCAGCCGCTGGCCCATGCCGAGGGAGAAGCCCCGCACCCGTTCGTGCGCGACGCTGTCGAGCCCCACGAGCCCGACCACCTCGTCGACCCGCCGCATCGGCAGCGCGTTGCTCTGCGCGAGCACCGCGAGGTGCTGGTAGGCGGTGCGCCCGGGGTGGCGGGCCCGGGGGTCGACGAGCGCACCGACCCGCCGCATCGGGTGGTCCAGCTGCCGGTAGGGCACGCCGAGCACGGTCGCCGTCCCGGCGGTGGGCCGGGTCAGCCCGAGCACGCAGCGCATCGTCGTCGTCTTGCCCGAGCCGTTGGGCCCGAGGAAGCCGGTGACCCGGCCGGGGTGGATGCGCACGGTGAGTCCGTCGACGGCGACCCGGTCGCGGTACTGCTTGGTGAGGCCGTCGAGCTGGATCACGAGCGACAGCATGGCGAGCGGGGGGCCGCGCACGCGGGAGGCTCGGCGGGACGGTGTCCTCAGGCCCGGGCAGCCGCTCGTTCCCGCTCGATCAGCTCCTTGCTGCGCACCAGCCGCAGGAGGGTGACCACCAGCAGGCCGCCGGCCACGTTGAGCAGGGTCGTGTACCAGAACCAGGCCAGCCAGTCGCCGTAGCCGTAGGGCGCGCCGGCGTGGAGGGCGCCGAAGAGGATGAGCGAGTCCAGGATCGAGTGGAACAGCACCAGGCCGGCGAGCAGGAAGGCCCCGGCGACGGCGGCCGCGAGCTTGCCGGCCTCGGAGTCGGCGCCGTGCTGCATGCGGGTCATCAGGGTGATGAACGCGCCGGCCAGCAGCGACAGGCAGACCGCCCGCAGGTCCAGCGGCGCGTCGACGAAGGCCCGGCCGGACTCGACCGCGGTGGCGCCGAGTTCGGGCAGGGCGTGCACGACCAGCCACATGACCACCCAGCCGCCGACCAGGTTGGCGACCAGCGTGCCGGCCCACAGCTTGCCGAGCTGTGCCACGCCGGCCCGGCCCGCGACCACCGCGGTGACCGGCACGAGGAACCCCTCGGTGAACAGCTCGCTCTTGGCCAGCATGAGCGCGACGAAGCCGATGCCGAACGCCAGGCCGGCCAGCAGGTGGCTGCCGGTCTCCGCGTAGACGGCCAGCATCGCCACCACACCGGTGGCGACCTCCAGCCCCCCGGCCAGGCCGGTGGTCAGGACCTCGCGCCACGAGCGGTGCAGCCGCTGCGCCCCCTCGTCGACGATCCGGTCGAAGGCCCGGGCGACCTGGTCCTCGGCCGGGGCGTCGGTCTCGCCCAGCTCCTCGCGTACCGACTGCGCCACGTCGCTCTCCTCCCGTGCACCCCTCGCCCGGGGGCTGCGGGCGGCGTCCACCCCCTACCCCGGCGCCGCGCGGCGGCACACGCCCTCGGGGAGGATCGGCACGTGACGAGCCGGCGCGTGACCACCCTCCACGTGTGGGGCGTCCCCGGGCGCGCGGTGCCCGCGGCCCTGCTGCGGATGGCCGCCGACCGGCGTCCGCTGCGCCGCACCCCCGGCCTGCGGTTCGCCAAGCTGCTGGGCACCGGGAGCGGGCGGACCTTCACCCTCCGGGACGCCGATCCCCGCCGGTGGGCGCTGCTGGCCGTGTGGGACGACGCGCGGGCGGCCGACGCCTTCGAGGCCGGGCCGGTCGTCGCGCGGTGGCGGCGGATCGCCGACGAGCAGTGGACCGCCCGGCTGCGGCCGCTGACCGCCCGCGGCCGGTGGTCGGGCGAGGAGCCCTTCGGGCGACCGTGGCCACAGCGGTGGGACGGGCCGGTCGCCGCGGTGACCCGCGCCCGGCTCAGGCCGCGCAAGGCCCTGACCTTCTGGCGGGCCGTGCCCCCGGTCTCGGCCGACCTGCACGCCAGCCCCGGCCTGCGGTTCGCCCTCGGGGTCGGGGAGGCACCGCTGGGCCTGCAGGGCACCGTCAGCGTCTGGGACTCCCCCGCCGCGCTGAACGCCTTCGCCCACGAGCGGGCGCCGCACGTCGCCGTCGTCCGGCGGACGGCGGAGGAGGGCTGGTACGCCGAGGAGCTCTTCGCCCGGTTCGGGCTGCTGTCGGCCGAGGGGACGATCGGCGGCCGCGACCCGCTGGCCTGAGCCGGCGCGCGCGGCGGGACGGCTACAGCCGGCAGGTCAGGTGGATCTCGTCGCGGTCGTCGCCGGGGGCCACGCGGATCGCGCCGGGCATCCGGCCGAACTGCCGGTAGCCGAGCCCCTCGTAGAACGCCTCGATGCCGGTGCCGCCGCGCACGGTGAGGTGCAGGAACTCCAGGCCGCGGGCCCGGGCGATGTCGTGGACGCCGGTCATGAGGACCCGCCCCAGCCCCTGGCCCTGCCGGCTCGGGTGCACCTGCACGCGCAGCACGGTGGCCCAGTGCCGGCGCAGCGGGCTCAGCGACAGCGACAGGACGGCGAACCCCGCGACCTCGCCGTCGACGCGGAGGAGGGCGACGACCTCGCGCCCCTCGTGCACCCGGCCGACGACCGCGTCGAGCACCGGCGCGACCTCCTCGGCCGTCACCGGCGGGACGAAGCCGACCGCTCCCCCGGCGTTGCTCACGTCGGTCCAGCAGGTGAGCAGCTGCGCGCGGAGCTCCTCGTCGACGGTGGCGATCGGGGAGACCTCGGAGTGCATGGCGACGATTCTCGCGCTGAGGCCCCGGTCGCCCCGACGCGGGCACCGGGCCGCCGGGGCAGCGGCGCCGTCCCGCGGCCTCCCCGCCTCCGGTAGCGTCCCGGGCGGCGGACCCCACGCCGCACCCTCTGACCGGTTGCCCACGCCTCCGGCCGTGCGAGGGCAGAGGGGATGCACGTCCTCGGGGCCACGGAACGCAGCTGACCGGTCCTGCCTCGCTGCGGCCCGGGTCCGTCGACGCGTGGGGTCGGGGGCCCGACGCCGCCGGAGGAGCACCGATGACCCGCCAGAAGCACCTCAAGGCCGCCGTCCGCGCCCGGATGGCCCGCACCGGCGAGCGGTACACGACCGCCCGGCGCCACCTCACCGGCTCGCCCGAGCGTCCGGGCCCCGACGTCGGCGGAGGCCGGCACCACGACAGCGCGCTGCTCACCCACGTCCTGGCGGCGGCGGGGGTGACCGCCGCCCACGACGGGCAGCCGCTGGACGAGCCCACCGTCGCCGGCCTGGCCGGTGGCATCGGGTTCATGTACTTCTCGTTCAGCTACGCCGGCTCGCTGCCGACGATGACGATCGTGCCGCGGATCCACCCGCGGCCGTTCCTGACCGGCGCGCTCGAGCGGGCCGGCGTGCCGCACCGCGTGCTGGAGACCGGGAGCCCGGCCAAGGCCGCGCGCGACCTGGCCGCCGCCCTCGACGAGGGCCGGAGGCCGATCTGCACCGTCGACCGGGCCGGGCTCGGCTATCAGGTGTGGGCCGACAGCATGGCCAGCGCCGAGCCCTACGACGTGGCGGTGGTCGGCCGCGGAGAGGGCACCGTGCTCCTGGACGACGAGCGTCTCGAGCCCAACGAGGTGCCGGCCGACGCGTTCGCCGCCGCCCGCGCCGCGTCCCGCAAGAGCCGCCACCGCCTCCTTGTCGTCGACCCCGGAGGCCCGCCCGTCGAGCTCGCGCCGGCGGTGCGCGCCGCGCTGGCGGTCACCGTGCACGACCTCACCGAGGACGTCATGCCCAACGCCTTCGCCGGCAACTTCGGCCTCCGCGGCCTGGCGAGGTGGGCCGACGCCGTCGCCGACCGGCGCACCAAGACCGGCTGGGCACGCCTGTTCGGCAGCGGCCCGGCGTTCGGGACGGCGATGCGCCGGCTGCACGACTGCCTGACGACCGACCACTCCTCGCCGGGGGCGATGCGGCCCCTGTACGCCGACTTCCTCACCTCGGCCGGGGTCGTGCTCGACGACCCCGCGGCGGCCGAGGCGGCCGGGCTGTACGCGCGGGCCGGGGAGCTGTGGGCCCGGATCGCGGACGAGGCGGTCACCGGCGTCATGGCGCCCTACCGCGCCCTGGTCGAGCGGCGCACGGAGCTGCTGCTGGATCTGGGCAGCGCGGCGACCGACGACCTGCAGCGGCTCGCCCAGGAGGCGGCGGGGATGACCAGCGACCTCGACGTGGCCGAGGCCGACCGCCTGGCCCAGCTGGACCGCATCGCCGCGCTGGCCGCCGAGGTGCTCCCCCTGGAGCGGGAGGCCTGCACCGCACTCGCCGAGGTGGCGCGCCGGTAGCGGCCGCCCCCGGCGGCGGGGACGGCCCTCGTCCTCAGCCGCTGGGGCCGAACCGCTCCACCCGGATGTCCGGAGCCGGCACGCCCATGCCCACCAGCAGCTGGCTGGCCGCCTCCGCGAAGGACGCCGACCCGCACACGTACGCGGTCTGCCCCGGCTCCCACAGCGGGACGAGGTCGGCGGGGGTGAGCCGGCCGGCGGGCCGGATGCCGTGCGGCTCCCGGCTGGTGACCACCAGCGCACCGGCGTCGACCAGTTCCTCGGCGTAGGGCAGCCCGGCGAGGGTCCGCGTGGCGGCGGCCACGCGGAGCAGGTCGGTCCTTCCGAGTGCCCGCGCGGTCCGTAGCATCGCGACGAACGGGACGACGCCGGTGCCGCCGCCGACCAGCAGCGCCGGCATCTCGCCGTCCCAGACGAACCAGCCGCCGATCGGCCCGCGCAGCTCCAGCTCGTCGCCGGGTTGCACGACGTCGGCGAGGAAGGTCGAGACCTCACCGTCCGGCAGCCGCTCGACGAAGAGCTCGACCTGCGGGTCGTCGGGGGCGGAGGCGACCGAGTAGGACCGTTGCGCGGTGTACCCGTCCGGGGCGGTCAGCCGGACGACGTAGTGCTGGCCGGCCATGTGCTGGATCCGGTCGGCCACGTCGAGCCGCAGCAGGACGGCGTCCGGCAGGGGGTGCCGGACGTCGGTCACTGTCGCCGTCCGCCAGCCGCCGCTGGGCGCCAGCGGGCGGTGCGGCAGCTCAGTCACCCTGGTACCGCTGCTCGCGCCACGGGTCGCCGCGGTCGTGGTAGCCGTTCTGCTCCCAGAACCCGGGCTGGTCCCGCTGCATCAGGGTGAGCCGGCTGACCCACTTGGCGCTCTTCCAGAAGTACAGGTGCGGCACGAGCAGCCGCACCGGCCCGCCGTGCTCGACGGGCAGCGGGCCGCCGTCGTACTCCCAGACGACCCAGGCCTTGCCGCCGGTGACGTCCTCCAACGGCAGGTTGGTGGTGTAGCCGGTCTTCGACGTCGCCATGACGAAGTGCGCGTCGGACGTCGGCCGCGCCGCCTCGAGCAGGGTGTCGACGCTGACGCCGGCGAACCAGGTGTCGAACTTCGACCACGTGGTGACGCAGTGGATGGCGCCGCGGTACTCCGACCGCGGCAGCCGGTGCGCCTCGTCCCAGGTCCAGGTGGTCGGTGTGTCGACCCGCCCGTCGACGGTGATGCTCCACGTCTCGGGGCTGATGCGCGGCGTGGGCTCGGCGGTCAGCACCGGCCAGTCGCGGCCGGCGTCGTACTGGCCGGGAGGCAGCCGGGGGTCGCGGGCACGGCGGCCGAGGAAGCCGCGGGTGGGTCCAGGCACGGGGTGATCCTCCCCCCACGGGGTGTGCCGCGACCCTCCCCGGAGCCGCCGGCGCAGGCACCTTAGCGGGATCTGCCGGTTAGGCAAGCCTTACGAGAGCTGTGTCACCTCACGTTAACTTGGCCGTCCAGACGGCAAAGACCTAGCGTTGGCAGACGTGGTGACGGTGACAGACTCTGCCCAGCGCAGGACCCCCAAGGCCGCGAAGACCAATTCGGTCTTCAAGAAGGCGGTGATGGCGGTCAGCGGCATCATCCTCGTGCTGTACCTGATCGCCCACATGATCGGGAACCTCAAGGCCTTCACCGGCCGGGAGTCGTTCAACCACTACTCGGAGTGGATCCGGACCATCGGTGAGCCGGCGGTGCCGGCGCAGACCACGCTGTGGATCATCCGGGTCGTCCTGCTCGCCGCCGTCGTCGCCCACATCTGGGCGGCGGTCACCCTGTGGCGCCAGGCCAAGCGGGCCCGGCCGCAGGGCTACGTCACCAAGAAGGCGGTGGCCCAGAGCTACGCCTCGCGCACCATGCGCTGGGGCGGCGTCATCATCTTCTTCTTCGTCATCTACCACATCCTGGACCTGACGACCGGCACGGTGAACCCGGACGGCGGGGACACCACGCCCTACGACCGCCTGGTCGCCGGCTTCTCCAACCCCTTCGTCACCGCCTTCTACGTGATCGCCCTGCTCCTGCTGGGCATGCACCTGCGACACGGCATCTGGAGCGCCACCCAGACGCTCGGCCAGAGCAACCGGCGCCGCGAGAAGACGGTCAACGCGTTCGCGATCGTCTTCGCCTCGCTGCTGACCCTCGGCTTCCTGCTCGTGCCCTTCTCCGTCCTCTTCAACATCATCGACTGAGGAGCTCCACCGCGATGCCTCTCGACCTCTTCACCGTCGGCGATCCGATCGCCGACACCAAGGCACCCATGGACGTGCCGATCGGTGAGCGCTGGAGCACCCGCCGCTTCCGCGGCCGGCTGGTCAACCCCGCCAACCGCCGGAAGATGACCGTCATCGTCGTCGGCACCGGCCTGGCCGGCGGCGCGGCCGCCGCCACGCTCGGCGAGGCCGGCTACAAGGTCCAGTCGTTCTGGTACCAGGACAGCCCGCGCCGCGCGCACAGCGTCGCCGCGCAGGGTGGGATCAACGCCGCCAAGAACTACCGCAACGACGGCGACTCGGTGCACCGGCTGTTCTACGACACGGTCAAGGGCGGTGACTTCCGCTCCCGCGAGAACAACGTGCACCGGCTGGCCGAGGTCAGCGTCAACATCATCGACCAGTGCGTCGCCCAGGGCGTGCCCTTCGCCCGCGAGTACGGCGGCCTGCTGGACAACCGCTCCTTCGGTGGCACCCAGGTGTCGCGGACCTTCTACGCCCGCGGCCAGACGGGTCAGCAGCTGCTCTACGGCGCCTACCAGGCGCTCGAACGGCAGATCGCGGCCGGCAACGTCGTGCAGCACGCCCGCACCGAGATGCTCGACCTGATCGTCGTCGACGGCCGCGCCCGCGGCATCGTCGCCCGCGACCTGGTCACCGGCGAGATCAGCACCCACTTCGCCGACGCCGTCGTCCTCGCCACCGGCGGGTACAGCAACGTCTTCTACCTGTCCACCAACGCCATGGGCTCCAACGCCACGGCGATCTGGCGGGCGCACAAGAAGGGCGCGTACTTCGCCAACCCCTGCTACACGCAGATCCACCCGACCTGCATCCCGGTCAAGGGCGACTACCAGTCCAAGCTCACGCTGATGAGCGAGTCGCTGCGCAACGACGGCCGCGTGTGGGTCCCCAAGGAGCGCGGCGACACCCGCGACCCGCGGGACATCCCCGAGCACGAGCGCGACTACTACCTCGAGCGGATCTACCCCTCGTTCGGGAACCTGGTCCCGCGTGACATCGCCTCCCGGCAGGCCAAGAACGTCTGCGACGAGGGTCGCGGCGTCGGCCCCGGCGGGCTCGGCGTGTACCTCGACTTCGCCGAGGCCATCCAGCGGATGGGCCGCAAGGCGGTCGAGGCCAAGTACGGGAACCTGTTCGACATGTACGCCCAGATCACGGGCGAGGACCCCTACGCGACGCCGATGCGCATCTACCCGGCGGTCCACTACACGATGGGCGGCCTGTGGGTCGACTACGACCTGCAGTCGACCATCCCCGGCATGTTCGTGATCGGTGAGGCCAACTTCTCCGACCACGGCGCCAACCGGCTCGGCGCCAGCGCCCTCATGCAGGGGCTGGCCGACGGCTACTTCGTGCTGCCGGCGACCATCACCGAGTACCTGGCCGACGCCCCCTTCGACACGGTCGACGAGAGCCACCCCGCGGCGGCCGAGGCGATCCAGGGCGTGCAGGACCAGGTGCAGCGGCTCCTGAGCATCAACGGCACCCGCACGCCGTCGTCGTTCCACCGGGAGCTCGGCAAGCTCATGTGGGACCTCTGCGGCATGGAGCGCTCGGAGGAGAGCCTGCGCAAGGCCCTCGACCGGATCCCCGAGATCCGCCAGGAGTTCTGGACCAACCTGAAGGTGACCGGCGACGGCCAGTCCTTCAACCAGACCCTCGAGCTCGCCGGCCGCGTCGCCGACTTCATCGAGCTCGCCGAGCTGATGTGCATCGACGCCCTGCACCGCAACGAGAGCTGCGGCGGGCACTTCCGGGCCGAGAGCCAGACGCCCGACGGTGAGGCACTGCGCGACGACGAGAACTTCGCCTACGTCGCCGCGTGGGAGTGGACGCCGGAAGGCGCTCCGCCGGTCCTGCACCGTGAAGCTCTCGAGTACGAGTACGTCCACCTCGCCCAGCGGAGCTACAAGTGACAGTCACCCACGAGGGCGCCCACTCGACGGTCGGCGCGCAGGACGCGCGGGCCGAGAAGCGTGGCATGACCCTCAGCCTGCGGATCTGGCGGCAGAACGGTCCGCGCGACAAGGGCCGGATGGTCACCTACAAGGTCGCCGACATCTCCCCGGACATGTCGTTCCTCGAGATGCTCGACGTGCTCAACGAGCAGCTGATCGAGGCCGGCGACGACCCGGTGGCCTTCGACCACGACTGCCGCGAGGGCATCTGCGGCATGTGCGGCGTCATGATCAACGGCATGGCGCACGGTCCGCAGCAGACCACCACGTGCCAGCTGCACATGCGGTCGTTCAAGGACGGCGACACGATCGACATCGAGCCGTGGCGGGCCACCCCGTTCCCGGTGATCAAGGACCTCGCCGTCGACCGCCGGGCGTTCGACCGGATCATCCAGGCCGGCGGGTACATCAGCGTCCCGACCGGCACCGCCCCGGAGGCGCACTCCGTGCCGGTGCCGAAGAAGGACGCCGACGCCGCGTTCGACGCCGCCACCTGCATCGGGTGCGGCGCGTGCGTGGCGGCCTGCCCGAACGCCTCCTCGATGCTGTTCACCGCCGCCAAGGTCACCCACCTCGGGCTGCTGCCGCAGGGCCAGCCCGAGCGCAACGACCGCGTGGTGAACATGGTCGCCCAGCAGGACCGTGAGGGCTTCGGCGGTTGCACCAACATCGGTGAGTGCTCCGCCTCCTGCCCCAAGGGCATCTCGATGGAGACCATCTCGCGGCTCAACCACGACCTGCTCGGCGCCCTGCGCGCCGGCGCCCGGCCGAAGAGCTGACGCCCGGCCCGGCCTGATCCGGGCCGAACCGACAGCGGGCGGGGATCCCTCCGGGGGTCCCCGCCCGCTGTCGTGTGCCCCACCGCACACCGTCTGGGTTCGATGTGCGAACCTAGCTCGGTGACGACCGAGCAGACCGACATCCCGACCACCTCCCCGACCGCGTGGGGCGAGCCCCGCTCGCGCACCGTGACGTGGCACGACCCGCTCGTCGTGGCGGCGGGCGCGCTCGAGCGCAGCGGGCTGGAGACCCTCACCGCGATCCGGGACGGCGTCCTGCCCCCGCCGCCGATCGCCCGGCTGTTCGCGATGGACGTCGTCGCCGTGACCGAGGGCCGGGTGGAGTTCCGCTGCGCGGTCGACGAGTCCGCCTACAACCCGATCGGGGTCGTGCACGGCGGGCTGGTCTGCACGCTGCTGGACACCGTCGCCGGGTGCGCGGTGCACTCCACGCTCCCCCGCGGCACCGGCTACACCTCGATCGAGCTCAAGGTCAGCTACCTGCGTCCGGTGCACGCCAGCAGCGGGCCGCTGACCGCGGTCGGCACCGTCGTCAAGCCCGGCCGGCGGGTGGCCTTCGCCGAGGGCGAGGTCCGCGACGCCGGTGGGGCGACGGTGGCGACGGCGTCCAGCTCGCTGCTGGTCTTCCCCCTGCCCGGCTGAGCGGCCTCACACGGCGGCGGCGGCCGGGTCGGCCGACGGCACGACGGGCGCGGCGGGCAGCACCGCACCGTCGACGTCCCCGGGGGTGTCGGTGCGGGGTCCCGCCGGCAGGATCCGCTCGATCAGGTCGGGCGGCACCAGCCCGGCGGCGCCGAAGCGGCGGCCCACCTCCACGAACTGCGGGGCGACCCCGGCGAGGTCGGTCAGCAGGGCCCGCGCGGCGTCCTCCCGGCCGGCCAGCGCCGCGACGACGGCGCGCCAGAGCACGTGGTCGGGCTCGGTGCGCGGATCGGGCAGCCGCAGCTCCTCGAGCACGCGGTCGGCGGTGACCGGGTCCCCGCCGATCGCCTGCTGGAAGGCCCGGACGACGTCGTGGTAGCGGGCCAGCCGCACGACGAGGTCCCCGAGCTCGGTGACCGGGTCCGGTGAGTCGTCGACGCGCAGGTCGACGACGGTGTCGTGCCAGGGCCGGCCCGTGGTGACCGACCGGACGATCATGATCGCCGCCGACCGCCGCCCCCGCAGGTCGCCGCCGGCGTCCTCGGCCGCGCGCAGGGCACTGAGCAGCCGGTGGGCCATCGGCCCGTCGGAGGTCTCGAACGTCGCCACCATCGACTCCCACACCTCCGGCGCGGTGACCATGTTGGCCACCGCGACGCACCCCTCGCCCACGAGGTGGCCGGCCTCGGCGACGCAGTTGGCGCCGGTGTAGACGGCGAGGTCGCCGGAGACGTCGAGGACGGCGACCTGCCGTCGCTCCGGGTTCGGGTCCACACTGCGCAGCGCGGTCAGCGCCTCGTTGGCGGTGAAGCCACCGCGCAGGAGGTCCAGGCCGATCTGCCCGTACATGGGCTCGGCCATCGACTGCGTGGCGATCACCCCCTGGCCGGGCAGGGCGAAGGGCACGCTGTTGCCGACGGCGAACGCCTGCGACTGGGTCGCGACGCCCATCTCACCGGTCTGCGTGTCGCGGGCGACGATCGAGAAGGTCACCCCGCACGCCTACCCCTGCCCTCGCCACGGACACGCACCCCCGCTGGGGTGAGACCGCGGCCACGGTCTCCAGAGCTGCGGCGTCCCGGTCGATGGGGTCAGCGGACCGAACCGCCGACCGGAGGACGACCATGACCAGCACCGCTGCCGCGCCGCTGTGGCGACGCGCGCGGCGGCTCGTGGCCCGGCCCACCGACCTGGTGCAGCGCACCCGCTGGCTGTTCTGCGGGATCGCGACGTGCTCCCTGCTGGTGACGACGCCGGCGGCCCTGGCCGGCGCCGGCTCGTGGCGGGTGGCGCTGGTGGCCCTCAGCGCGCCGACGCTGCTGCTGGCGTGGTCCCGCCGCTACCGGACCCAGACGGCCACGCCCCTGCGCGACGTGGTCGAGGTGCTGACCCTCGTCGCCTTCACCCTCGCCTGCCCGGCGCCGGTCGTCGGCTTCGGGGCCGCCTTCCCGGCCGTGTGGTTCCGGGTGATGTACGGCCGCACGCGGCCGGTCGTCGGGTACGCACTGACGCTGAGCGCGGCGCTGCTGGCCACCAACGCCGTCGCCCGGGCCCTGCCCGGCCACTTCTCCACCACCGATCCGCGGTTCGTCGGAACCGCCCTCGTGGTCCTGCTCCTGAGCGGGGTCGGGGCGCGGCACCTGGCCCTCGTCCTGTTCGCCCGCGAGCAGACCCGCGGCCGGGACCAGGCACTGTTCGACCTGGGGAACAACCTGCTCGGCGTCGTCGACCTCATGCAGATCCGGCGTCACGGCTGGGCGGCCGTCGAGGAGATCTGCCGGATGACGCCGGGGCTGCGTGCGCTGCTCCTCGCCGACGACGACGGCACCGACCTGGTGCGGGTCGCGGCCCAGACCGGCGGGCTGGACCGGCTGCTGCTCCGCCTGCCGCGGGAGGTCCTGCCCGCGGGCGACGTGCCCAACGAGACCTACGAGATCCCCGCGCCCCTCGCGCTGAGGTCGGCCGCGGGGTTCGGCCGCCAGTGGCTGTGCATGCCGCTGCCACCCGCACCGGGACACTTCATACTGCTGGGCTCGCCGGACGGCGTCCCGGCCGAGGCCATCACCGCGGTCCGGTCCCTGAACAACCAGGTGGTCCTGGCCATGCGCACCAGCCAGGCGCACCGCGACCTCGAGGTGCAGGCGCGCACCGACGCGCTGACCGGGCTGGCCAACCGGTCGGCCTTCACCGCCGCCCTCCGCTCCGCGGCCGCGGACCGCTGCGGTGACACCTGGGTGGTCTTCCTCGACCTCGACGACTTCAAGGTGGTGAACGACGGGCTCGGGCACGCCGCCGGCGACCGTCTGCTGCAGCACGTGGCCACCCGCGTCTCGGGCGCCCTGCGCAGCCAGGACCTCTGCGCCCGCCTCGGCGGCGACGAGTTCGGCGTCCTGCTGCGCGGGGCCGAGCAGGACGAGGCCGAGCGGATCGGCCGGCGCCTGGTCGAGCTGCTGTCGGCGCCGACGCGCCTGGACGGCCGGCTCACCCAGATCGGCGCCAGCGTCGGCCTGGCCGTGCTGCGCCCGGGGGTGTCCGAGACCGAGGCCGTGCAGCAGGCCGACATCGCGATGTACGCGGCGAAGGCCGCGGGCAAGAACCGCGTGCAGACCTTCTCCCCCGCCCTGCTCGACGCGGACGGGACGGCGGCGCTGGAGGCCGAGCTGCACACCGCGGCGACCCGGGGCGAGTTCGTCGTGCACTACCAGCCGATCGTCGCCACCCGCGACGGCCGGTGCACCGCCGTGGAGGCGCTGGTGCGGTGGGCGCACCCGACCCGCGGGCTGCTCGGGCCCGAGCACTTCCTCGACGTCGCCGAGCGCACCGGCCTCGTCAACCGCATCGGCGAACAGGTGCTCCGCCGGGCGTGCGCGGACGCCGCCTCCTGGGAGGACGGCGGGCAGCGGGTGTCGCTGCACGTCAACGCGTCCCCGTCCCAGCTGGCCCACCCGCACTTCGTCACCGTCGTCCGGGAGTGCCTGGCCGCGCACGCGCTGGCCCCCAAGCAGCTGCTGGTCGAGATCACCGAGTCCACGGTGCTGGACGCGCCGTCGGTGCAGCTCACCCTCGACGTCCTCGCCGGGCTGGGGGTCGGGCTGGCGGTGGACGACTTCGGCACCGGCTACTCGGCGCTGACCACCCTGCGCAGCCTGCCGGTCGACGTCGTGAAGATCGACAAGTCCTTCGTCGCCGGCGCGGCCACCGAGGTCGCCGACCAGGCGGTGCTGGAGGCGATCGCCCAGATGGCGCACCGGCTGGGGCTGGAGTCGGTGGCCGAGGGCGTGGAGGACGTCGAGCAGCAGCGGTTCGTGGAGCGGGCCGGGATCACCGCCGTCCAGGGGTACCTCCACCAGCGCCCCGTGCCCGCCGCGGAGCTCACCGCGTGGCTGGCGCGGGACCGGGCGGCTCAGCCGGTCTCCTCCCGCGCGTAGCTGCGCGCGCCCCACCAGGCCCACTCCTGCGCGTTGGGCGGGACGCCCATCAGGTCGTCGGTCGCCCAGCCGTGGAGCCGGACCGGGAACCACTTGATGTCCAGGGCGTACCCGGCGAGGTTCACGGGGCGGTTCTGGGTGTCGTAGGAGACCCACCACAGCCGGTTGAGGCCCGCCGCAGCGGCGAAGTCCCGGACCGCCTCGCCGGTGGCCCAGTGGTCGGGGTGGTCGCCGGGGCTGGTGGCCCGGTCGGGGTCGGGCGCGTTGACCCACGGGCGCACCGTCGTCCCCCGCTGGGCGGTGACGATCGCGCGGAGGGTGGCCACCAGGTCGCCCCACCCATTGTAGGTGGTGGAGCCGTCGACGGCCGGCATCGAGCCGATCGTCCCGTTGCGCAGCTTGGTGAGGGACCGGTTGCCGGTGGCCGGGAACCCGTTGCCGTCCAGGTTGCCGTCGGGCAGGCGCAGGGCGTAGACGACCCAGGTGGGGGCGGTGTACCGCTGCACCCGGTGCCCGTTGACCGTGACGCGCGCCGAGGTGACGGGGCCGGGGGTGAGCGTGCCGGCCATGGCCTCCAGGCAGGCGGTCTCCCGCGTCTCCCACCAGCCGTCGGTGCGCCCGGCGTCCCCGGCGGTCACCAGCACCTGGACGGTCTTGACCTCCGGCGTGTGCATGTCGGTGTACAGCCCCTCCCCGCGGAAGAAGAGGGCGTCGTCGGCGTGCGCGTTGACGTAGAACACGGTGTCGGGCACCGGGCCGCCTCCTGGCCGGACGTCGGCCACCGCCGCCCGGTGACCACTCCCGGTGAGCCTGCCCGGACTGTCGGCGACACGCCCGGGGTCGCCGCACGCGCTCCCTGGACGGCGCCCGCGGCGGACCGCCAGCCTGGGACCGGCCGGCCCGAGGGAGGCACCGTGCGCACCTGCGACCCCGACGCCTGGGCGGGCCCGACACCGCAGGTGCGCGTGGGCGACCGGTCGCTGACCCTGCCGCTGCGCTACCCGGACAACGCCTGCTTCGCCGCCGTGCACACCGCCTCGTACGAGGCCGTCGTCGCCGCCCTGCCCGGGGACGGCCTGCGGCCGGTGCGCTGGGCCGACGGCCGGGCCCTGCTGTCGGTGGCGGCGTTCCGGTACCGAGCCATCACCACCACCGACGTCCCCGCGGGCCACCTCGCGCCCTACGGGGAGGTGGCGGTCGCCGTCGTGGTGACCCGCGGGCCGGCGCCCCCGGTGGTGCCGCTGGCCCGACGGCGGCTCGCGCTGTTCGTGCTGCACCTGCCGGTCACCACGGTCGAGGCCCGGGACGCCGGGGCCACGCTGTGGGGCTTCCCGAAGTTCGTGGCCGACATGGACTTCGCCGAGCAGCGGACGGTGCGCCGGGTGGCGGTGGCCGAGGGCGGGAGGACGGTGCTCGAGCTCGCCGTCCGCGGCCGGGGGCCGGTGCTCCCCGATCGGCGGCCGGCGGTCATGTACACCACGCTGGGCGGCCGGCTGCTGGAGACGGTCGTCCCGATGGCCGGCCGGCTGCGGGTGGCCTTCGGTGGGGGTGCGGGTGCGCTGCGGCTGGGCGACCACCCGGTGGCCGACTCCCTGCGCGCGCTGGACGTCTCGCCGTCCCCGCTGGCGGTGTTCGACCACCTGGAGCACCGCAGCCTGCTGCCGGCCGGGCGCCCCGTGGGGCCGGCGCCGGACCACCACGGGTACCGGGGCGCGGAGCGGGTGTCGGGCCGGTTCACCGTCCGCTACCCGCACACCCCGCCGCTGGACCTGGCGTGAGGGCGCCTACTCGAAGAACGCGAAGGTGCGGAACTCGATGCTGTGGCGGGGCACGGTGGCCTGCGCTCTCGTGGCGGGCGATCCGGAAGCCGTTGGCCTCGACGGTGAAGCGCTCCTGCACGGGGCGGCCGTTGGGGATCGGGACGACGTGCGTCTCGTACCGCCCGGTGTTCACGCTGTGCCCGGGTGCGGTGAACCGGCGCAGGACGGTCGACCCCTCCGCCGGGTAGCTCAGTTCGGCCTGCACGGCGGGGACCTGCTCCGGCGCCTGGGTCGACGTCATCGTCGGCGCTCTCCTCGGATCGGCGGGAGACCGAGTCCGGGGCGCCGCCGGCCCGGCGTCAGCGCCGCTCCCGGCCGGCGGAAGCCGGGCGGGGGGCGTCCGAGGGCGGCCCGAGGACGGGGTGGCGACGCGCCGGCGCGGGCGGTGGCCGGAGCCGCCGCCCGCGCCGGGTGGAGCGTCAGGGGACGATGTTCTGCGACTCCCAGAAGAAGTCCTCGATGGCGGGGACGTCCTGGTCGAGGATCGCGTACTCGCGGGCCTTCTCCGGCGCCGCCCGGAACTCCTCCTCGGTCAGGTCGGACTTGAACAGCGGCATGGTCAGCCGCTCCACCAGCGCGGGGTCGATCTCGGTGTACTCGGGGATCTGCGCCCGCCACTCGTCGGGGTGCGCCTGCGCGTAGTCGAGTGACTCGAGGATCCCGGCCTGGATGTTCTCGAACAGCTCCGGGTCGGCCTCGATCTGGTCGGTCGTGGAGAAGTAGACCCCGGACAGGCCGATGCCGTCGGGCACCAGGTCCAGCCAGTTGTCCGCGATGACCCGCGCCCCGGCGTCCTGGGCCAGGGTGCAGAACGGCTCGCCGCAGACGAAGGACTGGACCTGGTTGCTGCCGAGCGCCGTGACGGCGTCGGGCAGGGACATCTCGACGAAGTTGACGTTGTCGGGATTGCCGCCCGCCACCTCGATCGAGTTGCGGGCCAGCGTCTCGACCTGGCTGTTGAGGATGTTGAGGGCGACGGTCTTGCCCTCCAGGTCGCCGGCGTCCTGGATCGCGGGGTCGCTGGCCATCAGGGCGTTGATGTGCTGGCCCTCCTCGCCGTTGCTCCACGACGTCGGCGCGATGGCGGTGACCGGGAGGCCCTGCTCGCGCGCCTGCAGGATCGAGACGATGCCGCTGAACCCGAACTGGTACTCGCCGGTGACCACCGCGGGGACCAGCGCGGCGCCGCCCTGGCCGAGGTTGAACTCCAGCTCGATCCCCCGGTCGGCGAAGAAGCCCTCCTCCTGGCCGAGGTGCAGGATCGCCACGTCACTGACCGGGATGATCCCGACCTGGACGGTCTGGGTGCCGGACGCCGAGCCGCCCCCTCCCCCGGAGCCCTCCTCCCCGGAGTCCCCGCCGCAGGCGGTCAGCATCAGCGCGAGCGCGGCCGCGAGCGAGGTGGCGCGGGCCCTGGTCGATGTGCGCAACGGTCCTCCAAGGAGAGCCCAGCGGGGAGCCGAAGTGTGCGGCATCCGTACGCAGGTGCGGTTTCCGGACGGTACGTCCGCAGGGCAACCTAGGTGATGGCCGTCACACGGTCAACCGTCCGCACCCGGCTCACCGGCTCTGCAGCGCGTCCAGGGCCACGGCCATCGCGGCGGCGACGCGGAAGTCCAGGCGCGGGTCGGGGACGGTCACGAGGTAGCGGTCTCGGATGGCCTTCTGGCGCTCGCTGACCATCACCGGAGCCCCGGTGGCGGTGTCGACGAAGTCGAAGTGGAAGACGAAGGGCACCCACACGTCGCCGACGTACGGGATGAGGTCCCAGACCCGGCGCAGGATCGCGATGCTCATCCGCCGCTCCTGGCCCACCGCCTGGACCCCGGGGGCCCACAGCGTCCAGGTCGAACGCAGCAGGCTGGCGCCGAACTGCTTGCTGAAGGTGCCGAGCGCCCGGCCGTACTCGTCGAAGACGTCGTGCTCGGCGTGGACGTCGAGCCGCTGCCGGGCCTTGAAGGAGAACACCGGGCGGCTCTTGCTCGCGTCGGCGTAGAAGACCACCTCCTCCTTGAGCTTCATCCGCTTCTGCTCGGCGAAGGCCAGCACGTGCCCCTCGGACCCGTCGGGGTTGGCCGCGACCAGCTCGTAGCGGTTGACCATGACCGTGATCCGCTGCCTGACGAAGAACTGCGGCACGACCATCGGGGCCGGCGGCTGGTCTCCGGTCGGCGGCGCTCCTGGGGGCATGGTCACGGCGGTCTCCTCGCGGACGTCGGCGCTGGTGGGCGCCCATCCTCGCGCACGTGACCGGTTCGACACGCCGGGTGCGGCGCCCCCGGAATGAACGGCGGGCGCACCGCCTTGCCAGCCGACGTACGTGGCCGACGAGGGCCTCATCCGCAACCGTCCGAGCCGGGGGACCCGTTGACCACCACGACGACCGCGCCGTCCACACCCAGCACCGCCGCGCCCGCGATGGGGCCGCGGCGGCAGGCCCTGTTCACGCTGGTCCTCGGCGCGTTCGTCGCCGTCGGGCCGCTGACCATCGACATGTACCTGCCGGCGCTGCCGACGATCACCGCCGACCTGGGGACGACGTCGGCGACGATCCAGCTGACGCTGACCGGCACCCTCATCGGCCTGGCTCTGGGCCAGCTGGTGCTCGGGCCGCTCTCGGACGCGCTGGGCCGGCGCCGCCCGCTGCTGGCCGGGACCGCTCTCTACGTGGTGGCCTCCCTGCTGGTGCTCGTGGCGCCGAACGTCGCCGTCCTGGGGACGCTGCGGGTGTTCCAGGGCGTGGGCAGCGCGGCCGGCGCGGTGATCGCGATGGCCGTCGTCCGCGACCTGCTCACGGGCCGGGCCGCGGCCACGATGCTGTCCCGGCTGTTCCTGGTGCTCGGGGCCGCCCCGGTGCTGGCGCCGACGATCGGCGGCGAGGTCCTGCGGTTCACCTCGTGGCGGGGCATCTTCGTGCTGCTCGCGCTCTACGGCGTGCTGCTGCTGGCCGTCGGGGCGGTCGTGCTGCGGGAGACGCTGCCGGCGCAGCGGCGCAGCAGCGCCGGCGTCCGCGGCACGCTCCGGACCTACCGGGGGCTGCTGCGCGACCGCACGTACGTGGGCCTGGTGCTGGTCGCCGGGCTGACGATGGCCGGGCTGTTCAGCTACGTGTCCGGCTCCTCGTTCGTCTACCAGCGCGAGTTCGGCCTCGACGAGCAGCAGTTCGGCCTGCTGTTCGGGGCGGGGGCGTTCTGGCTGATCGCGGCCACCCAGCTCAACCCGGTCGCGCTGCGCCGCTGGTCGCCGGCCCAGATCCTGGTCGCTGGTGTGGTCACCGGGACCGTCGCCGGCGCCGTCCTGCTCGTGCTGGCCGCGACCGGCACCGGTGGGCTGCCCGGCGTGGTGGTGCCGCTGTGGGCGGTGCTGTTCGCCGGCGGGCTCGCGCTGCCCAACGCCCCCGCGCTCGCGCTGGCCCGCCACGGCGAGGCGGCCGGGTCGGCCGCGGCGCTGCTGGGCGCCGTCCAGTTCGGGGTGGGCGCCTCCGTCGCCCCGCTCGTCGGCGTCCTGGGCAACGACGCCGCCGCGATGGGGACGGTCATCGTCGGCGCCCTGCTGGTGGCGATCGCCGTGCTGGTCACCGTCGTCCGCCCGTGGCAGCTGACCGAGGAGCCGGAGGCCCAGCCCCCCGTCGCGGGCTGACCCGCGACGGCTCAGCTCCGGCGGCGCGTGGTGACCTCGGAGTTCCCGCCGACGGCCGGGTTCTCGCTGGTGCTGTCGTCCGGCGGCACCTCCCGGGCGACGTTCGGCCCCGCGGGAACGGCCGGTCGCTGGGCCGGCGTCCGCAGCGGGAGCTGCTGGAGGGACGCCGGGTCGGCGCGTCCCCACTCGGTCTCGACGTCGGTGAGCAGCGCCTCCAGGTAGGAGCGCAGCTGCACGCGGCAGGCCTGCGCGAACGCCTTGAGGTAGGCCACCTGCTCCTCGAGCTCCTGGGTGGTGGCGCGCTCGCCGTCCCCCTCGACCGCGGCCGCGGGCTGCCCGCCGGCGACCATCCGCGCCGCGGCCTCCTGCGCGGCCTGGATGATCGCGCCGGCGTTCTCCCGCGCCCGGCGCACCTGCTCCTCGTACTGGGCGCGGGCGTCGGTGGTCATCTGCCGGCTGAAGTCCTCGGCCTCGGCCACGTAGCTGTCCGCCGTCTGCTGCGCGGTGGCGATGATGCGGACAGCCTGCTCGCTCGGCGGCTCCACGGCGGCCGCGCGGGCGAGCTGCTCCTGCTGCTCACGCACCTGCTGCTGAAGGTGCTCCACGTGGTCGTGCAGGTCGGCGTTCTCCGCGTGCAGGCGGGCCAGCTCCCCCGCCGTCCGGACGAGGAACCGGTCGACCTCCGCATCGCTGTAGCCAGGGTGCAGCATGGGCGCCCGCGAGAAGCGCACGTTCTGGACGTCGGCCGGGGTCAGCCGCCGCTCGGCGTCCCCGGGCCCGTACTCGCCGGTGGTCATTCGGTCACCTCTCCGTCAAGACTGGGCCCCAGGCGGCTCGGGGCGAACACCTCGCTGCGGATGCGTTCCCGCCGCACCCCGTGCTGCAGGAGCCGGGAGGTCGTGTCCTCGACCATGGCGGCCGGGCCCGCGACGTACACGTCCCGGCTGGTCCACGGCCCGTGCCGCAGGACGACCTCGCCGACGTCGCCCTGCTCGAGCGTGGACTCCTTGTCCTCTGAGACGGCGAAGGTCACCGTCAGCCAGGGGTGCTCCTGGTCCAGGCGCTCGAGGTCGGCCCGGTCGTAGACGTACATCTCGGCCCGCGCCCCGACGTAGAGGTCGACGCGGCGCGGCGGGCCGTGGCGGGCGACCTGGTCGACGACGGCCTTCAGCGGGGCCAGGCCCGTGCCACCGGCGACCAGCAGCAGGTCTCGGTCGGACTCCTCGTCGAAGGCGATGTGCCCCATCGGCGGGCCCAGGTGCAGCGTGTCGCCCACCCCGACGCGGCGCACGAGGGCAGTGCTGACGGGGCCGCCGTCGCGCGCCTTGACGTGCAGCTCCATGAGCCCGTCCGGGCGCGGGGCGTTGGCCGGCGAGTAGTAGCGCCACAGCTTGGGCCGGGCGTCGGACTCCAGCGAGATCGACTGGCCGGCGCGGTAGGGGTACTCGGTGAGCGCCCGCACCCGCAGGACGGCGACGTCGAGGGTGCGCCGCTCGTGCTCGACGACCTCGGCGTCCCACCACGCGGGCTGGTCGGCGGCGGCGTCGGCGGCCTCGATCATGACCTTCGCGATCAGCTCGTAGGCCGCCGTCCAGTCCCCGGCGAGCCGGTCGTCCCACTCGCGGTCGAAGTGCTGGAGCGTCGCGAGCAGGCTGGCGCCGACGGCCGGGTAGTGCGCGGCGACGGTCCCGAACTTGCGGTGGTCGCGGCCGAGCTCCTGGAGGATCGGCACGAGTGCCTCGAGGTCGTCGACCCGGGCCATGACCTCGCCGAGGGCCTGGAAGAGCCGGTCGCGCTGGTGCGCCATCGAGACGGGGAACAGCGCCCGGGTCTCGGGATGGGTCAGGAACAGGTGCGAGTAGAAGTACAGGGGGGCCTCGTCGCCGGCCGCCGCGGCCTTGGCGAAGCAGGCCCGCATCGCAGGGATGTCCATGCGTGTCCTCGGGAGGGAGTCCGTCGCGCGGCGGGTCAGCCGGCCGCGACGGAGCCGGCGACGGCGCTCGTGACCGTCGTGCCGACGGTGTGCGTGCGCCGGCGACGTTCGTGGATGGACATCAGCACCTCCGCTGCCCCGTGCGGGTCGGTTCCGTGCACGCCGCCTTCCTGCCTCCGGCGACCGCCACCGCCCACCCGGACCCGGGACACCGCTGCTCCACGAACAGTGAGGGCACTGTGGCTCTGGCAACCGTAGCCAGGCGCTGCTCCGACCGCGATTCGCGGGGTGCACCGCCCGCCCGGCTCAGGCCGGCTCCGTTCCGTCCGGCTCGGCCGACCGCGGGGGCGCCGCCCGCCAGGGTGCCCGCCAGTCCGGTGCGGGCCAGCCCTCGGCGACGTAGATCGACTCGTAGCGGACCAGGTCGCCGTCGAACTCGAGGACGTCGACGGCGTGCTGCCACGGCCCGCCGTCGTAGCGGATGCGGAGCTCGGCGATCCACACGTCGTCCGCGCCGCGGATGCGGTCCAGCTCGTACTCCACCTGCGCCGGGTACTCGCGGCGCCACGGCAGGAAGTGGTCGACGCCCTCGAACCGCTCCCCCGACTGCGGGAACTCCAGCACGGCGTCCGCGCGGTAGATGGTGCTCGCGGCCTGCTCGTCGCCGGCCGCGCTGTGGCTCAGGTAGTGCTCCAGCACCGCCCGCACGGCTTCCTCGGTCATGGCCCCGCCGCCCCTCGATGCCGGCGCCCGTCTGCACGGGAAGGGTGCCACCGTCGCGGGCCGCCGGGACCGGCGGGGCGCGCGGCGGACCGCGCGCTCCGCCCGCCGGCCCGGCTCAGCTGCGCGACGCCGACGTCCGGCTGGTCACCGCGTCGTGGAGGCGCATCGCGAGCTGGTCGAGCGGTCCGGGCACCTGGCCGGCGGGCAACGGTCCGGCCGGCATCAGCACCCACAGCAGCAGGTAGACGAGGACGCCGGCACCGCCGGCCAGGGTCACGAGGACGAACGCGGCCCGCCACAGCACGGTGTCGATGCCGGTGTACTCGGCGAGCCCGCCGCTGACGCCGCCGACCATCCGGTCGGTGCCACTGCGGCGGAGGGTGCGGACGGGCGGCTGGGTCCAGGGCTGGTCGACCGGCGGCGGGGTGGGGGGAACGGCTGATGTCATGGCACGAGCCTCGCCGCGACGGGGTGCCGGACACCATCGGGGAACGCCCCGATCCGCCCCTGGTTCGCGCACTCCGGGGATGCCCTGCCGGCCGCGCTCAGAGGCTGAGGAGGTGGCCGATCGTGCCGACGACGACCCCGGCGGCCAGGAGGACGACGGCGCCGGTGCGGTCGAACCGGTTGCCCAGCAGCGGGTCCACGAGGGCGACCCGGTCCGCGCCGCGCCCGTCCACGCTGCGACCGTCCACGGCCGGCAGGGACGGCGACGGGCGCGGCCCCGTCACGGCGGTCGCCCCGGACGGCGGGGGCGGGCCGGTCACGGCGGTGGTCCCGGCGGGCCCCGTCACCGCGACCGGCCCCGGGTCGGCGGCGGCCCAGCGGCGCAGGGCGGCACCGGTCCGCCGCCCCTCCGCGACGAGGAGCGCGATCGCCGCCAGCTGCGCGAGGGCCGCCACGCAGTAGCAGAAGACGGTCAGGGCGGTGCGGGCGGCGTCGCTCATGACGGGGAGGGTGCCCGATCGGGCCGGGCCGCGGCACCGTCGTCCGCCGCGCGGCTGGTGTGCCTCGAGTGACGGCGGTGGTCGACTGCGGGCGTGCCCCGGGCCACTTCCCGCGGACGACCCCCCTCCCGGCCGTAGCTTGCGACCTCCGCGGTTCCGTTCGGGGGGAAGCTCGTGACCAGTCGTCCGTCCTGGCCTGTGCGCCGGGTCGTCCTCGTGGTGGCCGCCGCCGTGGCCCTGCTGTTCGTCGCCGCGGGGGTCGCCACCAACGGCGTCGCCGGCGGTCTGCTGATGGCCGGTCTGGTGGCCCTGCTGCTCGGCGGGGGTGCGGCCATCACCGGCCGGGCCCGGTGGGCGTTCATCGCCAGCCGCAGGGTGGCCGGCGTGGTGGCCGCCGCGGGCGTGGTCGCGCTCGTCGCCGGTGCTGCCGGCACGCCGACCACGACGTCGGCTTCGGCCGCCTCGACACCGACGGCCACCCCGTCCGCGACCGCCTCGCCCACCCCGGCCGAGGACCGGATCGCCGCCGCGGAGCGGGCCCTGCTCGACACGGAGACCACGGAGGCCACGCCGAGCAGCGCCGCGACCAGCCCGGTGACCGGCCTGCTCAGCGACGAGGCCGCGCAGGCCGCCGTCACCGGGGCGGCGCGGACCTCGGCACTGGCCGCCCTCGCCGCGGTGGAGGTGCGGGGCCGCGCACCGCGGACCGGCTACGACCGGGACCTGTTCGGCTCCGGCTGGGTCGACACCGACCGCAACGGCTGCGACACCCGCAACGACGTCCTGGCCCGCGATCTGACCGGCGAGGCGTTCAAGCCGGGCACGCGCAACTGCGTGGTCCTCACCGGCTCGCTGGCCGACCCGTACTCCGGTCGCGGCATCGCCTTCCAGCGCGGTGAGTCGACCAGCGCCGCCGTGCAGATCGACCACGTCGTCGCCCTGTCCGACGCCTGGCAGAAGGGCGCGCAGGGCTGGGACCCCGCCCGCCGCACCGCGTTCGCCAACGACCCGCTGAACCTGCTCGCCGTCGACGGCCCGCTGAACATGCAGAAGGGGGACGGCGACGCCGCCACCTGGCTGCCGCCCCACCGGTCCTACCGCTGCGCCTACGTGGCCCGGCAGGTGGCGGTCAAGGTCGGCTACGGGCTCTGGATGACCCAGGCGGAGAAGAACGCCATCGCCACCGTGCTGAGCTCCTGCCCCGACGAGCCGCTGCCCGGCGGCGTGGTCGCGCCGCTGCCCCCACCCACCCCGTCGCCCTCGCCCGCTCCGGCTCCCGTGACCACGACGGCTGCCCCGCGCGCCCCGGTGGTCGTGCCCGCACCGGCACCTGCTCCTCGCCCCGCGCCCGCTCCGGCTCCCGCACCCGCTCCGGCTCCCGCACCCGCTCCGGCTCCCGCACCCGCTCCGGCTCCGGCTCCGGCTCCCGCGCCGTCGGGCGCCTTCGCCAACTGCGACGCGGCCCGGGCCGCAGGGGCTGCCCCGCTGTACCGCGGGAGCCCCGGCTACGCCCCGAAGCTGGACCGGGACGGCGACGGCGTCGCCTGCGAGTGATCCTGCGGCCAGGGCGCGGACCTCAGCTCCCGGTCGATCTCGACGTCGACCGCGACGGGTGGATCCGCCGCCACTCGCGGAAGCTGGCGACCCCGTCGAACCGCTCGCCCGACTGCGGGAACTCCAGGACGGCGTCCTCGGCGTACACCTCGTGGGCGGCGTCCGCGTCGGTGCGGGCCAGGTCGAAGTGGCGCTGCAGCGTCGCCCGGACGGATTCGGAGTCCACGTCCCGACGCTCCTCGGTGCCGGCTGCGACCACGGTGCCCCGACCGCACCGGCCGTCGACACCCTCACCCCTCCGGCGGCTCGGCGCCCAGCGCGTCGGCGGGGGTGAACTTCTCGCGGTGGATCTGGCGGGGCGCCATGCGGCGACGCTTGAACGCCTTGACCCCGGCCTCCACCATCGGCGGCGGACCGCACAGCCAGCCCGACCAGCCCTTCGCGCTGGCGAGGTCCTCGACGAACGCGTCGGTCGGGAAGCCGGTGCGGTGCGCCCCGGGGTCCGGCTCGTCCGACAGCACCGGCACGAACCGGAAGCCGGGGTGGGCCGCCGCGAGCTCGGTCAGCCGGTCGACGTCGTAGAGGTCCTCGGCGGCGCGGACACCGTGGTAGAGCACGATCTCGCGCTCGGGCCGCCGCTGCAGCGCCGTCCGCACGATCCCGACCAACGGGGCCAGGCCGGTACCGCCGGCGATGCAGGCCATGGGTTCGCCCTGGTCGTCGGCCTCGTCGGGCAGGGCGAAGTCCCCGAGCGGCCCGGTCAGCTCCACCCGGTCCCCGACCTGCACCGACCCGAACAGCCAGGCGTCGCTGGCCACGCCGCCCGGCACCCGCCGCACGTGCAGCTCGAGCACCTTGTCCTCCTCCGGCGTGTTGGCCAGCGAGTACTGGCGCCGCACGCCGCTGCCCGGCACGACCAGCTCGACGTACTGACCGGCGGAGAAGGCCAGCGGCTCGTCCAGGCCGAGCAGCACGCGGCGGGTGTCGCGGGCGACGTCCTCGACGGCGCGGACGGTCGCCACCAGGTCGCGCAGGGCGTGCGTGCCGCGGACGTCGCCGTCACCGGCCGGTGCGCTCACCACGGCGTCCCCGCGCGGGGTGGCCTGGCAGGCCAGCGCCATCCCGGCCTGCCGCTCCTCGGCGGTCAGGGTGTCCGGCGGCGAGTCGCGGTGGTCGACCTCGCCGTCGAGGACGCGCAGCTTGCAGGTGCCGCAGGTGCCCTGGTTGCAGGAGTTGGGCATCCACACCCCGGCCCGGAGGAACGCGTCGAGCACCGTCTGGTCTGGGGCGCACTCGACGCGGCGGTCGCCGACGGTGAGCGACCACGTCGTCGTCCCGGTCGTCGTCACCTCAGACCTCCCAGGTGACGTGCAGGCTCGTCGGGCCGCGGAAGCCCCAGCCCCAGAACTCGACGCCCTCGGTGGTGTCGCGCTCCATGACCGGGATGGACTCGAACAACTCCTCGAGGCCGATGCGCATCACGTGGTTGGCGAAGTAGATGCCCGCGCAGGCGTGGTTGCCGGCGCCGAAGGCCAGGTGCGGCAGCGGGGGCCGGTGCAGGTCGTAGGCGGTCGGCGCCTCGTAGACGCCCGTGTCGTGGTTGGCCGACCCGTAGGACAGGATCACCGGCGTCCCCGCCGGGAGGTCCACGCCCGCGACGGTGACCGGCCTGGTGGAGATGCGGGCGGTGGCCGACCAGATCGGCGAGGTCCACCGCATGCCCTCGGAGACGGCCCGCGGGATCAGCGTCGGGTCGTCGACGACCTCCTCCATCTGCTCGGGCCGGCTGAACAGCCCGACGAGGGTCGAGGCCATGCCGTGGCCGGGCTCCTGCATCGCGCCGAGCAGGTAGACGTAGATCGTCGGGTAGATGTACTCGCGGTCCCGGGTCTGACCGGGCGGCATGCCGTCGTGCAGCCAGTGCGAGATGGCGCTGTCGTCGGGCTCGACGGTCCAGCGGTCGATGAGCGGGTCGACGGTCGCGCGGATCTCGGCCTTGGCGGCGTCGCCCTCGGCGAAGCCCTCGGGGTTGGCGAACTCGCCGTTCTCGTCCATGGCGGCGTTGGTGAACGAGCGGTTCAGCTTGTGGAACCAGTCGCGCAGCGTGTCCGACGACACGTCCTTGAGACCCAGCAGGTCGCCGAGGGCACGGACGCTGACCGGCTCGCAGAACTGCGCGACCAGCTCGGCGCGGCCGTCGTCCTCGAACTGCTCGAGGAAGCCGCGGGCGATCGGCCGCACCAGGTCGTCGATCCACCGGTCGACCTCCCCCGGCTGCAGGGCCGGCTCGACCATGGAGCGCAGGTCGGCGTGGACGTCGCCGTTGACGCCGATGATCGCGGGGTGGCCGAAGGTGCGGCCGCCGGCCGGGGTGATGACGCCCTCGAAGTCGGGGCTGGTCGCGATCTCCCGGCACACCTCGGCGGTGGAGGCGACGTAGGAGCCGAGCACCGGCACGTAGGCCAGCGGCGCCTCGGCGCGGAGCCGCTCGTAGACCGGGTAGGGGTTGCGCTCCAGCTGGGTCATCGTGACCTCGTCGAGCCAGGACAGGTCGCGCTGCAGGGTGGCGGTGGCGGGCTGCTGGACGGTCGTCATGGGGTCCCTCCGGTCTTCCTCGGCTGCCACTGGTGGGCCGCGGTCGATCGGGAAAGGTAGGGAGGCCGCTGGTGACCTGCGACACAGGAAGCGCGGTCCCGGTACCGATCGCGCGGCGATGTGTGACGCCGGTCGCAGGTACCCTGCGGCGCATGTCCGGACGGCGGCGTCCCGGCCCCTCCGACTGGGGCGCGGCCTCCCGCGTCGTGGCCGAGGCCTACTTCCCGCACCAGCTGCGGCTGGTGGGCGGTGCCTCCCACCCCCGGCTGACGCTGCGCACCCTCGACCTCGGGCACGTGCTGATCGGGCACGTGGGCTGGGGCGCCGACGTCGCCGTCGAGTGCGACTACCCCGGCGCCTACGAGGTCAACATGCCCCTGACCGGGCACCTCGAGAGCCGCGGCCGGCACAGCCCCGTGACGTCGGTGCCCGGGCAGGCGACGGTCTTCCGGGCCGACACCCCGTCGCTGATCAGCCACTGGGACGCGACCTGCACCGTCCTCGGGGTCAAGTTCGACCGGGCGTGGCTCGAGCGCGAGGCCGAGCGCGTCCTCGGCGCCGACCGCGCGACCACGCGGGCGACCCTCCCGGACCAGCTGGACCTCAACTCCGGGCAGGGGCTGGCGTGGCGGCAGCTGGTCACCGGCCTGTCGGCCCACCTGCGCTCACCGGACCTGTTCGGGGACAGCAGCCTGGTGCGCGACCAGCTCGCCGGCGCTCTCACCGCGGGCTTCCTGCTCACCGGCTGCCCGCCCGACGGCCGCGGTGCGGCCCAGCCGCGCACCGTCAAGCGGGTCGTGGACGCCCTCCGCGAGGACCCCGCCCGTCCCTGGACCGCCGGCGAGATGGCCGCGCTGGCCGGCACCGGCGTCCGGCGGCTGCAGGAGGGCTTCCGCCAGTGGCTGGACTGCACGCCGACGGAGTACCTGGTCGACGTCCGGCTGCGGCGCGCCCACGCCGACCTGCTGGCGGTTCCCGCCCCCACCGTCAGCGACGTCGCCGCCCGCTGGGGGTTCTCCAGCGCGAGCCGGTTCGCCGCCGCCTACCGCCGGAAGTACGGGTGCTCGCCGTCCGAGGCACGCCGCTGAACGGTGCCGGCGATGGCCGGCGTCAGCGGTCCCGCTGGTAGCCGAAGAAGCCGCGCCGCGTGATCAGCTCGCTCACCTCGGGCGGCACCATCGACGTCCACGTCCGGTCGTCGGTGGGGATCCGCCGCAGGACGTCGCGGCTGAGGATCGGCAGGTAGTCGGGTTTGTAGTTGGTGAGCGCGACGAAGCTGCCGCGCCGGTGGAGGTAGTCGTAGAGCGGCTGGAGGTCGTCGTCGACGGGGAGGGTGTCGACGGTGACGACCTCGCCGTTGCGCAGCATCGGGTAGACGAAGAGCTTCAGGTCGTTCTTGAACAGCCGGCCGAAGCTCTCGAGGATCCCGCCGGGCAAGGCGGCGTGGTTCTCCTCGTGGAAGAGGTCGGCGAGGCTCGGGACCCCCATGACCATCCCGATGCGGCCGTCGGTGCGCCAGGCGAGGTAGGCGGCCAGCCGGTGGTAGGCGACGTAGTCGGAGATGAGCACCGTCATCCCGCAGGCGGCGAGCAGGTCGGCGCGGGCGAGGAAGTCCCGCCGGTCGACGACGTCCCCGCCGGCGCGGAGGTTGGCCATGGTCAGCTCGGTGAGCAGGAGGATGTCGCGACCGGCGACCGCGGGGTCGGTCTCGAACGCCGCGCGGGCCGCCTCGAGCATGTCGATGTTGACCACCGTCGGCGGGCGGAAGCTGCCGCGCTCGACGAGGATCGCCTTCTTCCGCAGGACCTCACTCGGCTGCAGCACCCGCCGGTCCGGGCCGAACATGGCCGCGCCGCTGAGGCCGAGCTGGACGAGCGTGAGCGCCATGAGCCGGTTGTCGACGGCGCGGAACTCGATGCCGGTGAACTCGATCATGTCGATCTCGATGCGGCCGGTGGTGAGCCGGTCGAGCAGGCTCTCGACCATGGCCTCCGGCTGGTGGTGCTGGAAGAACGCCGCGTGCAGCAGGTTGACCCCGACGATGCCGAGGGCCTCCTGCTGCAGCGCGGCCTCGTCGTCCAGCATCCGGACGTGGAGCACGACCTGGCTCGGCTCGTCGCGCGGGTGGGACTGGAACTTCACGCCCATCCAGCCGTGGCACTCGTTCCCGCCGCGGTAGCTGCGCGCCACCACGGTGTCGGCGAAGGCGAAGAACGCCGTCTCGTCGCCGCGGGCCTCCCCGAGCCGGTCCAGGTCGAGCTGGAACTCGTGGTCGAGCATCGCCTGCAGCCGGCCCTTGGAGACGTAGCGGTCGGCCTTCCCGTACACCGCGTCGCTGACGGCCATGTCGTAGGCCGACATCGTCTTGGCGACGGTGCCCGCCGCCCCGCCGGCCCGGAAGAACCAGCGGGCGACCTCCTGGCCGGCGCCGATCTCGGCGATCGTGCCGTACCAGCGGGGGTCGAGGTTGACCTGCAGGGCCTTCTGCAGGGTGTCCGCGCCGACGTCCATGAGCGCGCTCCCTTCCGGGCGGCCAGGAGTGTCGCGAACAGTAGCGCCGTCCCGGGGGTGCGACGGAGCGCCGGATCCCGGCGTCGCACGTACCGTCGAGGGCGTGAGCATCGCCCCGACGCCGACGGTCCCCCTCGACGACCGCTTCGCCCGCGAGTTCTCCGAGATGGCCGTCCCGTGGCAGGCCGAGGAGGCGCGCGACCCGCGGCTGCTGGTCCTCAACGAGGCCCTGGCCGTCGAGCTCGGCCTCGACCCGGCCTGGCTGCGCACCCCCGAGGGCGTGCGGCTGCTGGTCGGCAACGACGTGCCCGAGGGCGCCACCCCGGTCGCGCAGGCCTACGCCGGCCACCAGTTCGGTGGGTTCAACCCGCGGCTGGGCGACGGGCGCGCCCTGCTGCTCGGCGAGCTCCTCGACTCCCGGGGCCGCCTGCACGACCTCCACCTCAAGGGCTCCGGACGGACGCCGTTCGCGCGGGGCGGCGCCGACGGCCTGGCCGTGGTGGGGCCGATGCTGCGGGAGTACGTCGTCAGCGAGGCGATGCAAGCGCTCGGAGTCCCGACGACCCGTTCCCTCGCCGTCGTCGCGACCGGCCGTCCGGTCCGCCGCGAGACCGTGCTGCCGGGCGCGGTGCTCGCCCGGGTCGCCAGCAGTCACCTGCGCGTGGGGAGCTTCCAGTACGCCCGCGTCACCGGGGACGCCGACCTGCTGCGCCGCCTCGCCGACGCGGCGATCAGCCGCCACCACCCCGCCGCCGCGGACGCCGAGCACCCCCACCGTGCGCTGTTCGAGGCGGTCGTCGCGGCCCAGGCGTCGCTGGTCGCGCAGTGGATGCTCCTGGGGTTCATCCACGGCGTGATGAACACCGACAACATGACGATCTCCGGCGAGACGATCGACTACGGGCCGTGCGCCTTCATGGAGGCCTTCGACCCGGCGACGGTGTACAGCTCGATCGACCACGGCGGGCGCTACGCCTACGGCAACCAGCCGCTGGCCGCCGAGTGGAACCTGGCCCGCTTCGCCGAGGCCCTCCTCCCCCTGTTCTCCGACGACCACGAGCAGGCGGTCGCGCTGGCGACGGAGTCACTCGGCACGTTCCGCCCGGCGTACGACGCCGCCTGGACGGCGGGGATGCGGGCCAAGCTCGGCCTGCCCGAGGGTCTGGACGACGAGGTCGCGGCCGCCCTGGCCGACGACCTGCTGCCCCTGCTGCAGGCCGACCACGTCGACTGGACGTCGTTCTTCCGCACGCTCGGCGCCGCCGCCCGCGGGGACGCCGAGCCCGCCCGCCTGTTGTTCCTCGACCTCGCCGGGTTCGACGGCTGGCTGGAGCGCTGGCGCGCCCTGGGTCCGGACGCCGACGCGATGGACCGGGTCAACCCGCTCTACATCCCCCGCAACCACCTGGTCGAGGAGGCGCTCGCCGCCGCGACCGACGGCGACCTCGACCCGCTCGGCCGGCTCGTCGAGGCGGTGACCGACCCCTTCGAGGAGCGCCCCGGCCTGGCGCGCTACGCCGCGCCGGCCCCGCAGGACTTCGGCACCTACCGAACCTTCTGCGGCACCTGACCGCCGGTCGGTGGAGGCGACGGCGCTCCGCCTCCACCGACCACGGGTGGATCAGCGGCTGCCGCCCCCGATCATCGGGTCGTCGTCGGTCCCGGTGACGCCCCGCTCGACACCTTCCGTCGACGACCGGGTGGTGTAGCCCTCGGGGTCGGACTCCTCGACCAGCACCTCGGTCCGCACGACGTCCGGCGGGGGCTGCGGGACGACCGCGACCTCCTGCGGCTGGCCGACCTCATCGGGTTGCTCCGCGCTCCCGCCGCGCGTCGACGCGGCCGCGGCGACGCCCGCCGCCGCACCGGCCACGGCTGCCGCGCCGGCGATGACGCTCTTCGCGGAGACCCCGGCCTTGCCGCTGTCTCCGTGCGAGCCGAAGGCGGCATCGGTACCTGGCGTACCGACGTCGAGGTGCTCGTTCACCGAGCCCCGCCAGGCACCGCTCTCGTAGCCCTGGTCCTCGATCAGCGCCTTGAACCTCTCCAGGTCACTCGTGACCTGGCGTCCCACGATGCCCAGCTTGTCGCCCAACTGCTCCACGAGGCCCTCGGGCTCGTACTCCAACTCCAGGTACACGATCGTCGAACCCGGGCCGGCGGGCTCGAAGCGGACCGCGCCGGCGTTGGTCGCGCCGCCCGTCGCGGCCCAGGCGACCTTCTGGTCCGGCACCTGCTCGAGGATCGCGGCCTCCCACTCCCGCCGCACCCCGGCGATCTCCGCGACCCAGTGCAGCCGCTGGTCGTCGAGCTGGCGGACCTCCCTCACCCCGCCCATGAAGTGGGGGAAGTCCTCGAACTGGGTCCACTGGTTGTAAGCCGTGCTCACCGGTACGTCGACCTGGATCGACTTCTCGACCTTGGTGGTCATCGCTCGCACTCCCTCGTCGCCGGATCCGCGCTGGACACTGCGGTACCGGCGGCTACCCGCTCGGCGGGCGGGTGACGCACCCCACGGTGGGTCAGCTGTCGAACTCGGGGCCGCCGAACCCGTAGGGCGGCTTCTCGGTCGGCTCGCCGGGCAGCTGGCGCACCCCGAACGCGACGACCTGGTCGACGCGGATCATCCGCCAGGCGTCGACCAGCAGCCACGGGTGCTCGGACTCCCCGACCTTCGCGATCCCCTCGCTCACCCACCGGGTGACCTCACGGGGTTCCTGCTGCTCGAGGTGGTAGACGCGGCTGAAGGTGGTCGTCGGGGCCCAGGCCACCGTGTAGTCGATGGAGACCCACATGCCGTCGTCGGTGGTCACGGCCGCACGCTAACCGGATCCGGCGGCGCCGGCCCCTCGGAGCGGAGCTCGGCGGCGCCCGGGAGGCGGGACGGCCGCGGGTCCCGCGGCCGTCCGCCCGCCGGTCAGACCGGCGTCGTCAGCAGCTCGGTGAGGTTGTCGTCGACCTCCTTGAGGTAGGACTCCTCGAAGCCGAACAGCCCGAAGTGGCCGGCGACCGAGTGCAGGACGCGCAGCTCGCTGCCGGGCACGAGCTCCTGCTCGGCCTTGACGTCGCGGACCGGGAAGAACATGTCCTCGTCGATGGGCATCGCGAACACCTTGGCCGTGATCTTCCCCAGCGCCGCCGGGAGGTCGCTCGCGTCCCTCCGGCAGACGTCGCCCCTCTGCCACTTCCAGCCCTGGACGAGCAGCGAGTTCGGGTCCATCGCGCTGAACACCGCGCGGATGAACCGGTCCCTGAACTCGAACTCGTCGTCCCAGGTGACGTCCGGCAGCTCGACCCCGCGCCAGAACTCGGTCTTCCAGAACTCGGTGGACAGGCCCATCACCGCCCACAGGTCCGCGTGCCGGGCGAGACCGCGGGCGACGTCGACGTTCGACTCGTACTCCCCACCGTTCCAGCCCGGGTCGTCGGTGATCACGTCGAGCAGCGTCTGCGTGAACAGGAAGTCGTGCGGGGTGTTCTGCGCGGTGCCGGCGATCGGCGCCACCCGCTGCACCTTCTCGGGGAACCGGACGGCCCACTCCCAGGCCTGCTGGGCCCCCATGGAGGCGCCGACGACGGCGTGCAGCCGCTCGATGCCGAACACCTCGCGGAGCAGCTGCTCCTGGGCGCGCACGTCGTCCCCGATGTGCACCTTCGGGAACTGCGACATGGCGATCGCGCTGTTGGGCCCGTCGGCGTTGTGCGGCGAGGTCGACAGCCCGTTGCCGATCTGGTTGACCACGACGATGAAGTACTTCTCGGGGTCCAGCGCCCGGCCCGGCCCGATGTAGACCAGTTCCCACGTCTGGTGGGTCCCGGAGAACCAGGTCGGGATGAGGATCGCGTTGTCCTTGGCGTCGTTGAGCGTGCCGTGGGTGGCGACGGCGAGCTGCAGGTCGGGGATGACCCCGCCCTCGTCGAGCCGGAACTCGCCTAGGCTGTGCAGCTCGTACGCCCCCTGGACCTCGGGCGTGTAGAAGGGGTTGTCCAGTGCCATCGGGAGACCTCTCTGCTCGGGGCGGTCCGCGCCGCGACCGGCCCGCTCGAGATGCCGACCGCGACGTCGTGGTCGCCCGGCCTGCGACGTCCCGGTCGAGCGCTTGACCGAGGAGGCTGGAGTGCTCCAGACCACGTGTCAAGGCTGCTCGAGGGCGGCCCGCCGGCCGGTGGTCAGCCCTCCGGGACGGTGAGGTCGCGCAGCGTCGCCGGGCCCGGGGCGACGTCGGAGAAGGCCCCGGGGAGGTCGAACACCGCGACCCCGCCGGCCGGGAACCCCTCGACGCCGCGCCCGTCGTCGAGCACGCTCGCCAACTCCCCCACCGCCGGGTTGTGCCCGACGACGACGAGGGTGCCGACGTCCTCGGGCGTCTCCCGCACGGCCGCGAGCAGCGCCTCGACGGTGTTGTCGTGGATCCGCTCGTCGACGGCCGGCTGCGGTGCCGACGTCAGGACGCCGGCCGCCCGCGCCCAGGTCTGCACCGCGCGCCGTGCCGGGGACACGAGCACCCGGTCCGGCACCAGCCCGGCCCGCTCCAGCCAGGTCCCGATCGCCCCGGCCCGCCGCTCGCCCTGCGCGGTCAGCGGTCGCTCCAGGTCGACCGGACCGGAGGCGGCCTCGGCATGGCGGATCAACACGAGCCGGTGCGACGACACCCGGTGAGTCTGGCACCGGGGGGCCCGTCAGGGTGCGGGGAAGGACCGATCGCCGAAGAGGACCCGGCGGGCGGCGGCCCGCCCGACCGGCGTCCGCAACGCCGCGAACGCCGCCGTCGCGACGGCGGGGGTGCGCACCTGGGCCAGCCCGCGGCGCAGCACGAGCCGACCGCGGAAGCGGGCCCGCAGGGTGGCTCCGTCGTAGGAGGCCAGCGGATCCGGCCGCCCGCTGCGCAGGGCGTCGTCGAGCACGGCGGCGGCGTGCTGCGACAGCCGCAGGCACGGGTCGAGGCCGCCCGCGGTGAGCGGGGAGACGGCGCCGGCCGCGTCCCCCACGAGCAGCCCGTCGGCACAGCCGATGCGGCGCAGCAGGCCCCCGACGGGGATCGGTCCCCCGCGCCGCTCCACCTCGCGCGGCCGGTCGACGCCGGGCAGCCCCGGCGCCGTCGAGGCGAACCGCTCCAGGGCCCGGCGCATGCCCTCGGGGAAGCGGTCGGCATAGCCGGCCACACCGACGTGCGCGTGCCGGCCGTCGTTGACCACCCAGGCCAGGTAGCCGGGGGCCAGCGAGGGGTCGAGCACGCAGTGGAACGCCGGCGGCTCCTCGCTGCCCGGCACCGTGAAGACCTCCTCGGCCCCGACCAGCAGGTGCTCGTTGCGGTCGAGACCGAGGTCGCGGGCGACCCGCGAGCGGGCGCCGTCGGCACCGACGACGAACCGCGCCCGCACCTGGGTCGGCCCGTCCGGCCGTTCCAGGAGGAACGTGCCGTGCCGACGGCCGGCGTAGCGGGTGCCGAACTCGATGCGGACCCCGGCGTCGGCGGCGCGCCGGGCCGCCGTTCCGTAGAGGGGCGCCATGTCGCCCACCCGGTACTCGTCGCGTGCGCTGTCGAGGATGACCGGGCGGCGCAGACCCGGCGGGTAGAGCACCACCCGGCGGATCGGCGGCCCGAGGCACGCGGGCGGCAGCGGGAAGTCGTCGAGGGTCTTCCGGACGAAGATCCCCGTGGTGCGGATCGCGCCGGTGAGGGTGGGGCGCCGCTCGGCCAGCAGCACGTCGTGGCCCCGTTCGGCCAGCAGGGTGGCCGTGTGCAACCCGGCCAGACCGGCTCCCACGACCAGCACGTCGACGCTCTCCACGCACCACTCCCCTGTCCCCGTCCGTCGTGGTGCGGGCCGGTGCGGCCGCCTCCCTCGGGAGCGGACGGCGCAGCCGGTCGGGAGGCCCCGACGGTCGACCGATCGATGCCGTTCATCGAGTCGGCTGAACATCGAGTTTCGACGTTTACCTATCGATTGTCAATAGACACCGAGGTGCCGCGGGGCGCTGCGGTGTCGGTCGACGGGTTCAGGTCTCGAGCAGCACGACGTCGAGGCCGCCGAGGACGACGAGGTCGGAGACGACCTCGACGGCGGCGATCCGGCCGCCCGTCACGACGAACTCCAGTGCCCCGGTCAGCCTGCCGTCCGACACGAACACCGCGCCGGCGGCTCCGTCGAGCAGCGCGGCACGCGCAGCCCGCGTCCTGCCGAGGAAGGCACCGGCGACCGCCTCCCCACCGTCGAGCCGCTCGACCCCGCCGAGCGCGGGAACGGCAGCGTCCGCCCGGAGCACGACGTCCGGGTCGAGGACGGCCAGCAGTCCGGCGAGGTCACCCCCGCGCGCGGCGACGAGGAACGCCTGCACCACCTCCTGGCGGCGCCCGGCGGCCGATGCGCCCCCGCCGTCCGGCGCTGCACCCTGCACCCGGCGCCGGGCGCGGCTGGCCAGCTGGCGTACGGCGGCGGGACTGCGGTCGAGGACCGCCGCGACCTCGCCGAACGGGACGGCGAAGAGGTCGTGCAGCACGAACGCGATCCGCTCCGGCGGGGTCAGCGTGTCCAGCACGACGAGCAGCGCACGGCCGACGGAGTCAGCCAGCACCGCCTCACGCTCGGGATCGAGGCCGCCCTCGGGATCCTGCAGGTGGAGCTCGAGCGACTCCTCGGGGCGCGCGCTCCGGCGGCGCAGCACGTCGAGGCACACCCGGCCGACGACGGTGGTCAGCCAGCCACCGAGGTTGTCCACGTCGGCGGACCCGTTGCGCTGCAGGCGCAGCCACGCCTCCTGGACGGCGTCGTCGGCCTCGTCGGTGGAACCGAGGATCCGGTGCGCCACCGACCGCAGGTGGGCGCGGTGCGCCTGGAACCGTTCCGCCAGCGCCAGCTCCGCGCGCGCCGGGTCCTCACTCACCTGTCACATCCTCCCGCCGCGGACCGTCAGTGCTGTGACGGCGCCGACCGCGGCGATGTGACAGGCGACCCCGTCCCGTTCCCGGACCCGCCGGCGCCGAGGAGTGCGGCCCACCGTCGACCTCGAGAGGAATCCCATGCCCACCGACCTCCGCAGCGCCGTCCTCCTGCGAGCCGAGGACAGCGACGGCCACGTGTCCGTCGTGGAGAACACCGTCCCGGCCCTCAGCGCTGGACCGCCGCTGCACCGCCACGACTTCGACGAGACCTTCTACGTGCTGGACGGCGAGCTCGTCTTCCGCGTCGGCGAGGTGCTCCTCGCCCGGACCGCGGGGCAACTGGCCTTCGCCCCGCGGGGCACCGCTCACGCGCTCGCCAACCGCCGGGACGCCCCGGCGCGGTACCTGCTCGTGTGCACGCCTGCCGGCTTCGAGCGCCAGCTCGCCCGGATGGCCGCGCAGGCGCAGGACACCGAGCCGGCGCCGTGGGCGCTGCAACCGGTCCCCGACGTGGTGCCGCTCGGCCCACCCATCCTGCAGGAGGTCCTCGACCGCCTGGGGTGACACGCGCCCCGGACGGCCTCGGGGTCAGACGTTGAAGCGGAACTCCACGACGTCGCCGTCGGCCATGACGTAGTCCTTGCCCTCCATGCGGACCCAGCCGCGGGCCTTGGCCTCCTGCATCGACCCGGCCTCGACGAGCTGGTCGAAGGAGACGATCTCGGCCTTGATGAAGCCGCGCTGGAAGTCGGTGTGGATGACGCCGGCCGCCTGCGGGGCGGTCGCGCCGACCGGGATCGTCCAGGCGCGGGCCTCCTTGGGCCCGGCGGTCAGGTAGGTCTGCAGGCCGAGCGTGGCGAAGCCGACGCGGGCCAGCTGGTGCAGGCCGGGCTCCTCCTGGCCGATGCCGGCGAGCAGCTCGGCGGCCTCCTCCTCGGGCAGCTCGGCGAGCTCGGCCTCGATCTTGGCGTCCATGAGGATCGCCTCGGCCGGCGCGACGAGGGCCCGCAGCTCGGCGACGAGCGACTCGTTGGCCAGCTCCTCCTCGTCCACGTTGAACACGTAGAGGAACGGCTTCGTGGTCAGCAGGGTCAGCTCGCGCAGCGGCTCGGGGTCGACGCCGGCGGCGAACAGGGTCCGGCCCTCGTCCAGCACCTTCTGCGCGTCGAGGGCGGCGGAGAGCAGCGCGGCGCGCTCCTTGTCCTTCCTCGCCTCCTTCTCCAGCCGCGGGATCGCCTTCTCCAGCGTCTGCATGTCGGCGAGGACGAGCTCGGTGTTGATCGTCTCGATGTCGTCGGCCGGGTCGACCTTGCCCTCGACGTGCACCACGTCGGGGTCGGTGAACACCCGGATCACCTGGCAGATCGCGTCGCTCTCGCGGATGTTGGCCAGGAACTTGTTGCCCAGCCCGGCCCCCTCGGAGGCGCCGCGCACGATGCCGGCGATGTCCACGAACGACACCGTGGCCGGGATGGTCTTCTGCGAGCCGAACAGCTCGGTCAGCTTCGCCAGCCGCGGGTCCGGCACGCCTACCACACCGACGTTGGGCTCGATGGTGGCGAACGGGTAGTTCGCGGCCAGGACGTCGTTCTTGGTCAACGCGTTGAACAGCGTCGACTTGCCGACGTTGGGCAGCCCGACGATGCCGATGGTGAGACTCACGGGGGTCCAGCCTACGTGGCTCGCCCGCAGGCAGACTGTGCCGATGCGCACGCGCACCGTGGCCCTCGCCGGCCTGACCGTCGCCGCCGCAGCGGCCGCCCGCCGCCGCGCTGCCCGGCCCGCCGCCCCGTCACGGCCGGTCCCGGTGCCGCGCGGTCAGGAGCGCACCGTGACCACCGAGGACGGCGTCCCGCTGCACGTCGAGGTCTTCGGCGCCGACCAGCCCAGCGCCACCGTCGTCCTGGCGCACGGCTACGTGCAGTCCTCCCGGCTGTGGGCCGGCCAGGTCCGGGACCTCCTCGACGCCCGCCCCGACCTCCGCGTCGTCACCTACGACCACCGCGGGCACGGCGCCTCCGGCCGCTCGGCCCGCGACCGCGCCACCATCGAGCAGCTCGGCCGCGACCTGGCGCGCGTCGTCGAGGCCGTCGCCCCGGCCGGGCCCGTCGTCCTCGGCGGTCACTCCATGGGCGGGATGACGCTCATGGCCCTGGCCGAGCAGCGGCCGGAGCTGTTCGGGGACCGCGTCGTCGCCGCCGCGTTCGTCGCGACCAGCTCCGGGCAGATGGACGCCGTCACGTACGGCCTCCCGGCGCCCGTCGCCCGGGTGGTCAAGAAGGTGCTGCCGGTGCTCAACGAGCGCAACGCCCGCGCCGAGCGCGCCGGGAAGGCGCGCACGGTCGGCGGGTCGGCCATGCGGCTGGTGTTCGGTCCGGACGCCGACCCCGCGGACGTCGCCATGACGCGGGAGGTGCACCGCGCCTGCTCCGCCGAGACCGTGGCCGCCTTCCTGCCGACCTTCTCCGACCACGACCGGGTCCGGGCGCTGGCGGCGCTCGCCGAGGTGCCCGCGCTGGTCGTCGTCGGGGACGCCGACCGGCTCTGCCCGGTCCAGCACAGCCGGGTCATCGCCGACGCGCTGCCGATGGCCGAGCTCGCCGTGTACCCGGGGGTCGGGCACATGGTCCAGCTGGAGCGCCGCGCGGAGGTCAGCCGGCTGCTGGTCGAGCTGCTCGCCCGCGCCTTGCCGCCCGCGGCCGACGCGTCGCCGGCGGGAGAGCCGGTCAGTCCAGCGGCCTGACCATCCGGGCCCGGGTCAGGGTCTCGCCGTCCAGCGTCACGCTCTCGACCGCGACCTGCCGGAAGCCCATGCGCTCGAACACCGGCGCCGCCCGCCACGACGCGTGCGTGACCAGCGACGCCAGCCCGGCGGTCCGCGCCACGGACTCCACCGCCGTCAGCAGCGCCCGCGCCACCCCGCGCCCGCCCGCGGACGGCGCCACGTACAGCTGATCGACCTCCCCCGCCACCAGCGCGTCGACGGGCGACAGCGCCACCGAGGCGAACCCGGCCACGACGCCGTCCACCTCGGCCACCAGCACGGTCGTCGTCTCGACGAACCGCGCGTGCGCGGCGTCGGACCGCCGCGCGGCCCACGCCGCGAGCTGCGCCGGCGTGTAGTGCCCGGCGGCGGAGCCCTCGATGGCCGCCCGGCTCACCGCGGCCAGCTCCGCCGCGTCGGCCGGGCGCGCCCGGCGGACGACGACGTCCGGCTCCGGCTGTGTCATCGGCCCATCCTCGCCCCGGTGTCACGCACACACGGATGGTGACCGCCACCACCCCTCAGGAGGAGAACACCTGGTCAGCGCCACGGGCAGCCACTACCGTCCGTGACCTCACCGCGTATCGGGGGATCCGCGGGTCGACGGGGGGAACGACCGTGGAACGAGGACTGTGGACCGGCCCGGCGGCGGGCGTGCTCGTCGTCGGCGGCACCGCCGCGCTGCTGCTCGCCGTGCTGCTGCCCGAGACGCGCCCGGCCAACCTGTTCGGCGGCCTGGGGCTGGTGCTCCTCGCGGCCGCGCTGGACTCCTGGGCCCGCTGGATCCGGCGCCGCAGCGCTCCCGCTCCGCGCGCCCGGGTCGCCCTCCCCCGCTGACCCGGCGACCCGCCGGTCCGGCGATCCGGGCTGACCGGCGGCGCGTCCGCGCATAGCCTGCCGGGGTGGCCGACAACGAGCTGCAGCAGCTGGTGCAGCGGCGCCTGATCGAGCTGGGCGCGACCGCCGAGGACGCCTCCCGGCGGGCGCACTGGGCGGTCGCCCCGGAGACGATCGCCCGGATCGCGCACGGCCGGCACTCGGGCATGGTCAGCGAGCGGCTGGCGGCGGCGCTGGCCACGGCGATCGACGTCCCCGAGAACCGCGTGCGGCGGGCGGCCGGGCTGCCGCAGGTGCACGACGTCCGCGGCGACGTCGGCACCGGGCCGCACCTGCGCGTCGTCCGGGACGACGGGCGCCTGCACTAGGACGACGGCCCCGTCCGAAAACCGCCAGTCCTCCGCCCCTCCGGCTGCCATGCTCGGTGCATGACGAGCTCCCTCGACGCCGAGCGGTGCTACCGGGCGGTGACCAGCCGCGACGCCCGCTTCGACGGGTGGTTCTTCACCGCCGTCGCCACGACCGGCATCTACTGCCGGCCCTCCTGCCCGGCCCGCACCCCGCTGGCCCGCAACGTCAGCTTCTTCTCCACCGCGGCCGCCGCCCAGGCCGCCGGGTACCGGGCCTGCCGGCGGTGCCGCCCCGACGCCGTCCCCGGCTCCCCGGAGTGGGACGTCCGCGCCGACGTCGTCGCCCGCGCCATGCGGCTGATCGCCGACGGCGAGGTGGAGCGCTCCGGCGTCCCCGGCCTGGCCGCCCGGCTGGGCTACTCCGAGCGCCAGCTGCACCGGCTGCTCGTGGCCGAGCTGGGCGTCGGACCGCTGGCCCTCGCCCGCGCCCAGCGCGCGCAGACCGCCCGCGTGCTCGTCGAGACCACCACCCTGCCCATGGCCGACGTCGCCTTCGCCGCGGGGTTCGCCAGCATCCGGCAGTTCAACGACACCGTCCGCGAGCTCTTCGCGACCACCCCGACCGGACTGCGCCGGACCGCCCCCGCCGCCCCCTCCGGCGCCCCGGGGGAGCTCACCCTCCGGCTGGCCGCCCGCGACCCCTACCCGGCGGAGGAGGTCCTGCTCTTCCTGGGCGCGCACGCCGTCCCCGGCCTCGAGGAGTGGGACGGGACGACGTACGCCCGCGTGCTCGACCTGCCGCACGGCCCGGCCGTCGTCCGGCTCTCCCCCACCGCCGGCGCCCCCGGGGTGACCGCACGACTGCGGCTGACGCAGCTGCGGGACCTCGGGGTGGCGGTGGCCCGCTGCCGCCGGATGCTCGACCTGGACGCCGACCCCGCCGCGGTGGACGACGTCCTGGGGGCCGACCCGGCCCTGGCCGCGCTCGTCGCCACCGCCCCCGGCCGCCGGGTGCCCGCCGCCCCCGACGCCGGCGAGCTGGCCGTGCGCGCGGTGCTCGGCCAGCAGGTCTCGGTGGCCGGTTCCCGCACCCTCGGCGCCCGGCTGCTGGCGGCGGCCGGCACGCCGCTGCCCGAGCCGGTCGGCACGCTCACGCACGTGTTCCCGCGGGGCGCCGCGCTGGCCGAGGCCGACCTGACCACCGTCGGCCTCACCGGGGCGCGCCGGGCCACGGTGCACGCGCTGGCCGCGGCCCTCGCCGACGGCGCGGTGCCCCTCGACCCGGGTGCCGACCGCGACGACGCCGTCCGGGCGCTGCGCGCCGTGCCCGGGATCGGCCCCTGGACCGCCGCCCTGGTCGCCCTCCGCGGGTTGGCCGACCCCGACGTGTGGTTGCCCGGTGACCTCGCGTTGCGGCGCTCGCTGGTGGCACTCGGCAGCTCCGACACCGAGGCCGTCAGCCGCTGGCGCCCGTGGCGTTCGTACGCGGTCATGCACCTGTGGGCGATGGCCGTCCCCGACCTGTTCACCCGCCGCCCGCCGTCCCACTCCGAACGGAGCGCATCATGACCGCCCAGCCCGCCCGGTTCGCCACCGTGGACACCCCGCCCGGACCGTTCACCGTCGTCGTCACCGCCGCCCCGGACGGTTCCGACGTCGTCCTCGCCAGCGGCTGGACCGACGACGTCGCCGAGCTGCTCCCGGTGGTCCACCGCTCGCTGCGCCCCACGTGGGTGGAGCGGGCCGACCACCTGCCCGTCCTCGACACGGTGACCGCCTTCGTCGACGGCGACGTCACCGCGATCGACGGCGTCCCCGTCCGGCAGCGCTCCGGTCCGTTCCTCGAGGACGCCTGGGAGGTGCTGCGCACCGTGCCGGCCGGCGAGCCGGACACCTACGCCGCCTTCGCGGCGCGGTGCGGCCGGCCCTCGGCCGTGCGGGCGGCGGCCAACGCCTGCGCCCGCAACGCCGCCGCGCTGTTCGTGCCCTGCCACCGGGTGCTCGGTTCCGACGGCGGCCTCGGCGGTTTCCGCTGGGGGACGCCGGTGAAGCGGTGGCTGCTCGACCACGAGGCGGCGGCCGCGACACCCCGGCGCCACCTCACCCTCGTCTGACCCGCCTCCCCCGAACTGTCGGACCCGTCCGGCAGGCTCGCCGATCATGGACGCCGCCTCCCTGCTCACCGGTCTCCTCCTCGGCGCGCTGCTGGCCACCGCGGCCACCCTCGGCGTCGTCGCACTGCTCTCCCGGCGCCGGCCGGCCGACGACGGGCTCGACCCGCTGCACGAGTCGCTGGACCACCTGCACCGGCTGCTGGCCGGCATGGAGCGGGCCCGGGCCACCGCGCACGGGGAGCTGCGCGAGCAGATGGGCACCGTCGGGCAGGCCTCGTCGCTGCTGCGGCAGGAGACGGCGGCGCTGGTGACGGCGCTGCGCACGCCGCACGTGCGCGGCCGCTGGGGCGAGGTGCAGCTGCGCCGGGTGGTCGAGGTGGCCGGCCTCCTGGAGCACTGCGACTTCGTCGAGCAGCCCAGCGGCACCAACGACGCCGGCGCCGGCGTCCGGCCCGACCTGGTGGTCACGCTCTCCGACGGCCGGCAGGTGATCGTCGACGCGAAGGTGCCGTTCACCGGCTACATCGAGGCGGTGCAGGCCGAGGACGTCACGGTCCGCGCCGAGCGGATCGCCGCGCACGCCCGCCAGCTGCGCGCCCACGTCGACGCCCTGTCCGCCCGGCGCTACCCGACGGCGTTCCGCCCGGCCGCGCCCTTCACCGTGCTGTTCGTCCCCTCCGACGGGTTCCTCACCACCGCCCTGGAGGCCGAGCCCGGGCTGCTGGAGTACGGCTTCGCCCGCGACGTCGTCCTCGCCACCCCCAGCACGCTGCTGGCCCTGCTGCGCACGGTGGCCTACTCGTGGCGGCAGGAGCGGCTGGCCCGCGACGCCGACCAGGTGCTCGAGGTGGGCCGCCGGCTGCACGCGCGGCTGAGCACGCTGTCGGGGCACCTCACCCGGCTGGGTTCGGCGCTGAGCTCGACGATGACCCGCTACAACGAGACGGTCGGCTCCTACGAGTCGTCGGTGCTGGTCGCCGCCCGCCGCTTCGACGACCTGGGCGTCTCCGAGACGCCGGTGCCGACCCCGCCGCCGGTGGAGGCGACGATCCGCACGCTGCGGCCGGCCGAGCTGCCGCCGCTCGGTGAGCGCCCGGCCGGGGTCGACGTCGGCCGGGACGGCACCACGGGCTGACCGGCCGGCGACGTCCCAGCCGTCGCGTCTGTATCGGTTCGTCACAGCTGTCCCTGCTCCACCGCCAGGTGTGCGCCGGGAGCCGTCGTTTTGGCAGGTCTGCACAGCGCTCCCCCGGTCGGTCCTCCCGGCACCGGCCCCCTCCCGTGGCTACCGTTGCCCGTGAGCGGAACCCCACGACGGGGGTCCCCCGACGAGCAAGGGGAGGTGCGCCATGGCCTCGGCGAGCACGGCCGACACCTGGCGGGAGTCCGGGATGCGCTCCGGCCCCCGGGCGCCCCGCCCCGAGGCGGCCGAGTACGTGTCGCGCATCCCCCGCCCGCCGGTGCCCCCGCGGGCGCGACCGGCCGGGCCGATGCGCTCGACCGACATCCCCCCGCTGCCCGAGCACCTGGCCCGCCTCGAGCGCCGGCGCCCCGAGGACGACCGTGCCCGTTCCACCCGGCCGCCGGTGCCGCACCGCTCGGCCGCCGTCCCGCCGGTCGAGCGCAGCCGCCAGGAGCGCCCGCGGTCCTCGGAGCGGGCCGACCAGGACCAGCCCGCCTCCGGCCGCCGCGCCCCGCGTCCGGCCGAGTCCCGCTCCGCCGGCCGGCCGGCCGCCGACCAGCCGGAGCGCGGCAGCCGGCTGCGCGGCTGGGCGGCCGTCCTCGCCGTGCTCGTCGTCACGCTGGTCGGCGCCGCCGCGGACTCCTACCTGAGCGCCGGCCTGGGGGTCCTCACGCTGGGCACGCTCGCCATCGCCGCCGCGCTGGGCACCCTGCTGGTCCGCCGCCGCGACCTCACCACCATGGTGATCGCCCCGCCGCTGGTGTACATCGTCGCCGCCGTCGCCGTCACCGCCGTGTTCGGGACGGTCAACCTGGCGGGCCTGGCCACCCTGCTGATCCGCGGCTTCCCGTCCATGGCGGTCGCGACCGGCGTCGCGCTCGTGGTCGCCCTCATCCGGTGGGCCGCCCGCCGCTGAGCGGCCGCGCGGCCCCGACACGACAGTGGCCCCCTCCCGCACGGGAGGGGGCCACCGTCGTCTGCGGTGCGTGGGGCGACCCTCAGGCCGGGTCGGCCGCCGGCTCGGCGCGGCGCACCCGCAGCTCGTGCGGCAGCGCGAACACCAGCTTCTCCTCGGCCGCCTTGACCGTCTCGACGTCGGGGTAGCCGCGCTCGGCCAGCCAGTCGAGCACCTCCCCGACGAGCACCTCCGGCACCGAGGCGCCGCTGGTCACCCCCACGGTGGTGACCCCCTCGAGCCAGGCGGGGTCGATCTCGGCGGCGAAGTCCACCAGGTGCGCGGCGCGGGCGCCGGCCTCCAGTGCCACCTCGACCAGCCGCACCGAGTTCGACGAGTTCGTCGAGCCCACGACGACCACCAGGTCGCACTCTCCGGCCATCTGCTTGACCGCCTGCTGGCGGTTCTGCGTGGCGTAGCAGATGTCGTCGCTCGGCGGGGACTGCAGACCGGGGAACCGGCTCTTCAGCCGGTCGACGGTGGCGAGGGTCTCGTCGACCGAGAGCGTCGTCTGCGACAGCCACACGACCTTCTCCGGGTCGCGCACCTGCACGTTGGCGACGTCCTCGGCGCCGTCCACGAGCTGGATGTGCGCCGGGGCCTCGCCGGCGGTGCCCTCGACCTCCTCGTGGCCGCGGTGGCCGATCAGGAGGATGTCGTAGTCCTCCTTGGCGAACCGCTTGGCCTCCTGGTGCACCTTGCTCACCAGCGGGCAGGTGGCGTCGATCGTCTTCAGCTGCCGGTCGGCAGCCTCCTGGTGCACCGCCGGGGAGACGCCGTGGGCGCTGAAGACGACCACCGAGCCCTCGGGCACCTCGGCGGTCTCGTCGACGAACACCGCCCCGCGCCGCTCCAGGGTGGCCACCACGTGCTTGTTGTGGACGATCTGCTTGCGGACGTAGACCGGGGCGCCGTGGATCTCCAGGGCCCGCTCGACCGCGACCACCGCCCGGTCCACCCCGGCGCAGTAACCCCGGGGATCGGCCAGCAGGACGCGTCCGCGCTGATCAGCCATGGCTCCATGGTAGGTGGGCGGCGCCCTCCGGCCCGGCCGCGCGAGGAGACGCCCGCCACTCCCCGCGCCCGTCCGGGTGGCGTCGGCCGGCACGAGGCTGCCAACCGGCAGCGGCTGCGGCAGGCTGGGGGCATGTCGCGTGAGATCCCCCAGGCCGTCCGCGCCGTCGCCGGCCTGGCCGCCACCGTCCTCGACGAGGCCCGCCGGCTCCCGCAGACGCTGCCGGGGCTGCCGGTCCGCGTGCTCGGCCTGGCCATGCAGGCCACGATGAAGCTGCAACAGCACTACGCGGGCCTGGTCGCCCGCGGCGACGAGCTGCTGACCGGGATCCGGGGCGAGGACGAGCCCGGGCTGGCCACCTTCGACGACGACCTGCCCGAGGCGACGTCCGACACCCGGGTCCACACGTCGGCGTTCGACCGGGCCGGCGACGCGGAGGTCGCCGACCAGGCCGCCGGTCTCGTCGACGACGAGGTCTCCGGGCTGCCCCCGGAGCCCTCGCCGGAGGAGGTCGTCGAGGCGCTCCAGGACATCACCGACGAGGTGCAGGCGGCCGAGCTGCAGCTGCCCGAGCCCGGGCTCACCGCCGAGGACGCGCTGGAGACCGCGCTCCTGGAGGCCGACGGGGCCCCCGACACCGCCCTGGTCGACGGCGGCGGCACCGACGGCGGCCTGGTCGACACCGACCTGATCGCGGAGAGCCCGACCACGCCGCCGGCCCCGGTCACCGGGAACGGCGCCGCGGCCGACACCGCCGCCGAGGACACGGCCGGTCCGGCGATCGACGCCGCACAGCCGGGAGAGACGCCGGACGTCGCCACCGACGTCGACGTCCTGACCCCGGACGGCCAGGTCGAGACCGTCGAGGGCACGGTGACCGACGAGGGCGTCGCCGCCCCGGAGGCGCCGGGTCCCGAGGCCGTCCCCGGCGAGCCGACGCCGGCCGAGGGCACCGCGGCCGACCGCGTCGTCACCGAGCAGGAGGCGCGGGTCGACGAGGCGCTCGGCAGTGAGTCCAGCGCCGGGGAGGGCCGCGCCACGACGGCGGCGGACACCGCGACCCCGGCGGCCGACGCCGACGCGACCGGCCGCGGCGAGGAGGTCGTCACCGCCGCGGGCGCCCGCGTGGACGACGCCCTCGGCGGCGCCGGGAGCGAGACCGCCGAGGAGCGGACCGAGCCGGTGGTGGCCACCGACGAGGGCGGCACCCCGGTGGCCGCGGCCACCGGCGGCGAGCAGGCGAGCGGCGAGCAGGCCGGTGGCGCGCAGGCGGGCGGCGGCGACCAGGCCGCGGCGCCGGTCGACGGCTACGAGACCTTCACCGTCGCGCAGCTGCGCGGCCGGCTGCGCGGCTACCAGGCCGTGACCGTGCAGGAGCTCCTGGACTACGAGGAGTCCCACGGCGCCCGGGAGCCCTACCTCCGCATGCTGCGCAACCGGCTGGAGAAGCTGGACCGGCAGGCCGTGGAGAACAGCCCGCTCGCACCGCGCGGCGCCTGACCCCTCGCGGGACGGTCGTCGCCTGCTGGCACCCTCGGGGGCATGACCGCCCCGTCCTCCCCGGAAGCCCCCTGGCCGGTCCGCACGGTGGCCCGCAAGGTCGCCGAGTGGATCGGCCGGCTGGGTGAGGTGTGGGTCGAGGGGCAGATCGCCCAGCTGTCGCGGCGCGGGTCGGCCACCGTCTTCCTCACGCTGCGCGACCCGGCGGCCGACCTCTCGGTGCCGGTCACCTGCGCCCGGGACGTCGCCGACCGGCCGGGCCTGGAGCTGACCGAGGGCGCCCGGGTCATCGTGCGGGCCCGGCCCGACTACTACATCGCCCGCGGCTCCTTCTCGCTGCGGGCCACCGAGATCCGCGCGGTGGGGCTGGGTGAGCTGCTGGCCCGCATCGAGCGGATCCGCCGGCTGCTGGCCGCCGAGGGTCTGTTCGACGCCGCCCGCAAGCGCCCGCTGCCGTTCGCGCCGGCCGTCGTCGGGGTCGTCACCGGCCGGGACAGCGCCGCCGAGCGCGACGTCCTGGTCACCGCCCGGCGTCGCTGGCCGGCCGTGCGCTTCGCCGTCCACCACAGCCTGGTGCAGGGGCCCAGCGCCGCCGCCTCGGTGATCGACGGGCTGCGCCGGCTGGACGCCGACCCGGCCGTGGAGGTCATCGTCGTCGCCCGCGGCGGCGGCTCGGTGGAGGACCTGCTGCCGTTCTCCGACGAGGGGCTGGTCCGGGCGATCGCCGCCTGCCGCACCCCCGTGGTCACCGCCGTCGGCCACGAGACCGACACCACGCTGGTCGACCACGCCGCCGACGTCCGGGCGGCCACCCCCACCGACGCCGCCCACCGGGTGGTCCCCGAGATCGGCGAGCAGCGCCGGCTGGTCGACGGCCTGCGGGCCCGCGCCCGGCACCTGCTGGCCGCCCGGCTGGACCAGCAGCAACGCTGGCTGGACAGCGTGCGCAGCCGGCCGGCGCTGGCCGCCCCCGAGCGGCTGCTGGACGGCCGCGCCGAGGACGTGCTGGCGCTGCGCACCCGGGCCCGCCGCACGCTCACCCACCGGGTGGAGGGCGCCGAGCGCGACCTGGAGCACGCCCGCGCGCGGGTCGCGGCACTGTCCCCCGCGGCGACGCTGCAGCGTGGTTACGCGGTGCTGCAGCGGGCCGACGGCGCCCTGGTCCGCGACCCCGCCGAGGTGGCCGACGACGAGCGGCTCACGGTGCGGGTCGCGGGCGGCCGGCTGCCGGTGCGCGTCGACAGGGAGGATGTGCAGCCGTGAGCGAGCCGACGAACGAGCCGACGACGACCTACGAGCAGGCCCGAGAGGAGCTCGCGGACGTCGTCCGGAAGCTGGAGGCCGGCGGGCTCACCCTCGAGGAGTCGCTGGCCCTGTGGGAGCGAGGCGAGGCCCTGGCCGAGCTGTGCCAGCACTGGCTGGACCGCGCCCGGGAGCGCCTGGCCTCGGCCGCGCCGGGTGATCAGCCCGAGTAGGGCCGCACCGCGCCGGCCACCTCGGTCAGCTCGTCGTCGGTCGCGGAGCCGGTGACGAGCACCGTCACCCCGGCGTCCTCGCGCCACAGCGCCGTCTCCCCGCGCGCGGTGGTCGACCGGGTCCAGGGCTGCCCGTCGACGTCGACGGTGTCCTCCTCCTCGGCGCCGGCCAGGACGCCGGTGACCGCGTCGGCGCGGGCGTCGTCGCTGACCACGTAGCCGGCGAACTCCTCCGACGGGGTGACGTAGCCCAGCTCGAGGGTCACCGGGTCCCCGGCGTCGGCGCCGCCGGCGTCGGTGCGGGCGCTGGTGACCCGGTACCCGTCGGGCAGGCCGGCCGGGGCGACCAGCGGGTAGCCGGCGCGGGCCGCCGCCAGCTGGAGGGTGCTGCTGGGGTCGACCTCGCGGACCGGGTCCACGTCCGGCTGCCGGAACGTCACCCAGGCGACGATCAGCAGGCAGATGACCACGAGCGGGACCAGCGACCGGATCATGTTGGCCGCACTCATGCGGTTGGCCCGCTCGATCGCGGGCGAGGGGGTGGGCGTTGCCCCGGCGGGGGGCTGGCTCGTCGGGCCGGCTCCGGTCATTCCCCTAGGATCGCAGCACTGCTCCCCCGCTCTGCCGCCACGCGTACGTGCCCCGTCCCGGGCCCCACCCTGAGCTTGCCGAGGGCGGGGAGGACGGGGTCCTTTCCCAGGAGGTCCCGTGTCCTTGCCGCTCCCCGAAGGCCCCCTGACCCCCCACGGCGGCACCTTCCGCGCCGACCGTCCGGCTCCCGACCGCAACCTGGCCATGGAGCTGGTCCGCGTCACGGAGGCGGCGGCCATGGCCGCGGGCCGGTGGGTCGGGCGCGGGGACAAGAACGGCGGGGACGGCGCCGCGGTCGACGCGATGCGCGCGCTCATCGGCACGGTCAGCATGAAGGGCGTCGTCGTGATCGGCGAGGGCGAGAAGGACGAGGCGCCCATGCTCTACAACGGCGAGCAGGTCGGTGACGGCAACGGTCCGGAGTGCGACGTCGCGGTCGACCCGATCGACGGCACGACGCTCATGGCCAAGGGCATGCCCAACGCCATCGCGGTCATGGCGGTCGCCGACCGCGGGGCCATGTACGACCCGTCGGCCGTCTTCTACATGGAGAAGCTCGCCACCGGCCCGGCCGCCGCCGACGTCGTCGACATCACCGTCCCGGTCGCGGAGAACATCCGCCGGGTGGCCGAGGCCAAGCGCATCTCGACCGAGGACGTCACCGTCTGCATCCTCGACCGCCCGCGGCACGAGCAGCTGGTGCACGAGGTGCGCGAGGCCGGCGCCCGGATCAAGTTCATCACCGACGGCGACGTCGCCGGTGCGATCGCCGCCGCCCGGGAGGGCACCGGCGTCGACCTGCTGCTGGGCATCGGCGGCACCCCGGAGGGGATCATCGCCGCCTGCGCGCTCAAGTGCATGGGTGGTGCGCTGCAGGGCCGGCTGTGGCCCAAGGACGACGAGGAGCGGGACAAGGCCGTCGCGGCCGGTCACGACCTCGACCGGGTGCTGCACATCGACGACCTGGTCCGCGGTGACGTCTTCTTCGTCGCGACCGGCATCACCGACGGCGAGCTGCTGCGCGGCGTGCAGTACCGGGCCGGTGGCTGCACCACGCAGTCGCTGGTCATGCGCTCCCGCTCGGGCACCATCCGCTCCATCGACAGCCTGCACTCGCTGGCCAAGCTGCGCGCGTACTCCGCGGTGCCGTTCGACCGGGAGAACTGACGAAGGACCCCGTCCCCCCTCACCGCTCGCGAGCTCGCGGCGGGCCTCTGGCCCCGGCCGGGCCCGGGTCCGGCCGGGGTCAGACCGGCGGGCGGGGCGGGAGCGGAGGCGGCGGGGGCAGGTGCCGTTGGGCGAGGCGGTCCATGACCGCCCGCCAGCGGCTCGGCGACTCCCCCGGCGCCAGGCTGCGCAGCTTGAGATCGCCGAACACCGTCCGCGCCCGGACGACGACGCGCGGGGTGCCGGCCAGCCGGGGCACCGGCGCGAGCTGGGTCCTCTTGTCGCCGAACACCGTCCAGCCGGAGATCTCGGCGTCGACGCCCTCGGCGACGATCACGTCGACGTCCCCGAACACGGTGCCGAGCACCAGCTCGACCCGGTCGGCGTCGGTGCGCAGGTTCCGCCGGTCCAGGCGGATGTCGCCGAAGACCGTCGAGACGTCCCGCGGCACGTCGGCGGTGCCCTCCAGCTTGATGTCGCCGAACACCGCCGTCATCGACTCGGGGACGCGGGTGCCCACGATCTCCACCGGCGGCGGCGCGTCCGGTGGCAGGTCGGCGACGAACCTCCCCAGCTCCGCGGTCGTGACGGCGGCGTAGACGCCCTCCACCCGCTCGCCGAACTCGTGCAGGTCGATCCGGCCCTCGGCCAGGGCCTTCTGCAGCCGGGTGACGAGGACCTCGCGGTCGGCGTCGGAGGCGCGCACGGCGGGGGCGGGGTCGGGGACGGCGTCCGGGCTCGTGCTCACGGGCCCCGACGCTAGTGGACCGCCCGGCTCGCGGGGACCGTCGTCAGGCCGGGTACAGGTCTGTGCACGCGGTGTCGCTCGGCTCGTTGCGGCCGCCACAGGTGAGCCCGTACTCGCCGTAGGGCCGCAGCGCCGGATCGGTCTCGTCGAGCGTGGCCAGCCGGAGGATGTCGCAGTAGGCCATGATCCCGGCCTCGCAGCCGTCGGCCACCTGCTGGACGTCCTCGTCGCCGATCCCGGTCGGGGCCGGCTGGGCCGGCGGCAGGCCGGCCGGGATGCCACCGGCCGCCCCCTCGGCGTAGCGGCCCACGCAGCCGCCCGGGTCGGGTTCGTTGCGGCCACCGCAGGTCTCGGCGTAGGCCTCGTACGCCGAGTCGATCCCGCTCTCCAGGTAGAGGGTGTCGCAGGCGGTCCAGTCGCCCTCGGAGCACTGCTGGGCCAGGGCGTCGAGCGCCGGGTCGTCGCCGAGGGTGCCCGGCGGCCGACCGGCCGGCACGTCCGGTCCACCGGAGGGCTCCGGTGCGGGCGCCGGCGCCGGGACCGGCCGGCTGGGGGTCGCGGTCCGGCGCGGGGGCCCGGTCGGCGCGGACTCCGACGGCGAGGCGGAGGGCTCCGTCGTCCGCGACGAGGGGCCGGAGCCGTCGTCGCGCAGGAGGAAGAACAGCCCCACGGCGACGGCGGCGAGGACCACGACGCCGGCGACGACCGCGGCGAGGACCGCGGTCCGCCGGCTGCGGCCGGGAGGGGGCGGCCCGTACGGCGGCTGGCCGTAGGGCACCTGCCCGTAGGGCGGCCCCCCGTACGGCGGCTGCCGGCCGTAGCCCGGCGGCGGTCCGTAGGGCGGTTGGCCGTACCCGGGCGGCGGTCCGTGTCCCGGGCCGTACCCCTGGGGCGCTCCGTACCCCTGGGGCGCTCCGTACCCCGGGTGCGCGCCGTACCCCGGGGGCGCGCCGTAGCCCGGTGGCGGGCCGTACCCCGGTGGCTGCTGACCGGCCTGCGGCGGGCCGAACCGCCGGGTGTCCTGCCGTTCCGCAACCGGGGGCGGCGGCACGTCCCCGGGCCTGATCTGCTGCGTCGTCCCGCCGTCCCCGCCGAGCCGCTGCGTCGTCGTGTCGTCCGGACCGGACGGGGCGAGCTGCTGGGTCTCCTCGTCGTCCGGGCCCCGGCGGCCGGGCTGTCCGCCCGGCGGCTCGGGGGCGCCGGGCGGCGGGTTCGACGGCGGCTGGGACATGGCGGTCCTCGGGTCCAGAGGGAGGCCGGACGGCCGGTCGGCATGCTAGGGGCCACCCGCCGCCGCGACCAGGACCGTCGTCCCCGTGCGGGCGGCAGGGACGGCGTCCGTCCCGAGCGGCCCGCGCGAGCCCTCTAGGGTCGCGGGCGGAGCACTGATCCGACACACCACGAACCGGGAGCGCAGCGTGGCCCCACAGCAGGACGGCGCAGGGCAGGACGAGTACCGCATCGAGCACGACTCCATGGGCGAGGTGCGGGTCCCCGCCTGGGCGAAGTGGCGGGCGCAGACCCAGCGCGCCGTCGAGAACTTCCCGATCTCCGGCACGCCCATCGAGCGCGAGCTGATCGGCGCCCTCGCCGCCATCAAGGGCGCGGCCGCCGCGGTCAACGCCTCGCTGGGCGTGCTCCCGCAGGAGGTCGCCGACGCGATCGGCACCGCCGCCGGCGCGGTGGCCCAGGGCGACTGGGACCAGCACTTCCCCATCGACGTCTTCCAGACCGGCTCCGGGACGTCGAGCAACATGAACACCAACGAGGTCATCGCCACCCTCGCCACCGAGGCGCTGGGCTCGTCGGTGCACCCGAACGACCACGTCAACGCCTCGCAGTCGTCCAACGACGTCTTCCCGTCGGCGATCCACGTGGCCGCGACGAAGGCGATCGTCCGCGACCTCATCCCGGCGCTGCGGCACCTCGAGGCCTCCCTCGCCCGCAAGGAAGCGGAGTTCGCCGAGGTCGTCAAGAGCGGCCGCACCCACCTGATGGACGCCACCCCGGTCACCCTCGGCCAGGAGTTCGGCGGGTACGCCGCGGCGGTCCGCTACGGGGTCGAGCGGCTGGAGGCCTCCCTCCCCCGCGTCGGCGAGCTGCCGCTGGGCGGCACCGCGGTCGGCACCGGCATCAACACCCCGCCCGGCTTCGCCGCGGCGATCATCGACCGGCTCGCCGCCGACCTGGACCTGCCGCTCTCCGAGGCCCGCAACCACTTCGAGGCGCAGAGCTCGCGCGACGCCCTGGTGGAGGCCTCGGGTCAGTTCAAGACCATCGCCGTCGGCCTGGTGAAGATCGCCAACGACCTGCGGTGGATGGGCTCGGGGCCGCGCACCGGGCTCGGCGAGATCTTCCTGCCCGACCTGCAGCCGGGCAGCTCGATCATGCCGGGCAAGGTCAACCCGGTGATCCCCGAGGCGGTCATCCAGGTCGGCGCCCAGGTGATCGGCAACGACGCCGCGGTGACCTACGCCGGCACCACCGGTGTCTTCGAGCTCAACGTGACCCTGCCGCTCATGGCGCGCAACGTGCTGGAGTCGATCCGCCTGCTGGCCAACGTCAGCCGGCTGCTCGCCGACCGCTGCGTCGACGGGATCGTCGCCAACGTCGATCAGTGCCGGGCCTACGCCGAGTCCTCGCCGTCGATCGTGACGCCGCTGAACAAGTACATCGGCTACGAGGAGGCCGCCAAGGTCGCCAAGCAGTCGCTGGCCGAGCAGAAGACGATCCGACAGGTGGTCGTGGAGCGCGGCTACGTGGAGCAGGGCAAGCTCACCGAGGCCCAGCTCGACGAGGCGCTCGACGTCCTGTCGATGACCCACCCCTGAGCCGCACCGGCCGGTCGCGGGCCCCCGCGACCGGCCGGGCGGGGGCGGTCCGCGTCGGGGTGCCGGGGCTGTTCGACGACACCATGCGGGCGTACCTGCTCGCCGCCGTCCTCCGGCGCCTCGACGCCCCGTTCCGGGTCCCCGAGACGGGCCGCCGGCCGGTGTTCGCCGACGGCGTCCTCGACCGGCTGGAACGGCTGGTCGCCTCGCCACTGTGGTCGGCCCCGGACGCCGCGGGCACGGGACAGGGGCACGGCGCGACGCCGGCCGTCCCCTCCTCCGCCTGACCGCCCCGAGACCGGCAGGTGCCCTACGGACCGGTATTGAGTAGCGTGCGCATCTGATGAGCGAGACAGCGAGCGCACCCGCCGGCACCGCCGACGTATCCCTGCGCTATCCCGGTGGAGACCTGCCCCTTCCCGTCGTCCCCGCGACGGAGGGCGCGGACGGCATCGACACGAGCAAGCTCCTGGCCACGACCGGCCAGGTCGCTCTCGACATCGGCTTCGTCAACACGGCGTCGTGCACCTCGGCGATCACCTACATCGACGGTGACGCCGGGATCCTGCGCTACCGCGGTTACCCGATCGACCAGCTGGCCGGCAAGGCCAGCTTCCTGGAGACCAGCTACCTGCTGATCTACGGGGAGCTGCCCAACGCCCAGCAGCTGGCCGACTTCGACTGCCGGCTGCGGCGGCACACCCTCCTGCACGAGGACCTCAAGCAGTTCTTCAAGGGCTTCCCCCGCGACGCGCACCCCATGCCGGTGCTGTCCTCGGCGGTCAGCGCCCTGTCGACCTTCTACCAGGACTCCCTGGACCCGTTCGACGACGAGCAGGTCGAGATCTCGACGCTGCGGCTGCTGGCCAAGCTGCCCACGATCGCCGCCTACGCGTACAAGAAGTCCGTCGGGCAGCCGTTCCTGTACCCCGACAACTCGCTGGGGCTGACGGAGAACTTCCTCCGGATGACCTTCGGGTTCCCCGCCGAGCCCTACGAGGTCGACCCCGAGCTCGCCGCGGCACTGGACATGCTCTTCGTGCTGCACGCCGACCACGAGCAGAACTGCTCGACGTCGACGGTGCGCCTGGTCGGCTCCTCGAACGCCAACCTCTTCGCCTCGGTGTCGGCCGGCATCAACGCCCTGTTCGGTCCGCTGCACGGCGGGGCCAACCAGTCGGTGCTGGAGATGCTCGAGTCCATCCAGCGCGAGGGCGGCGACATCAACCGCTTCGTGCAGCGGGTGAAGGACAAGGAGCCCGGCGTCAAGCTGATGGGCTTCGGGCACCGGGTCTACAAGAACTACGACCCGCGCGCGGCGATCGTGAAGAAGACCGCCGATGCTGTGCTGGACAAGCTCGGTGGGGACAACCAGCTGCTCGACCTGGCCCGCCAGCTGGAGGAGATCGCGCTCAGCGACGACTACTTCATCCAGCGCAAGCTCTACCCGAACGTCGACTTCTACACCGGGCTGATCTACCGGGCGATGGGCTTCCCGACGCGGATGTTCACCGTGCTGTTCGCCCTCGGCCGGCTGCCCGGCTGGATCGCCCAGTGGCGCGAGATGATCGCCGACCCGTCCACCAAGATCGGTCGCCCGCGCCAGGTGTACACCGGCGAGACCGAGCGGGCGTTCGTGGACATCGCCGACCGCTGAGAACCGGCCTCCGAGGTCCCGTCGTCCACCCGGGCGACGGGACCTCGGCGTCTCGGGCAGCATGAACACCGTCCAGCCGCGCCTCCCGGGGAGGAGTCCCATGGCCGAGTCCTCGCCCGAGGACGACCTGACCCTCCCGCCCGTCCCCCTGGCCACCGGTGAGGTGGTCCGCCTCGACGGCGCCGACCGCCGCGTCGCGCAGGTCGAGCTGGTCGTCTCCACCGAGGACGGCGGCGAGCTGCGCATCCCCCTCGAGCACCACCACGGCGGCTGGTGGCCCCCCGCCAAGCGCACCCCCGCCGGTCGCTGACCGCTACGCCGATCGGGTGCCACCCGCGATCCACCCTCCCCCGGAGGGGTGACGCCGGCGCCCGGAGCCCTCCGGGCACCCGCCGCGTCCGTCGATACGACGGCCGAGAGCTCCGCTGCACATCGCGGAGCCGGCCACGTACGACGAGGACGCCGGGGGATCCGCAGTGCCCGCACCGCGCACGAGGGGCTCCCGTCCCGGCGGCACGCCGGCCGAACGCCAGGCGGCGCTGGTCGCCGCCGCCCGCCAGGCCGCCCTCCGCCAGGCCACCGCCCGCCAGGCTGCCCTCCGCCAGGCCACCCGGACCGGCGGCCCGCGCGCCACCGCCGGCACGACCCCCGCCACCACGACGACTCCCGCCGGCCGGGCCCCCGCCACTCGTCCTCGCCCCGCAGCGGCCTCGGCGCGTCCCGCGCTCACTCCCGAGCAGGTCCGGGCGTTGCGGGCGACGCTCGCCGCCCGGGCCGACGGCTCCACTCCCCCAGCCGGCCGGCCGGGTGCCGCCCGGCGGCGTCCCCCGGCCCGGAAGGTTCGCTCCCGCGCGAGGTCGCGGTCGCGGCGGGGCACCGGCCGCGCGCGGCCCGACGGCGCCCCCGCCGGTCGTCGCCACTGGCAGGTGCGGGTGTCGCTGGCCGCCCTCGGTCTCGTGCTGCCGGTCCTCGCCGGCCTGCTGGCCCCGGGGACGCAGGCTCCCGGCAGCGCGGCCGAACCCACCGACAGCACCAGCCTGGCGCTGGCCGCGCAGGGCACGATGCTCGACGGCGCGAACCACTACCGGGCGCTGCAGCAGGACCTCGCCGCCCGCCGGGCCGAGCTGCAGCAGGCGCAGGACGCCGAGCGCGCCGCCCGCGACGCCGTGGCCACCGCCCGCACCGACGTCGGGGCCCGCGCCGCGGCGCTCTACCGGACCTCTCCCGAGGCGCGGCACCCCCTCCTCACGTTGAGCGTGCGGCACCCGGCCGCCACCGCCGACGTGCTGCGCGAGGCGGCGCTGGCGGAGCTCTCCGGGCGGGACCTGGAGCGGGTCGTCGTCCGGGCCGACCGTGCCGCGGCGGCCCTGGCGATCGCGGTCGAGCGGGTGGCCACCGCGCAGGCCGCCGTCGCCACCGTGGAGCGGCAGGCCGCGGCCGTCCTCGCGGACGTGCGGGCGCACAGCGGCGGGCTGCGCACCGACGTCACCGCCCAGCTGGCCGCACTCGGCACCGTGCCGTCGGCGGGCGCGCAGCAGGAGACCAACGAGCAGGCGCTGCGCCGCTGGCAGGACCACCTGGGGGCGCTGGCCGCGGCCGGCATCACGCCGCCGCCGGCGGCCGCCCTGGCCGACCCGGCGGCGCTGCCGCCCGGCTTCTCCCCCGCCCTCGACGGCGCCGGCCAGCCGGTCCCCGGTGTGGCGTGGGCCGTCGTCGGCAGCCGGCCGGTGACCGTGCTGCCGGCCGAGACCGTGGCGGCCGTCAGCAGCGCGCTGGCCCAGCTCGGCAAGCCGTACGTGCCCGGCGGCGCCGGTCCGGACGGCTACGACTGCGGCGGGCTGGCCGCCGGCGCGTGGCTGCTGGCGGGGTACGCGCTGCCCACCGGCTCTCCCGAGCAGTGGACCCGGGGGGCGGCCGTCCCGCTGTCCCAGCTCCAGGTCGGCGACCTCGTCTTCGCAGACGGCGGGACGGACGTCGGGGTCTACCTCGGCGAGGGGCAGGTCGTCGCCGCCTCGGCCGCGACCTACCAGGTCGGCGTGCGGACGCTGTCCGACGCCACCGGCGCGGTGCGGGCCACCCTGCCCGGCCCGGCCGAGCCGAACCCGGCCCTGCCGGCCGGTACCGCGGGCCGGGGCGCGTGCGGCGCGCCCCCGACGCCCGTGGGCCCGGTCAGCCCCGCGTGGGGTGGCTGGTCGAACGGGAGGATCCCGGCGGGCACGCTCTGCACGATCGCCCGCGGGCACTCCCTGCGGTGCGACGCCGCCGCCGGTTACACGGCGATGGCCACCGCCTTCGAGGCGGCCTTCGGCCGCGCGCTGTGCATCACCGACTCCTACCGGTCCCACGCCGCCCAGGTGACGGCGTTCCGCGCCAAGCCGGCCCTGGCCGCCGTGCCCGGGACGTCGAACCACGGGTGGGCGCTGGCGGTCGACCTGTGCGGCGGGATCAACGTCGCCGGGACGGCGCAGAACACGTGGATGGCGGAGAACGCGGGGCGCTTCGGGTTCGTCCAGCCGGAGTGGGCCCGGCCCGGTGGCGAGAAGCCCGAGCCCTGGCACTGGGAGTTCGGCCTGCTCAGCTGAACGGGAGCCGGCCGACGACCCGACCCGGTCGGCCGCGTCCAGAGGTTCGCCGCGAGCCCGCGAGCGGTGAGGGGACGAGGTCCTTCTACAGCCAGCGGAGCCGGGCGAGCTGCTGCCACGGCAGGCGCACGCACGCCTCGCCGGTCTCCCCGGCGAGGCGGGCGGCGACACCCGCGCCGGCACACGCCACCGCGGAGCTCGGGGTGACGACCACGTGGGGGTCGGCCACCTCCAGGCCCGCCGCGGCGATCCGGTCGAGCAGGCGCTCGGGGCGCACCAGCACCGCTGAGGCCAGCAGCGGCACCTCCGGGTGGGACCACAGCGCCACCGGTCCCTCGACCCGCAGCTCGCCGGCGACCGCCGCGGACCGGTGGGCGGCGTCCGCCCGCACCCGGTGCACCTCGCGCGGGCCGAGTCCGGCCGACGGCGTCCAGGGCAGGGCGGTCCGCCCCCGGCGGACGACGACCCGCCAGCCGATCGCGGTCTGCCTCCGGTCGGTCCAGTCCAGGACGGCGATCCCGGCCTCGGCCGCGGCGGTGTCCGGCACGGGCCGCGACTCGACCCAGGCGGCGAGCGCCGCGGCCAGGGAGTCCGGCCCGGGGGCGACACGGGCGTCGGTCATGTCCTCGGCGAGGTCGCGCAGCGGCACCCGCTGGCGCCGCTCGCCCTCCACGACCACGAGCACCGGGCCGTCGACCCGGTCCTCGACGAGGGTGATCCGCAGCCGCGGCGTCCGGAGCTGCGGCACGGCGTCGGCCACCGCCCGTCGCAGGTCGGCCACGGTCACCGGCACGGGGCGCAGCCGCTGCAGCAGGCCGGAGCCCCCGCCCGGACCGGTGGTCACACGCGGCCCCGGCCGAGCGCGGTCCGCACGGGCGGCGGGAGGGCGGGCAGGTCCAGGACGCTGGCGAGCTCGCGCGCGGACAGCCGCACCGGGAGGACGTCGGCGCCCCAGCCGGTCACCCGCCGCACGCGGGCGGCCGACGCCGGCCAGACGGCGTCGCGCGCGGCCGCCACGTGCAGCTCGGTCAGGACGTCGGCGAGGTGCACCGCCGCGACCGGGTGCACGCTGGAGTCCTCCAGCGCCCGGCGCACGACGGCGGCCAGCTGCTCGCGGTCGGTGGCGGCCAGCCAGTGCGGCAGGAGCACGTCAGGGGTGGGCTCTCCCGCGGCGAGGGCGCTCATCGGGCGCCGTCCCGCCCCGGCACGGTCCCACCGTCGCGGCGGGGACCCGTGCGTTCCATCACGAAGGAGATATCGGCAGGCCGGCGGCGCATTCGACCCGTCCCCCGCCCCTTTTCTCCCGACGGAACGGATCAGTCCGCGAGCTCGGCGAGCCGCTGCTTGAGGCTGCGCTCGACGCGGTCGGCGTGGACGTTCATGTTCCGCACCGACGTGCCCAGGTCGGCCGACAGCTGCGTCTTGGTCCTGCCACCCCAGGTGGTCAGGTACCAGGTGGCCCAGCCGAGCACGTTGGGCTGGCCGGCCCGCTGGTCCGGCCGCGCGGTCGGGTCCGGGGCGCAGGCGGCGGTCAGCGCGTGCGACAGCAGCGTCTGCTCCGCCTCGCCCATGATCTCGTCGGGCGCCTCGCTGGTGTCGGGCAGCATGATCTCGGTGCCCTCGGGCCCGCCGTCCAGCGACTGCAGGTTGCGCAGCCCGTTCAGGGTCGCCACCGTCTGCGAGTTGCGCCGCAGCGTCGCGACGCTCTGCCCCATGTAGGCGGCCAGCTCCTTCTCGCTCGGCTTGCGCTGGTGCTCGGCGGTGAAGGCCGCGATCGCCTTCTGCTGCTTGTTCTCCGTGTCGGCGGCGGTGCGGCCGTGGGCGTTGCGGCCCAGGTCGTGCACCCACTTCGACAGCTGCGTGGCGAGGAACGCCCCGAACGGCACGCCCTTGGTCTCGTCGTACTGCCCGACCGCCTTGAGGATCCACTCGCTCACCTGCTGGGTGAGGTCGTCGGGGTCGGGCAGGTGCAGCCGCAGGGTGCTCATGTTCCGCTGCAGCCGCTTGAGGCTCACCGGCAGGTAGTGGCGGCACAGCTCGTCGAGGTAGGCCGGCGGCAGGTCGCGGGCGGCCCGTCGCCGCACGTCGGTCTCCGCCCGCAGGCCCACCGTCGTGCAGCCGCGCCCGGCGCACCAGGCCCGCACCCAGTCGGCCAGCACCTGCGCCGAGCCGCACGCGCCGTCCACCCGGTAGAGGCCGTCGCCCTGGTCATAGCTGACGGTGACGCCGTCCGGCAGCTCGCGCCGGAACTCCTCCAGGGGCAGCTCGCGGTCGACCCGGAAGTGCACCCGGTCGCGCGGGGTGATCGGGGCGAGGGCCCAGCCCTCGGCCTCGGGGAGGCCGCCGAAGACGAGGGGTGCGCGGCCGCGCGCCGCGGCGGGGACGTCGGACGAGGTGGGGATGCGGTCGGACACCGGGACTCCTGGGCGACTGTGTGGGGAAGACGTGGCCGCGCCGGGCACCACGCAGGGCGCCCGGGGAGGGTTCAGGCCGGGATCTGCTCGGCCGGCAGGGGCTGGCGCGGGGCGGGGACGGCGGCGGGCGTGGCCGACCCCGACTCCAGGCGGCTCATCAGGTCGGCCGCGGCGGCCCGCTCGGCCCCGCTCGGCTCGACGGTGTAGACGGGCATGTGGTCGTACAGCGTCGTGAAGATGGCGCTCACGAAGGCGTACGCCGCCTGCGCCTCGGGCGAGAACCGGGCGACCGCGGCGCGCGGGCCGAGCTCCACGCCGACGGTGACGCGGACGACGCGGTCGTCCTTGCTCAGCCCCGTGAGGTCGAAGGAGACGTCGGGGTGGACCCCGGCCAGCTCGGCCAGCGCCGCCAGGCAGCGCCGGGTCGACCCGCGACGCGGCCGCAGCTGGACGTGCACGACCACGGTGTCGGACTCGGTGCCGAGGTCGCCGGCGTCGATGCCGGTCGCGGTGACTGCGCTCTGTTGCATGGTGATCGCCCCCTGTGACGTGCTTGGGGCAACTCTCGCGCATGCAACGCCAAGAGGCAGCACAACACTCGCTGTGCCGAACGCAGTTGTCGGGCCTTCTCTTCGGCAGGTCTTGCCCGTGTCGGTGGCGGATCGGAACCGGCCGATGCGGTGCTCGGCAGGTCTCGCCAGCTGCGGGGGGTCATCCCCCGGTCAGATCTGTCAGCCGGCGGCGTCCTCCGCGGCCCTCCCGCGACCCGCGGGCGTGCCCGCCGGGGCCTCGGGTGCCTCCGTCGCGGCGCCGTCGGGAGCCGACTCGGGCGCGCCGACCGCCGCGGGGGCGAACGCGGCGAGCGCGCCGAGCGTGTCGGCGGTGACCTGGGCCGCGAGCAGGTTGGCCTCGGCGATCTGCCGGTAGACCTCCTCGCGGTGGATGGTCACCTCCCGCGGGGCCTTGAACCCCAGGCGCACCGTGCCGCCACGGACCTCGACGACGTGCACCTCGATGTCGTCGCCGATGCGGATGGTCTCGCCGACGCTGCGGGTGAGAGTGAGCATGGGTACCCCTCCATGGGTGTGTGTGGGAGCCGTCCTTGGCGGTGGTGCCGGGCGGGACCGCCGGGCGCCGTCCGGGCCCCGGGCGGTGCGCCGCCCTCCTCAGTTATCGGCGCAGGGGACGCCGGATCGGATGGGTGGAGTCCGGCAGGACCACCTGGGTGGCCCGCCAGTTCGCCGGGTTGACCACGATCGGGGCCCGCAGGTTCGCCGTGGCCGCCGCCGGCCCCTCGGCCGGGACCGTCACGAGGCAGTACACGCGGGCCTCCGTCGGGTCGGCGAGCTCCAGGTCGGCGCGCACCGACCGGGGCAGCACCGGCGCGTACCCCGGGAAGTACATGCCCGGGTCGATGGCGAGGAACCGCGGCCCCTCGGGCGCCATCGACTGCAGCCAGAACAGCCGGCCGTCGCCGTCCGCCGTGACCAGCACGTAGTCACGGTGCCCCGGGAAGCCGGGCAGCGCCTCGGTGAGCGACAGCAGGGGGAGCGTCGCCACCGCGGACAGCGTCATCGCAGGAAGTCCAGCAGGGTGGGCTGGATGACCTTGGCCGTGGCCTGCAGCGCCGCCTCGTAGCCGACCTGCTGCTGGTTGAGCTCCATGATCGTCTTGGGCATGTCGATGTCCTCGACCGATGCCAGCTGGGTCTTCAGCGTCAGCTGCAGGTCGGAGTTCACCTGACCGGCGGCCTCCAGGCGGGCCGACCGGGCGCCGATCGTCGAGGTCGCGCTGAGCAGCCGGTCGATCGCGACGTCCAGGGCGGTCAGGTCGGCCCCCAGCGCGGACGGGTCGCTGGTCACGTGGTCCGCGACGTTCCCGACCAGACCGAACAGGTCACCGCCGGGGGGGCCGAACACCTCGGGGCCGGTCACGTCGATCCTCACCTCCTCGGTGCTCGAGATGCGGCGGCGCACGACCACCTCGGGTACCAGCGCGGTGCCGTCGACGCCGACGTAGCCGCCGGTCGCCGTGTCGTAGGCCCGGCTCCCGGTCGTCACGCCACCGAAGATCGGCCGGCCGGCGATGGTCTGGTTGGCGATGCCGAGCAGGCTCTCGCGCAGCGCGACGATCTCGGCGCTGATGGCCTCGCGCGAGGTCTCCGACATGCTGCCGGTGTTCATGGCCTGCACGGTCAGGTTCCGGACCCGCTGCACCTGGCTCATGACCGAGCTCAGGGCACTGTCGGTGGCGTCGAGCCAGGTCTTGCCGTCGGAGATGTTGCGCGCGTACTGCGTGGTCGCGCTCTGCTCCTGGCGGACCTGCATGGCCTTGTTGGTGCCGGTCGGCGAGTCCGACGGCATGCTGATCTGCCTGCCCGACGTCAGCTGCTGCTGCAGCTTGTTCACCGCCGACAGGTTGCTGTTGAGGCCGTTGAGGGCGGTCTGGGTGACGGCCCGGTGGGTGATGCGCATCAGGATCAGCGCCCCACGACGCCGGTGCCGTTGATGAGCTTGTCCAGGGCCTCGTCGATCGCGGTGACCATGCGGGCCGCGGCGTTGTAGGCGTGCTGGAACGACAGCATGGAGGTCATCTCCTCGTCGAGGTTGACGCCCGACACCGACTCCCGCGCCGCGTCCACCTGCGTGGAGATCACCGTCTGCACCTTCAGGTCGCGGGCGGCCACGGAGGCCTCCACGCCCAGGGCGACGACGAGGGCCCGGTAGTTGACGTCGACGCCGTTGGCGGCCAGGCCGAGCTGGGCGAACCGGTCGGCGTTGATGCCGTCGCCGGAGACCGCGCCACCCAGGTCAGCGGGCCGCACCGAGGCCGCGGCGAGCTTCGCCGGGTCGGTGAGCCGGAGCGAGATGTTGCCGGCGGTCACCGTGGCACCCGTGCCCCCGGCACCGTCGTCCATGAGCGGCTCGCCCGGCGCGCCCGCCGTGTCGTAGCCGGTGGTCTGCACGCCGTTGAGCGCGGTGACCAGCTGGCGGGCGACGGCGTCGAGCTCCCGGCTGTACTTCGGGATCGTCGTCGTCAGCGCCTGGAGCTGACCGCCGCCGGTGCCCCCAAGGGCCACCGTCGTGCCGCCCGGGACGGTGACGACGCGCGGGTCGTCCCCGGAGCCCACTCCGGCCAGACCGGCCGCCCCGACGGCCTGCACCGTGATGGCCCGGCCACCCGACACCACGGTGGTGCCGCCCACGAGGACCTTCACCATGCCGTCGTCGTCGGGGACGGCCGTGCCGCCGACCTGCTTGGCCAGCGAGAGGACCAGCCCGTCACGGCGGTCGCTCAGCTCGTTGACCGGCAGACCGAGGTTGCCGGCCGCCTGGATCGACGCGTTCAGCTCGGCGATCGACGCCGCGGTGGAGTTCACCTCCGCGACCAGCGCCTGCAGGTTGTCGCGGGTCTGGGTCCACTGCTGGTCCAGCGACGCGCTGGTGGTGCGCAGGCCGCCGGCCAGGATGTCCAGCCGCTCCAGCACCTGGCTGCGCGCGGCCGGCTCGGTCGGGTTGTTCACCAGGTCGCTGAACCCGGCCCACACGTCGGCCAGCATGCTCTGGACGCCGCTCTCGCCCGGCTCACGGAACGCCGTCTGCACCTGGGTGAGGACGTCGTCGGAGACCGTGAGGCTCGCCGTGCGCGCCGACTCGACCTGCCCGCGCCCCTCGAGGAACGCGTCCCGGATGCGGATGATCGTGTCGGAGTCGACGCCCGAGCCGACGGCGTCGCTCACCGAGTAGATGGCGGGGACGGCGGTGCCGCCCATCGCCTGCAGCGACACCCGCTGGCGGGAGTAGCCCTCGGTGTTGACGTTGGCGACGTTCTGCCCGACGACGTCGAGACCGCGCTGCGCGGCCCACAGCGCCGTCGTCGCAGCGTTCAGACCCGAGAACGAACTCACAGTGCTCCGTCCAGGGTGACCGCGCGGTGCGCCCGCTCGTCGCTGCGGCCGGTGGAGCCGTAGGTGCCGGCCGAGGGAGCCTTGACCGACAGCAGGGCGTCCCCGATGGCGGCCAGGCCGCCCGCGATCAGCTCGCGGTTGGCGTCGGACAGGCTGCGCAGCTCGGTGACCAGCACCAGGAGCGCCTCGTGGTGCTTGCCGAACAGGTCGTTCCACGGCGCGGGGGCGGCCTCGGCGAGCTTGCGCAGTGACGGATTGGCACCCACACCCAGGCGCGCGGCGATGACCTCGGTGGCGGCAGCGCGCTCCACCTCGAGGGTGCGCAGCTGGTCGAGGACGACCTCGATCTCGTGGGCGATGCGCGACAGCCAGCGCGTCTTGCCCGTGACGATCAGGTACTGCTTCTCCTCCGCCTTGAACAGGAGCAGGTCCAGCAGCTCCTGTTCCCGCCAGAGCAACGTCGACAGGTGCTGGTAGTCCACGTCCCTCACCGTCCTTCCGCTCTCCCCGGCTGCCAGACCTCGGTGCTGCCAGCGGGTTCTCAGCAACTGCCATCGGCACCGGGGCGTGCCCCCTCAAGCCGAGGTCCTCAAGTCGACACGGATTCCTCGGGCACCAGGTCCCGTTCGCCTCCCGGCCTGCCGAGGAAGGGGACGTGAGACCACCGCGTGCCCTGGCGTCCGAGCGGATCCCTGCCCCGCGGCCCCCCGCCGCCGGGGACCTCCCCGCCCGGGACGTCGACACCCTCGTGACCGAGCACCTGCCGCTGGCCGCGTTCGCCGTCAACGCCGTGGCCTCACGCATCTCGCTGCCCAGCCACGTCAGCCGCGAGGACCTGCTCTCCTGCGCCCGGGTGGCGCTGGTCGAGGTGGCGCGCCGGTTCGACCCGTCGGCGGGCGCCTCCTTCGCCACGTACGCCCTGGCCCGCCTGCAGGGCGCGGTCCTGGACGAGCTGCGCTCCGGGGACTGGGCCAGCCGCAGCGTGCGGGCCGCCGCCCGGCGCACCGACGCCGCCGCGGACGCCCTGGCCATGTCGCTGGGCCGGCCACCGACCCGCGAGGAGCTCGCCGCCAGCCTCGGCATGGCCACCAGGGAGCTGGACTCGCTGCAGGTCGACGTCCACCGCGCGGTGATGGTGAGCATCGACGCCGACAGCGGGCCCGACGGCGGCTCCCTCGACCTGCCCGACACCGGCGAGTCCCCCGAGCGGGCGCTGCTGCGCAGCGAGCGCAGCCGCTACCTGCACGAGGCGATCCGGGCGCTGCCCGACCGGCTCGACGAGGTCGTGGAGCGCAACTTCTTCGGTGGGGAGTCGCTCACCGACATCGCCGCCGACCTCGGCGTCACCCTGTCGCGCGTCTCCCAGATGCGCGCCCGCGCACTCACCCTGCTGCACGCGGCCATGAGCGAACTGTGGGAGGGCCGGGCCGTGCCGGCCGACGGGGGCGTCCGCGCCCGCAACCAGCAGCGCTCCTACGTCGACCGCGTCGCCGGGCGCAACGCCCCGCCGCTCCCCTCCCCCCGGCCTGCGGCGGCGGTGCCCGCCCACCGCACCGCGGCGCCGCCGCCGGCCCACCGCAACCCCTGGGCCGAGGCCGCGCGGGCCACCGCCCGCCCCGCCTGAGGCAGCGACGAGAAAAACCCTTCGACTCGCCTCAAGGTCCGGCCGGTCCCAGCCGTAACCAAGGAGGCAAGGCTCGCAGCACGGATGCAGCGGGTGAACCAGTGAGACCCCTTTCCAAGGAGGAACACCATGGGTCTGAGCGTCAACACCAACATCGCGGCGATGAACGCCTACCGCAATCTGTCCGTCACCGACGGCCAGATGGGCAAGTCGCTGGAGAAGCTCTCCTCGGGCTTCCGGATCAACCGCGCTGCCGACGACGCGGCCGGCCTGGCCATCTCCGAGGGCCTGCGCTCGCAGATCGGTGGCCTCAAGGTCGCCGCCCGCAACGCGCAGGACGGCATCTCCGTCGTCCAGACCGCGGAAGGTGCCCTCACCGAGGTGCACTCGATGCTGCAGCGCATGAACGACCTGGCGGTGCAGCACAAGAACGGCACCCAGAACCCGAATTCTCAGGCGGCTCTTGCGGCCGAGTTCACCGCACTGACCACTGAGATCGGTCGCATTCAGACCAACACCAAGTTCAACGGTGTTGAGCTGTTCCCCACTGCCGCAGCGACCGCGACGTTCCAGGTCGGCTACGACAGCGCCGACACCATCGCCGTCTCGCTGGCGGCGGTGGACGTCAGCGCTGCCGTGATCACCGACAGCAACACCGTTCAGGGCGCCATCACCACCGTGTCGACGGCTCGCGCGAATCTGGGTGCTATCCAGAACCGGTTCGAGCACACCATCAACAACCTGAACACCTCGATCGAGAACCTGTCCGCGGCCGAGTCGCGGATCCGGGACACGGACATGGCCCAGGAGATGACCAACTTCTCCCGGACCCAGATCCTCAGCCAGGCCGGTACGGCGATGCTGGCGCAGGCCAACCAGGCCTCGCAGGGCATCCTCAAGCTCCTGGGCTGATCGAGTCGCACCACCTGAGCACCACCCGGTGAGGGGGGAGGCCCTCGGCCTCCCCCCTCACCGGCTTCTCCACCCCCCGTACGCACACCCCGGAGGAACCGACCGTGGCAGGCATGAACGTCGGTCTCGTCTCGGGCATGGACACCGCCTCCCTCATCGACCAGCTGATGGCGGTCGAGGCGAACCCACAGACGCTGCTCAGGCAGAAGCTCACCGCGAGCAAGGCCGACGCCGACGCCTACCGCGCCGTCAACACCAAGTTCGATGCGCTGCGCACCGCCGCCGAGGCGCTCACCAAGGCCACCACCTGGGGCGCGGTGAAGGCCACCAGCTCCGGCGGCGGCGTGACCGCCACCGCTACTGCTGGGGCCACCGCCGGCTCCCTCACGTTCACCGTCGCGTCCCTCGCCGCAAACCACGCGATCCTCAGCGACAAGAGCTGGGCGGCGCCCACCGACACCTACGACCTGACACTGCCCGTGACGATCACGAACACCGCCACGGGTACGTCACAGGCGATCAGCCTCCCCGCGAGCGCCACCTTGGCCGACGTCGTCTCGGCCATCAACGGTCAGGCCAAGGGCGTGACTGCCCTCGCGGTCAGCACGACCACCGGATTCCGCTTGCAGCTCACCTCCACCGCGACCGGTGACGGCTCCCGGTTCTCTATGGGCGCCGGCTTCCAGGCGTTCTCCACCGGCACCGACGCGCGACTGACCGTTGGCAACGGCACGGTCGGATACGACGTAAAATCGCCGACCAACACCTTCACCAACGCGCTGCCCGGGACCACGCTGAGCGTCACTCAGACCGGCGGCCCTGTCACCGTCAGCGTCACCAGCGACCCGGAAGCGGTCGCCACCGGCGTCCAGGGGCTGGTCAAAGCCGCCAACGACGTCCTGACCACGATCTCGCTGTACACGAGCACCACGAGCGGGAGCCCCCTCGCCGTGCTCAAGGGCGACAGCACCCTGCGGGGTCTGGCCAACGACGTGCTCGACGCGGTGGCCTCCGCTATCGGCGACGACGGCTCGGCGGCCGCGGCCGGTCTCCAGCTGGACCGATACGGCAGCATCGTCTTCAACGCGGACACGTTCAAGGCCGCCCTTCAGGCCACCCCGGAGCTCAGCCAGAGGCTGGTCAACGGCACCGCCGCCGTCCCGGGGATCGCCCAGCGGCTGCTGAAGCTGGCCAAGGACGCCACCGACTCGACGACTGGCTCGCTGATGAAGCGAACCGAGACCCAGGACGCCCAGTCCAAAGACCTCCAGAAGCGGATCGAGGACTGGGACCGGCGGCTGGAGTTGCGCCGGGCGACCTTGACGCGGCAGTTCACCGCCATGGAGACCGCGCTGAGCTCGCTGCAGAACCAGTCCTCGTGGCTGTCCTCCCAGCTCTCCTCCCTGCCCAAGTGGTCGACCTCCTCGGACTGACCACGCTCCGCCGCTCCCCCGTTCCGTCCCCTGAACCAGGAGTCCTCTTCCCATGAGTGCAGCCGCCGCCCTGCGTGCCCGTTACCTGGGCGACTCGGTCGCCACCGCCTCGCCCCAGCAGCTGCTGGTCATGCTCTACGACCGCCTGGCCCTGGACCTCGAGCGTGCCGAGAACGCGCTGGTCGCCGGCGACCGCGAGGAGGCGGGCAACCAGCTCCGCCACGCCCAGGACATCGTCTTCGAGCTGCGCACGAGCCTGCGCGTCGAGGTCTGGGAGGGCGGCCCCCGGCTGGCCGCGCTCTACACCTGGCTGATCACCGAGCTGACCACCGCCACCGTCAAGCACGACCGCAACCGGGTCGCCTCCTGCCGCCAGATCGTGGAGCCCCTCCGCGACGCGTGGCGGCAGGCCGCCGCGTCCCTCGCCGCGACCCCCGCATGACCCCGCCCCGTCCCCCGGCGGCCGGCGGCGACCGGGGGGCCACCGACTGGGCGACCGTCCTCGACGAGCTGGAGGGTGAGGTCCTCGCCGCCGAGACCACGATGGCGGCCGCCGACGTGTCCGAGGACCGGGCCGAGGAGATCGCCGCCTGGGGCCGACGGGCGAAGGACTGGATCCCGCCCTCCGGGCTCGGCCCGCTCCCCGACGAGCTCCGCGAGCGTGCCGCCCGGCTGCTGCAGCACCAACTGGCCGTCGCCGAGGAGCTGGTCGAGCGGATCATCCAGTCCCGCCGGCAGCGCGACGTCGCCGCCCGGATGTCCTACGGCCCGCCCCGGCCGGTCGCCTCCTTCATCGACCGAGCCCTCTAGAGACCGCACCCCCGCACTCCCCCGCCCCCGCGGCGCCTCCCGGCGCCGCGGGGGCGTTCGCGTTGCCGGGACCCGCGGACGGCTGCCCACTCCCAGCAGTCACATCCGTCCCGCACACACCATCTGCCAACTGCGGCCACTCCCGCGGGCGACATCTGGTCATGTCTGGGGCGCGGGATGCCGATGGAACAGGGGCACGGACAGCACAACCTCGCCACGGATCGGCGGACCCCCCACTCGTTCGCGAGTGTCTCTTCCGCGTACCCGGAGGCCGATCGTGTCCTGCCCTGCCCACGTGGCGACCGCCCGATGATCGGCGACGTCACCGCGACGACGCTGCACGCCGCACTGAGCGGGCTGTCCCAGCGGCAGCGCGTCACCGCCGACAACATCGCGAACGTCAACACGCCCGGCTTCCTCGCCGGCCGCGTCGACTTCGAGTCCAGCCTGCGCAGCCAGCTCAGCAGCGGTGCGGCGCCGACGATCGGCGGCAGCACGGTCGCGCGGTCCCTGGAGCCGACCAACACGAACGGCAACAACGTGAAGCTCGACAGCGAGACGCTGATCGCCACGGAGACCGGGCTGCGGTACCAGCTGGCCCTGAATGCGCTGGACGGCAAGTACAGCACCCTGCGCACGGCCCTGCGGACGGCGTGACGGGATGTTCGACGCCCTCAACGTCGCCGGCTCCGGGATGCTCGCGCACCGGAAGTGGCTGGACGCCGTCTCGGACAACATCTCCAACCTGAACACGGTCACGACGACCGACGAGGACGCGTTCCAGGAGCGCTTCATCGTCGCCCAGGCCGTCGACTACGGCTCCGGCGAGGGCGGCGTCCGCACGGCCCGCGCCGAGTTCGGCAGCGCCGAGGGCCGGCTGGTGTACGAGCCGGACCACCCGCTCGCGGACGCCGACGGCTACGTGAAGTACCCCGACATCGACCTGTCGGAGCAGATGACCAACCTGATCATGGCCCAGCGCGGCTACCAGGCGAACCTCGCGACCATCGAGCGGGCGACGAACGCCTACCAGGCCGCCCTGCAGCTCGGGAAGAACTGATGACCTCGCCGATCGGGGCCATCTCGTTCCCCGCCGTGTCCATCCCCGCCGTCGGGTCGGTCGCGGACGTCGGAGCCGCCACCGAGGCGACCACCGGCACGCAGTCCGCCACGGGCACCGGCTTCGCCGACGTCCTGGCCACCGCGCTGGACCAGCTGCAGTCGACCCAGTCGGCGTCCGACGCGCTGGCCACCCAGGCCGCCACCGGCGACCTGCGGGACGTGCACGACTACATGATCGCCGCGAACGAGGCGAAGTTGGCGACCGAGATGGTCGTGACCGTCAAGAACAAGGCCGTTGAGGCCTTCTCCGAGATCATGAGGATGCCGGTCTGATGCCCCCCGCCCTCGCCGGACCGCTGGAGCGCATCCGCTCCACGCTGTCCACGATCAGCCTCGGCCAGAAGGTCGTCATCGGCCTGCTGGCTGCCGGGCTGCTCCTCGGCGGGTTCTTCTTCGTCCGGTGGACGACCGCACCGACGATGGCACCGCTGTTCTCCAACCTCGCGTCGACCGACGCGTCCGCGATCGTCGACGAGCTCAACGCGTCCGGCGTCGCCTACGAGCTCGCCGACGGCGGCGGCACGATCATGGTCGCCAACGACCAGGTCTACGACCTGCGGCTGTCGATGAGCGGCAAGGGCCTGCCCGCCGGCTCCGACACCGGGTACGCGCTGCTCGAGGAGCAGGGCATCACCACCAGCGAGTTCCAGCAGCAGGTGTCCTACCAGCGCGCCCTCGAGGGGGAGCTGGCCAAGACGCTGGAGGCGCTGGAGGGCGTCCGCTCGGCGGTGGTGCACGTGGCGCTCCCCGAGGACGAGGTCTTCGTCTCCGACGAGAAGGAGCCCACAGCCTCCGTGCTGCTGGACCTCGCGCCCGGCACGACGCTGTCCGGCGGGCAGGTCCAGGCGGTCACCAACCTGGTCTCCTCGAGCATCGAGGGCATGGACCCCGACCAGGTCACCGTCGCCGACTCCACCGGCCAGGTGCTCTCGGCGCCCGGCCAGGGCGTGACCGCCGCCGCCGGCGACGCCCGGTCCCAGCTGGAGCAGGAGTACGAGGACCGCCTGGCCGGCAACGCGCAGGTCATCCTCGACCGGGTGCTCGGCCCGGGCAACGCCCAGGTGTCCGTGCGCGCGGACCTCGACCTCAGCCAGCGGGACACCACCTCCAAGACCTACACCTACGAGGAGGGCACGCCGCCGGTCTCGGAGAGCACCAGCACCGAGGAGTACAGCGGCACGGGCGCCACCGTCGGCGGCGTGCTGGGCCCGGAGAACACCGCCGACGCCGGCACCGACGGCGACTCCACGTACAGCAAGGAGTCGACCACCTCGAACAACGCCGTCGGCGAGACCGTCGAGACCGTCCAGGGCGCGCCGGGTGCGATCAACCGGCTGACCGTCTCTGTGGTCATGGACCAGGCGGTCGCGGGCAACCTGAACCAGAACCAGGTCGAGGACCTCATCGGCAACGCCGTCGGGCTGGACACCGCCCGCGGCGACGACATCACCGTGGCCTCGATGGCGTTCGACACGACCGCCGCCGACCAGGCCGCCGCCGAACTGGAGGCCGTGCAGGCCGCCGAGGAGCAGGCCCAGCTCTGGTCGATGGTCAAGACCGGTGGCATCGCGCTGGGCATCGCCCTGCTGGTGCTCATCGTCTGGCTGCGGTCGCGCCGCAACCGGGCGGACGACGAGGACTACGAGGACCTCGCCCTGCCCGACGACGTGCTCGCCGAGCTCGACCGGATCCGGATCGAGAGCACCCGGGAGATCCCGGTCGACAACGCCCAGGCCGAGCTCGAGGCCGCCGAGCGGCAACGGGTGCGGGGGGAGATCGCCAGCATGGTCAGTGAGAAGCCGGACGAGGTCGCAGCGATGCTGCGCGGCTGGCTGAGCGAGAGCGGGAGCGGGAAGCGGTCATGACCCTCGCCAGCGTGGAGCAGATGGTCGGGATGACCCCGGCCGACCCGACCGCCGTCCTGCCGGCCGTGCGGCTGCCGGCCGTGCGGCAGCCGGTCGCCATGCCGGGCCTGCGCAAGGCCGCGGTGTTCATCGCTCAGCTGTCCAAGGACGAGGCCGGCGCGCTGCTGTCCAAGATGCGCCCGCGGGAGGTCGAGCAGATCACCCGCGAGCTCATGAAGCTCGGCACGGTGGAGCCCGACGACGTCGACGGCGTCCTCGAGGAGTTCCACCACCTGATGACCGCCCAGCGCTTCGTGGGGCGCGGCGGCATCGACTTCGCCCGCGAGATCCTGGCCGCGGGGCTCGGCGAGGACAAGGCCGAGGGCATCCTGTCCCGGCTCAACGTCGTCTACTCCGAGGTGCCGTTCTCCTCGCTGCGCAACGCCGACGTCCGTCAGCTGGTGACGTTCCTCAAGGACGAGCACCCGCAGACGATCGCGCTGGTCCTCGCCCACCTGACGCCGGCGCAGTCGGCCGAGGTGCTGTCCGGGTTCGCCCCGGAGCAGCAGGCCGCGGTCGCCCACCGGATCGCGACCATGGACCGGACCTCTCCCGAGATGGTCCGCCTGGTCGAGGAGGAGCTCGGCCGGCGCATGGGGTCGCTGCTGGCGCACCAGGACATGAGCACCGTCGGCGGCGTCGAGACGCTCGTGGAGATCATCAACCGCTCGCCGCGACCGACCGAGCGGTCGATCCTCGAGTGGCTGCAGAGCACCGACCCGGACCTGGCCGACCAGGTGCGGGCCCAGATGTTCGTGTTCGAGGACATCGTGTCCATCGACGACCGGTCGCTGCAGCTGGTGCTGCGCGAGGTGGAGGCCAACGACCTGGCCACCGCGCTCAAGGGCGTCCGCCCCGACGTCCGGGACAAGGTGGTCCGCAACCTCTCCGAGCGTGCCGCGGAGAACCTCGCCGAGGAGATCGAGCTGCTCGGCCCGGTCCGCACGCGGACCGTGGAGGAGGCCCAGGGCAAGGTCGTCGGTGTCATCCGCACGCTCGAGGAGCAGGGCGTGCTGACGATCTCGCGCGGCGGGGACGATGAGTTCGTCGCGTGAGCGAGGACCCCGTCCAGGGGCCGTCGAGGTCAGCGCGATGAGCGCCGGCGAGCGAGGAGCGGACCGCGGCGCGGAGGCACGCCATGGCCTCGCCTGACAACTCCCCCAGGGAGACGTCGCTGCTGCGGGGGGCCTCGGCCGCCGCGGCCGCGCCGTACCGCAGCGCCGTCCCGCCGCCGCGGGAGGCGCCGCCCGTGGGCGAGCGCCGGACGACGATCCGGCGGGCCGCCGACATGCCGGTGCCGGCCAACCGGGCCTCCTTCCGGCTGGGCGACGTCTACGCCGAGGAGTTGGCCCGGCTGCGGGAGCACGCGCGCCGGGAGGGCTACGCCGCCGGCCACGCCGAGGGCGTCCAGGCCGCCGGTGCGGTCGTGGCGGAGGCCGAGCGGGCCGCCGAGGCGCGCCTGGCCGAGGTGCAGGCGCGGTGGGAGCGCCGCATGGTGTCGGCCACCGCCGCCCTCGGAGCGGCGGTGGCCCAGTTGGAGGCGGCCGCCGTCCCGGTGGCCGACGACGTCCGCGACTCGGTCATCTCCATCGTGCTGACCCTGGTCGAGGACCTGCTGTGCCGGGAGCTGGCGATCGCCGACTCCCCCGCCCTCGACGCGGTCCGGCGGGCGCTCACCCTCTGCCCCGCCGACGCGCCCGTCGTCGTCCGGCTGCACCCCGACGACCTCGCCGAGCTGCCCGCGGAGGCGCTCGCCGAGCTGCCCGCCACGGTGCGGGTCGTGGGTGACCTCTCGGTGGAGCGGGCCGGCGCCGTCGCCGAGACCGGCCCGTCCCGCGTCGACGCCCAGCTGGGCTCGGCGCTGGAGCGGGTGCGGGCGGTGCTGGCGCCGTGAGCGGTCCGGGGCTGCTCGACCGGGCCCGGGCCGCGGCCCGGCCGCAGGTCACCGGCCAGGTCGTGGGGGCGATGGGCCTCACGCTGTCCGTCGAGGGCATCGTCGCCTCGGTCGGCGACCTCGTGGAGGTCAACCCGGGTCCGCGCGGCCTGCTCGGCGAGGTCGTCGCGGTCACCCGCGACCGGCTGACCTGCATGCCCCTCGGCGAGCTGTCCGGCGTGCACTCCGGCGCCCCCGTCCGCGCCACTGGCATGCCGCTGCAGGTGCCGGTCGGCGAGGCACTGCTCGGCCGGGTCCTCGACGGGCTCGGCCGGCCGGTGGACGGCGGCCCCCCGCTGGGCGCCGGCCTGGAGTTCGTCGACCTGGCCAGCGAGACCCCGCACCCGCTGGCCCGCAGCCGCGTGCAGGAGCCGCTGACCTTCGGCGTCCGCGCCCTGGACACCCTCGTCCCCTGCGGCAAGGGCCAGCGGCTCGGCATCTTCGCCGGGTCCGGCGTGGGCAAGTCCACGCTGCTGGCCCAGATCACCCGCGGCACCGACGCCGACGTCCGCGTCATCGGGCTGATCGGCGAGCGTGGCCGCGAGGTGAAGGAGTTCCTCGAGGAGAACCTCGGGCCGGAGGGCATGGCGCGCACGGTCGTCGTCGTCGCCACCTCCGACGAGCCGCCGCTGGTGCGGCTCAAGGCCGCGTTCGTCGCCACCCGCATCGCGGAGGGCTTCCGCGACCAGGGCCGCGACGTCCTGCTGCTCATGGACTCCATCACCCGCACGGCGATGGCCCAGCGCGAGGTCGGGCTCTCCGCGGGCGAGCCGCCGGCCACCCGCGGCTACCCGCCGAGCGTCTTCGCGATGATGCCCAAGCTGCTGGAGAAGGCCGGTACCGCCGCCACGGGCTCCATCACGGGCCTGTACACGGTGCTCGTCGACGGCGACGACCACAACGAGCCGATCGCGGACACCGCCCGCTCCATCCTCGACGGCCACATCGTGCTGACCCGCAAGCTCGCCACCGCGGGCCACTTCCCGGCCATCGACGTCCTCGAGTCGATCTCCCGGGTGGCCGGGGCGGTCGTCCCGCCGGCGCAGATGACCGACGCCCGCGAGGTGCGGCGGCTGATGGGGGCGCTGCGCGACGTCAAGGAGCTCATCGAGATCGGCGCCTACCAGGCCGGCAGCGACCCGCTGGTCGACCGGGCGCGCCACCTGGCGCCGGCGATCGAGTCGTTCCTGCAGCAGCCCACCGGCGAGCTGACGCCGGCGCAGGAGTCGTGGGCGTGGCTGAACCGGATCGTGAGGTCGGCGTGAGCGCGCCGACCGCGGCGTGGTGAAGGCGCGCGCGTTCCGCCTGCAGCCGGTGCTCGAGGTCCGGCGGGTCGAGGAGCGCGCGGCCGCGCTGGCCGCCGCCGAGGCCGCCCGCGCGGCCGCCGACGCCGACCGCCGGGCCACCGAGGCGGAGGACGCCCTCGCCGCCGCGGTGCCGACCGGCACCCTGAGCTCCGGCGTCTTCCGCGCCTCGATGGTGCTCGCCCGGGTCGCGGCCGAGGACGCCGCGGCCGCGCGGTCGCTGGCCACCGCCTCCGCCGAGCAGGCCGCGCTGGTGCGCGCGGCCTGGACGGCGGCGGCGCAGCGGACCAAGGGCCTGGAGCGGTTGCGCGAACGTCACCTCCAGACGGTGCGACTCGCGGAGCAGGCTGCCGAGGAGAGGACCGTGGACGACCTCGTGACCGGCCGATCGGGCCGCCGCACCCCCTCCGGGGAGGTGCCGTGGACGGACTGATCGCCGTGCAGAGCCGGATCAGCGAGATCCAGGCCCGCTTCGCCGCGCCCGTGCAGACGTCGTCCGCCGGCGCCTGGGCCTCGGCGGCCTCCGCCGCCGGGCTCACCGGCACCGGATCGGCCACGGCTCCCGCTGCCGGCCGGGCGGGTACCGCCTCGGAGCAGGCGGTCGTCACCGAGGCGCAGAAGTACCTCGGCGTCCCCTATTTCTGGGGCGGCACGGACCCGTCGAAGGGCCTGGACTGCTCCGGGTTCACCCAGCTGGTCTTCGGCAACCTGGGCATCGACCTGCCCCGCACCTCCTCGCAGCAGGCCACCGCCGGCACCGCCGTCGCCTCGCTGGCCGACGCGCGCCCCGGCGACCTGGTGTTCTTCGACCACACCTCCAGCCGCCCCGGCATCGACCACGTCGGCATCTACGTCGGCGACGGCAAGATGATCGCCGCGCCGCAGGAGGGCGAGACGGTCAAGGTCCAGTCGGTGGGCAACCCCACCGTCATCCGCCGGGTGCTGCCCGAGCAGGCCGCGGCGACGGCGTCGGCGTCCTCCGGCGCGGCGCTGTCCGGCGTTCCGTACGCCGACCTGTTCACGCGGGCCGGCAACCGGTACGGCGTGGACCCGGCGCTGCTCGCGGCGGTCGCGTCGACCGAGTCCGGCTTCGACGCCTCGGCGGTCTCCCCGGCCGGCGCCCAGGGCCTCATGCAGTTCATGCCGGCCACCGCCGCCGGGCTCGGGGTCGACGCGCTCGACCCGGCGTCCGCCGTCGACGGCGCCGCCCGCTACCTGCGCCAGCTGACCGACCGGTTCGGGTCCACCGAGCTGGGCCTGGCCGCCTACAACGCCGGCCCCGGGACGGTGAGCCGCTTCGGCGGCATCCCGCCCTACCCCGAGACGCAGAACTACGTCCGGTCCGTGATGAGCAAGGCGGAGGCCTATCGATGACAGCCCCCGTGATGCCGGCCGCGCCCGCGGCGGTGCCCACCCCGGGTTCGTCGCCGGCCGACCCGGCCTCCCGCCAGGAGTTCGCCGCGGCCCTGGACGACGCGGTCGCCGGCAACCCCGGCGGCCGGGACGACGCGGCCCCGGCCGAGGGCACCCCCGACGACGAGGGGACGACGTCGGCACCCGCCGACGCGGCCCCTGCCGACGGCACCGTGCCGCCGGTGACCGGGATGCCCCCGGGCCTCTGGCTGCTGCTGCACGGGACCGCCACCCCCACGACCCCGGCAGGGACCGCCGGCGTCGGCGCCGTCGCCACCTCTGGCCTCCCAGCGGGCGGCCTCCCCGTCGTGGCGGACGGCGCGGTCGTCCCCGGCGCGGTCGTGCCGGACGCGGCCGGACCCGGTGCCGTCGCGGCCGCGGCGGTGCTGCCCGGCGCGGCCGCCCCCGCGGGGTCCGCCCTCGCGGGCGGCACGGTGCCGACCGGCACGGTCCCCACCCCGGCACCGGCGGCCGACGCGACCGCACCGGTGCCGGGCGGCCCCGTCGCGGCCGGCTCCCCCGCCGCGCCACAGGACGCCGGCCCGCTGCCCGGCCTGCCGGTCGTCGTCGTGCCGGCCTCCGCACCCGCGGCCGAGGACACACCGCCGGCCCCGACCGCGGGCGCCGTGGCGGCCCCACCCGCCGCGACCCCCTCCGGCAGCACGACGGCGGACACCGGCACCGGCGCCGGCCCGCGGGAGGACTCCCCCGCCCCGGCGGCACCGGGCGCGGCGAGCCCGGCGGCCGCCGGCCCCGCGCCGGTCTCGGTCACGACCGTGGTCCAGCCGGCGGCCGACGCGGACGCCGCGCCGCCGGTGGCCACCCAGGTCGCGGGGCACGTCGCCGTCCTGCGCACCGCGCCCGACGGCGTGCACACCATGACCGTCGTCCTGACCCCGGAGACGCTGGGCCAGGTCGAGGTGCAGGTGACCCTCCAGCAGGGCGCGGTCGACCTGACCCTGCGCGGCGCGACCGAGGCCGGGCGGGCCGCGCTCCTCGACGCCCTCCCCGACCTCCGCCGCGACCTGCAGAGCGCCGGGCTGACCTGCACCAGCGCCTCCGTCGACCGCGATCCCGGCAGCACCTGGACCACCGCCCAGCAGCACACCGGGCGGGACCAGGCCGGCGGCCAGGACCGTGGCGACGGCCGGCCGCGGTCGTGGGCGCGCGCCACCGAGCCAGGTGAGGGCCGCCCGGCCCCCGCTCCCCCGACCTCCACGTCCCGCGGCGTGGACGTCCGCGTCTGAGAACGGAGAACGCAGACCCATGCCCGACGCAATCAGCGGCGTCGCAGCGGCCTATCCCCCGCCGACGTCCACGGTCGACCGGCCCGACCAGCTGGGGAAGGACACCTTCCTCCAGCTCCTCGTGGCCCAGCTGCGGTACCAGGACCCGTCCAACCCGGCCGACAGCAGCCAGATGATGTCGCAGACCGCGACCTTCAGTCAGGTCGAGAAGCTCGAGCAGATGGTCGAGCAGAACGCGTCGCTGCTCGCGCTGCAGCGGTCCAGCAGCGCCGGCGCGCTCGTCGGCCGGACCGTCACCTACACCGACACGACCGGGGCCAGCGTCTCCGGCGTCGTCACCTCCGTGCGGCTCGGCACGGGCAGCTCCGACGCGGTGGCGATGATCGGCTCCACCGCCGTCGAGACGGGCCGCATCACCGAGATCGCCCAGACCACCACGTCCTGACCCGCCCGCCCGGTCCCCAGGCGGGCCGGCGTCGAACCCGAGGAGCCCCCTCCATGCTGCGTTCCATGTTCTCGGCCATCTCCGGTCTGCGTGCCCACCAGACGAAGATGGACGTCACGGGCAACAACATCGCCAACGTCAACACCGTCGGCTACAAGAGCCAGTCGACCGTCTTCGAGGCCGCCCTGTCCCAGACGCTGCGGGCCGGCGGGGCGCCGACCGACTCGGCCGGTGGCAGCAACCCGGCGCAGGTCGGCCTCGGCGTCAAGGTCGCCGGCATCAGCACGAACTGGGCCCAGGGCGCCACGCAGACCACCGGCCGCGCCACCGACTTCATGATCGAGGGCGACGGCTTCTTCGTCGTCCAGGTGGGCAACCAGCAGCTGTTCACCCGCTCGGGCTCCTTCGGCTTCGACGCGGCGGGCAACATGATGACCGACAGCGGCGGCATCCTGCAGGGCTGGACGGCGGACGTGAACGGGGTCGTCGACGCGAACGGCCGCATCGGGAACCTGATGATCCCCTTCGGCCAGGGCACCGCCCCCAAGGCGACCGGTGGCCCCGCGCCGGCGATCGGCGGCTCGGTCACGGGCAACCTCTCCGCGGCCGCCGAGACCGGCAAGAAGGTCGAGACGTCGATCACCATGTACAACGACCTCGGCGAGGAGGTGCCCGTCTCCTACACCTTCGAGAAGGGCGCCACCGGCTGGACGGTCAACGTCACCATGCCGGGCACGCCGGTGCCCCCGGCCACCACCGCGCCGCCGGTCAACCTCATGACCGCCCCGGTGGCGCTCACCTTCGACGGCAGCGGGAACCTCACCGGTCCCACGACCTTCGCCCTGAACAGCCTCCCGCCCGGCTGGACCGGCCCGGTGACGATCGACGTCACCGCCGTGACGCAGTACGGCAGCCCGACGACCGTGGCGGCGGACGAGCAGAACGGCTACAGCGCCGGTGTCCTGGAGTCGTTCAGCCTCGGCAACGACGGCACGATCACCGGGGTCTTCTCCAACCAGCAGACCAAGGTCCTCGGGCAGCTGGCGCTGGCCACCTTCGCCAACCCCGGCGGTCTGGAGAAGTCCGGCAGCAGCACCTACCGGCCCGCGAACAACTCCGGGCTGGCGCTGATCGGCCAGCCGGGCACGGGTGGCCGCGGCGTCCTCAACGCCGGCGCGCTGGAGATGTCCAACGTCGACCTGGCCGAGGAGTTCACCGGCCTGATCGTCGCGCAGCGCGGCTTCCAGGCCAACAGCCGCGTCATCACCAGCTCCGACGAGATCCTGCAGGACCTGGTCAACCTCAAGCGCTAGTCCGTCGGCCCGCCTGCAGGACCCCGCCGCGAGCGTGCGGGCGACGGGGCAGGCGGGCCCTCCCGCTCTCTGCCCCCACGCTTCGCAGGCTCAGCGCGGGGCCCTGCAGAGAGGCCGTTCCAGCACGTCGCCGCGGCCCGGTCCCTCCGCGAGGGGCCGGGCCGTCGCCCGTCCGGGGGGCGTCCACGCAGGTCACCCCGCGGGGTGAGGCCACCCGTTCGGCTCAAGGCACACGCCCGCGGGGCCGATGACCCACCACAGAGCGGTGCCGCTCCACAGCACCCCCAGTCCCCCTCCGATCGATCCAGAGGACCACCCGTGATCCGTGTGACGCGCCTGAACGGAGAGCGGTTCGCGCTCAACCCCGACCTCGTCGAACGGGTCGAGGGCCACCCCGACACCGTCGTCTTCCTGGTCGACGGCACCAAGTACGTCGTGTCGGAGAGCGTGGACGAGGTGCTCGTGGAGATCCGCGAGTACCGCGCCAGCATCCTCGCGACGGCCTACGAGATGGACCGCGGCACCTACCGCTCGCCGCTGCACACGACGGAGGACGACGGGGACGCCGCCGTCGTCCCCTTCCCGGCCCGCGAGGAGCGCTGACCCATGGATCCGGCCACCCTGATCGGGTTCGTCGTCTCGCTCGTCGCCCTCCTGGTCTTCATGGTGCTGGAGGGTTCCGACCCGACCTCGCTGCTGTTCCTCCCCGCGATCGTGCTGGTCATCGTGGCCACGTTCGGCGCGGCGATGTCGAGCCAGACGATGGCCGACCTCAAGAAGATGCCCGGCTGGTTCAAGATGGCGCTGATGCCGGGCAAGGTCCCGCCGGCCACCGAGCAGATCCAGACGCTGGTCAGCCTCGCCGAGAAGGCCCGCAAGGAGGGCCTGCTCGCGCTCGAGGCCCAGGTCAAGGCGATCGAGGACCCGTTCCTCAAGCGCGGCCTGCAGATGGGCATCGACGGCACCGACCCCGAGGAGCTGCGCGGCGTCCTCGAGAGCGAGATCGCCGCCAAGAAGGCCGAGGACAAGGTCGCCGCCAAGTTCATGAACGCGATGGGCGGCTACGCGCCGACCATCGGCATCGTCGGCTGCATCGTCGGTCTGATGAACGTCATGGCCAACCTCGACGACCCCTCGTCGCTCGGCCCGATGATCGCCTCGGCGTTCGTCGCCACCCTGTGGGGCGTCATGGCCGCCAACTTCTGGTTCCTGCCCATGGGCGCCAAGATCCTGCGGGTCAGCGAGCTGCAGGCGGCGCAGATGGAGCTGCTGGTCGAGGGCATCGCCGAGATCCAGGCCGGCACCAGCCCGCGCGCGGTGCGCCAGAAGCTCACCTCCCTCGTGCCGCCGAGTGAGGCCGCCAAGGAGGCGGCGTGAGTTCCGGCCGCCGCCGGCCGAAGAAGCACGAGGAGGAGGAGCACGAGAACCACGAGCGGTGGATGGTGTCCTACGCGGACATGCTGACCCTGCTCTTCGTGCTGTTCGTGGTGCTCTTCGCCATGAGCCAGGTGGACAAGGAGAAGTTCGCCGCGCTGGCCAGCGGCCTGTCCGAGGCCTTCGGCGGCCCGATCAGCGTGATGCCGGCGTCCTCCCCGGACGGCTCCGTGCTCGACGGGCTGCCCGGCGCGATCGACATCGCCTCGGTCATCCCGCCGCAGCAGACGGTCCCGCAGGCCGAGGTCGACGCCGCCGCGGCCCAGGCCGCGCTGGCCGAGTCGCAGCAGGTCGCCGCCGAGGCCGAGGCCCAGTACGACGCGCTGGCCGCCGCCCGCGAGCGGATCGAGACCGCGCTCGAGGCCTCCGGCCACGCGGGTGCCGCCCGGTTCGAGATCGACGAGCGCGGCCTGGTGGTGCACATCGTCGCCGACCAGGTCCTCTTCGACGCCGAGGAGGCCGAGCTGCGGCCCGACGGCCGGGAGATCCTGGACGCCATCGCCCCCGCCCTGCGCGAGCTGCCCAACCAACTCGGCGTCGAGGGCCACGCCAACCACCTGGCGGTGACCCCCGGCGGGCCGTGGCCGTCCAACTGGGAGCTGTCGGCCTACCGCGCGACCACCGTCGTCCGCGCCCTGGCCGCCGACGGCGTCCCGCAGGACCGCATGGCCGCCAACGGCTACTCGGACACCCGCCCGCTGGTGCCGACGTCGGACCCGGAGGCCATCACCGTCAACCGGCGGGTCGACGTCGTCGTCCTGTCCACCGCCTCTGCGGAGGCCAACGAACTGCTGCCCGGCCTGGCCGCCGGCACGTCCCAGGAGGAGACCCATGGCTGAGGACAAGAAGGACAAGAAGGACAAGAAGGCGGCGACCCCCGAGGACGGCGAGGCCACGGGCGGCGGCAAGAAGAAGATCCTGGTCATCGCCCTGGTGGCGGTGCTCGTCCTGGCCGGGGCGGGGTACTACTTCCTGTTCGCCGGCAGCGGCGAGGCCGCGGCCGAGGAGCCGGTGGCCGGGGAGGTCCTGCCGCTGGAGTCGATCGCGGTGAACCTCGCCGGGGGCGGCTACCTGAAGGTCGGCATCGCCCTGCAGCTGACCGAGTCCGCGGCCGGCGGTGGCCACGGGGGCTCCGGCGTCGACGGCTCCAAGGCCCTCGACCTGGTCATCTCCACCTACTCGCAGGCGCAGCCGTCCGACGTCGTCGGTGCCCGGGACGCGCTCAAGGAGGCCCTCGAGCAGAAGATCGTCGAGGCCTACACCGTCGACGGCCACGAGATGGTCATGGACGTGTACCTCACCGAGTACGTCACCCAGTGACCTGCTGACCCGCGGGGCTCCGCGCCCCACCCGAACCACCCGTCACACCCGCCCGCCCTGACCGGCAGCGCCCCGCGGCGCCGGTCAGGGCGGTGTCGTTCCCAGCCGATGAGGGGAGGGTGACCCGCCCCGAGAACGGACCCGCCCAGGGCCCGCTGTCAGTACCGGGCACGCGCAGCCGGCGCGGAGAGCCCCGTACCTACGACTTCCGCCGGCCCACGAAGCTCTCCCGCGAGCACGTCCGGGTCCTGCAGATCGCCCAGGAGGCCTTCGCCCGCCAGGCGACGACCGTGCTGACCTCCATGCTCCGCGCCGGCGCGCGGATGGAGCTCATCGGCATCGAGCAGCACTCCTACGACGACTACGTGGCCACGCTGCCCAACCCCTCGTTCGTCGCCACGTTCACGCTGGAGCCGCTGGCCGGCAAGGGCCTGCTGGCCTACCCGCTGGACATCGCGATGGCCACCGTCGACCACATGCTCGGCGGCTCCGGCACCTCCGACCAGCCCGACCGGCCGATGACGGTGATGGAGACGACCATCACCAACCACCTGCTCAACCGGCTGCTGCAGGAGTGGGTCGCCGCCTTCTCCCACATCGCCAGCCTGCAGCCGGAGCTCAGCGAGATCGAGTACAACCCGCAGCTGGCGCAGGCCGCGGCCGGGTCGGACACCGTCATGGTCGCGACGTTCACCATGGCCGTGGGCAACCGGGTCGGCGAGGCCACCCTCGTGCTGCCCTTCTCCTCCTTCGCCCCCGCGCTGAACAACGCCGCCTCCCCGCAGCTGTCGGAGTCGGCGCAGGCCAAGCGCCGCCGCGCCACCGAGGCCCTCACCGAGCGGCTGACCCAGGTGCCGGTCGAGGTCGGCGTCCGGTTCACCCCGCTCGAGGTCTCCTCCGAGGACCTCCTGTCCCTCGCCGTCGGCGACGTCCTCCTCCTGCGCCACCCGCAGGACGCGCCGCTGGAGGTCACCACCAACGACGTGACGTTCGCCTACGCGATCGCCAGCAACCACCGACGCCGGCTCGCCGCCGCCATCGTGCCCACCCCCCTCGCTGCCCAGAAGGACACCGCATGACCGCCTCCGTGGAGCACTCGCAGGCCTCCGAGACCGTGATCGCCGTCGTCGCCTCCGCCGCCCGCGCCGCGGCGGCCCACGTGCCGGCCACCGTCGAGCTGACGCCCGGCACGCCGGTCAGCGACCCCGACGCGGTGCTGCTGCCGGCCGAGGCCGCCGGTGCCGTGATGGCCCGCCTGTCGGGGGAGGTCAGCGGGGACGTCGTCCTCGTGGTCTCCGAGCAGATCGTCGACGCCCTGGCCAACTCCCCGGTCGGCCCCATGGACGTCGCCGTAGCGCTCCGCCCGGCCCTCGAGGCGGCCGCCGGCACGCTCGGCCGGGTGCGTGTGGACTCCGAGCGCACCGAGGACCCCGACACCGCGATGGACGGGCTGCGGGACAAGGGCATGTTCGTCGCCGTCCCGCTGCTGGCCGGCAACGGCACCGTCGAGGCGACCTTCGCGCTGCAGGTGACCCTCCCCCAGCCCCGCACCCAGCGCGGCAGCCTGGACCTGCTGCGGCACGTGGCGATGGAGGTCACCGTCGAGATCGGCCGCACCCGCATGACCGTCGGCGAGCTGCTCTCCCTGCACCCCGGCGAGGTCGTCGAGCTCGACCGCGCGGCCAGCGCCCCGGCCGACCTGCTGGTCAACGGCACCCTCATCGCGCGCGGCGAGGTCGTCGTCGTGGACGAGGACTTCGGCCTGCGGATCAGCGAGATCGTCACCGACGCCCACTCCGAGATCGGGCAGGTCACCCCATGACCTGGATGGTCATCCGGCTGATCCTGTCGCTGGCCTTCATCGGCGTGGTGCTCTGGTTCGCCGCGCGGCTGGCCAAGAAGCGGGGCCTGGGCCAGGGCAACGGGCTCATCGAGGTCGTCGCCCGCCAGCGCATGGGCCGGGCCAGCTCGGTCAACGTCGTCCGCATCGCCGGCCGCGTCCTCGTCGTGGGCGCCACCGAGGAGCAGGTCACCCTGCTGGCCGAGGTCGACGGTGACACCGTCGAGGAGGCCATCGCCGCGCGCCAGTCGCTCCTGGCCGCCCGGCCGCTGCCGGCGTCCGCGACCGGCACGCTGTCCGGGTCGGTGTTCGACCGCGGCAGCTGGACGACGCTGGTGCAGCAGCTGCGGGAGCGGACGGTCCGCCGCTGATGACCTCCGCCCCCACACCCGCGCGGGGCGCCCCCTTCGCCCGGCGAGCCGGCCTCGTCCTGCTGCTCGTAGCGCTGGTCGGCGTCCTGCTGGCACTGCTGGCCGACCCGGCCTCCGCGGCACCCACCGCGCCCACCGCCCCCACGGCCCCGACGGCCCCGGTGGCCCCCGCCGTCGACGGCGGCGTGGACATCTCCGTCGGCGGCGGCAGCCCGAGCAGCACGGTCACGCTCATCCTGGCGCTCACCGTGCTGTCGATCGCGCCGTCGGCGCTGCTGCTCGTGACGTCGTTCACCAAGATCGTCGTGGTGCTGTCGCTGACCCGGAACGCGCTCGGCATGCAGCAGGCGCCGCCCAACCAGGTGCTCACCGGGCTCGCGCTGTTCCTGACCCTGTTCGTGATGGGGCCGGTGTTCGGCGACGTCAACGAGGTGGCGGTGCAGCCCTACCTCGACGGGCAGATGTCGGTCACGCAGGCCTACGACGTCGGCGTCGTGCCGCTCAAGGAGTTCCTGCTCGACAACACCCGCGAGGACGAGCTCGAGCTGATGGTCGGCCTCTCCGGGGAGGAGGCGCCGGCCGACCGCGAGGCGGTCAGCATGACCACGCTGGTGCCGGCGTTCGTGCTCTCCGAGCTCAAGAGCGCCTTCATCATCGGGCTGGTCGTGTTCATCCCGTTCCTGGTGCTGGACATGCTGGTCAGCGCCGCGCTGATGTCCATGGGCATGATGATGGTGCCGCCGGTGATCGTGTCCCTGCCGTTCAAGCTGCTGCTGTTCGTGGTGGTCGACGGCTGGGCGCTGATCACGACGGCGCTGGTCGGGAGCTACGGCTGATGACTGACGCCGACGTCACAGAGATCGCGGTGCAGACCATGATGGTCGCCGCGAAGATCGCCGCACCGATCCTGCTGACCGCCCTCCTGGTCGGGTTCCTCATCTCCCTGTTCCAGGCCGCGACGCAGATCCAGGAGCAGACCCTCTCGTTCGTGCCGAAGATCATCGCGGTCGCCATCGCGCTGCTGGTGACCGGCAACTGGGTGCTGTCGGAGATGGTCAGCTTCACCCAGGGCCTGTTCGAGATGCTCCCGCGCCTGCTCGACCGGACGTAGCCGCCGTGGACCTCGAGGTCCCGGCGACGACCCTGGCGGCACTGCTTCTCGGCACCGCCCGGGCCGCCGGCTTCGTGCTGCTGTCGCCCCCGTTCGCCTCCCGCAGCATCCCGGCCCCCGTGAAGGGCGCGCTGGCCCTGGCGCTGTCGGTGGCGCTGCTGAGCCGGATCACCCCCGGGCTGCCCGAGCCGACGGCCGGTTTCCTCGTCGTCGGCGCGATCACCGAGGTGGTCATCGGCGCGGCCCTGGGCTTCGTCGTCCAGCTGCTGTTCGCCGCCGTCCAGTACGCCGGCGACCTCATCGACACCTCCGGCGGCTTCACGATGCAGCCGTCCTACGACCCGCTGTCGATGACGACGACCGGGGCGATCGGCCGCCTGCACTACCTGCTGGCCACCACGCTGCTGTTCACCAGCGGCGGCCACCTGCTCATCGTCCGCGGGTTCGCCACCTCCTACGAGGGGCTGCCGGTCGGGGGCGGCGTGCCCACCGACCAGCTCGCCCAGGTGCTGATCACCGCCCTGTCGATGATGTTCCTGGCCGCGCTGCAGATCGCCGGACCCCTGGTCGCGGTGCTGCTGCTCGCCGACGTCGCGCTCGCGCTGCTCAGCCGGGCCGCGCCGGCGCTGAACATCTTCGCCTTCGGCTTCCCGGTGAAGATCATGCTCACGCTCGCCCTGCTGGGCCTGACCTTCCCGCTGCTGCCCGCGGCCCTCGACTCGCTGGTGGACGCCGCGGCGCGGGCCATGGTCTCCCTGCGGAGCGGGTGACCCGTGGCCCAGGACGGACCCGGCGGTGAGAAGACCGAGGACCCAACTCCGAAACGCCTCAAGGAGGCGCGCAAGGACGGGCAGATCCCCCGGACCCAGGAGCTCGGCACCTGGATCGGGGCGGCGGCGGCCAGCGTGCTGCTGCCGATGCTCGTGGGCAACGCCTTCGACGGGGTGGCGGAGCTGTTCGTGCAGGTCCGCGGGATCGCCGCCCACCCGGAGGTCAGTGCGGTCTCCGCCCTGCTCGGCCAGGCGCTGAGCACCTTCCTGACGACGGTGCTGCCGATGGCGCTGGCCCTCATGGGCATCGGCGCCCTCGCCACGGCGGCCCAGGGCGGGGTGACGGTCTCGACCAAGTCGATGAAGCCGACGCTCGCGAAGCTGAACCCGTTCCCCGGGATCAAGCGGATGTTCGGCGCCCACGGCGCGTGGGGGGCCGCCAAGTCGGTGATCAAGACGGTCGCGCTGGCGGTCGTCGTGATCATGACCAGCGACCGGGCGCAGAACCTGGTGTCGTCGTCCGGGTCGCTGCCGCTGTCGGCGATCGCGGCCACGTTCACCGACTCCGCCGTCCTGATGTTCCGCGTCGTGGCGGTGACCGGCCTGGCCATCGCGGTCATCGACTACATCGTCGTGCGCAAGCAGATCATGAAGAAGCTCAAGATGAGCAAGTACGAGATCATGCAGGAGCACAAGCAGTCCGAGGGCGACCCGCACGTGAAGGGCCAGCGCCGCTCCGCGCAGCTGGCGATGTCGCGCAACCGCATGATGAGCGAGGTCGCCACCGCCGACGTCCTGCTGGTCAACCCCACCCACGTGGCCGTGGCGCTGAGGTACGAGCCCGAGCGCGGCGCCCCCCGGGTCGTGGCCAAGGGCGCCGACGAGCTGGCGGCGAAGCTGCGCGAGCGCGCCGCGGAGGCGCGGGTGCCGATGGTCCAGGACATCCCGCTCGCGCGGGCCCTGCACTCCTCCTGCGAGCTCGGCCAGGAGGTGCCCACCCAGCTGTTCACCGCGGTGGCCCGGGTGCTGGCCTTCGTCATGCAGCTGTCGGCCCGCGGCGTCCGGGGCGGGCTGCACCGGCCCGGCTTCGAGGCGCCCGACGTCGAGGGCCTCCCCAAGGCCGGCCGCCGGCGGGTCCCGGCCGGCTGACCCGCTGGGACACCTGTGACGGGTGGGGCGGACGGCGCGGCCGGCGGTGCCCCACTCAAGCCGAACTGCCGATGAGTTGACTCGTGCAGAGACTGACGAAGGCCGCCGTCCCCATCGGCGTGGTGGCCATCGTCCTCATGCTGGTCGTGCCGCTGCCGTCGGCGGTGCTGGACCTGCTGCTGGGCTTCAACATCACCGCCGCGCTGCTGATCCTGCTGGTGTCGATGCAGATCAAGCGGCCGCTGGACTTCGCGGTCTTCCCGTCGCTGATCCTCATCGCGACGCTGTTCCGGCTGGCGCTGAACGTCTCCTCGACGCGCCTGGTGCTCTCCGACGGCTACGCCGGGAAGGTCATCGAGGCCTTCGGGCACTTCGTCATCGGCGGCTCGCTGATCGTCGGCCTGGTGATCTTCGTGATCCTCACGATCATCCAGTTCGTCGTCATCACCAACGGTGCCGGCCGCGTCGCCGAGGTCGGCGCCCGCTTCACCCTCGACGCCATGCCCGGCAAGCAGATGGCGATCGACGCCGACCTCAACGCCGGGCTGATCAACGAGGAGCAGGCCCGCAGGCGCCGCTTCGAGGTCACCGCCGAGGCCGACTTCTACGGCTCGATGGACGGTGCCTCGAAGTTCGTCAAGGGCGACGCGATCGCCGCCATCATCATCACGCTGATCAACCTGATCGGCGGGTTCGCGATCGGCGTCATGCAGCTGGGCATGGCTCCTGGCGACGCCGTCTCCACGTACTCGCTGCTGACCGTCGGCGACGGCCTGGTCTCGCAGATCCCCGCGCTGCTGCTGTCCACCGCGACCGGCATCATCGTCACCCGCTCGGCCTCCGAGGGCGACATGGGCAGCGACCTGATCGCCCAGCTCGGCCGGTTCAAGCAGCCGGTGCGGATCGCCGGCGGCGCGGCCATCGCGCTGTGCCTCATCCCCGGCCTGCCCAAGCTGCCGTTCCTGGTCATCGGTGGCCTGTTCCTGCTCATGGCCGCCCGCATGAAGGAGGCCCCCGCCGAGGACGCGGACGTCGCCGTGCAGGCCGGCGCTGCCGACGAGCCGCGGCCGGACTCCCCCGAGGCGATCGCCGAGAAGATGCGGGTGGACCCGCTGGAGCTCGAGGTGGCCTTCGACCTGGTCGACCTGGTCGACACCGCCCGCGGCGGCGACCTGCTGGACCGGGTGAAGGCGCTGCGCCGGAAGGTCGCGATGGACACCGGCCTGGTCATCCCGCTGGTGCGCACCCGCGACAACCTGGACCTGCCGGCCTCGCAGTACGTCATCTGGCTCAACGGCGTCCCGGCCGCCAAGGGCATCTCGCCGGCCGGCACTGTGCTGGCCATCGGCGACGCCCTCGACGGGCTGCCCGGCAAGCCCACCCGCGAGCCGGTGTTCGGCCTGGCCGCGAAGTGGGTGCCGGTCGAGCTGCAGCGGCAGGCCGAGATGGCCGGCGCCACCGTCGTCGACCGCTCCTCGGTCATCACCACCCACCTGGCCGAGGTGGTCCGCCAGCACGCCGCCGAGCTGCTCGGCCGGGAGGACGTGCGGCTGCTGGTGGAGACCGTCCGGCGCACCCACCCGGTCGTGGTCGAGGAGCTCACCCCGGCGCTGCTCACCCTCGGCGAGATCCAGCGGGTGCTCCACGGGCTGCTCGACGAGAACGTCTCCATCCGCGACCTGGTGCGCATCTTCGAGGCGCTCTCGGTGCGGGCGAAGGTCGGCACCGACGTCGACGGGCTGGTCGAGGCCGCCCGCTCGGCGCTCGGCGCGGCGATCAGCCACCCCTACGTCACCCCCGACGAGCGGCTGCACGTGCTGACCCTCGAGCCCGCGTTCGAGCAGCGGCTCCTGGAGGCGGTGCGGCACAGCGACGCCGGTCAGGTGCTCGCGCTCGACGCCGGCACGGTCGACGCGCTCGTCAACGGGTGCACCGGCCTGCTCGACGACGCCGAGCGGCTGGGGCTGGCCCCCGTGCTCGTGTGTTCCCCGCAGGTCCGGGCCGCCCTGTCCCGCCTGATGCGTCAGATCCTCCCCCGCCTGCCGGTGATCTCCTACACGGAGGTCTCCCGGACGGCCCAGATCGAGTCACTGGGAGTGGTGAACGGTGCCGTTGCCGTCCGTTGAGGCCGCCTCGCGCGAGGCCGCCATCGCCGCCGCCCGCGAGAAGTACGGCTCCTCCGTGCGGATCGTCGGGATCCGCCGGGTCCGCACCGGCGGGGTCATGGGGTTCTTCACCACCGAGCGCTACGTCGCCGAGGTGGAGGAGATCGCGCCCACCCCCGTCGAGCGCCGGCCGGCCTCCCGCGCCGAGTCCGCGGCCCGCATCGAGGCCGCCCTGCGCCGCGCCCCGGTGCTGCCCGACCCGGTCGACGAGGTCGCCGGGCTGCTCGCCGGGGACGACGAGCCGGCGGTGGGGCTGTACTCGCGCAGCGCGGCCCGCCCGGCCACGGACCGCCGCGCGCCGCGGTCCGGTGGGTGGCCGGCCGCCGCGCCGGCCCGCGCCACCGCGCCGGAGCCCGCCCGTGCACCCGCCCGTGCGCCCGAGCCGGCGCGTGCCGCCGCGCGGGCCGCCTCGCCCAGCCGGACCGCCGCTCGGGTGGACGTCGCACCGGAGCCCTCGCCGTTCACCGCCGCCCTGGCGCAGATGGTGGCCGGGGACGTCGACGTGCGCGAGGCGGTCGACGAGGCCATCGCCGCGGTCGCCGCCGCGGCGCCCGCACCCGCGTGGGAGCCGGCCGCCGAGGACGCCTGGTCGGAGGTCCCCGAGGAGGCCCCGGGACGGGAGCCGGTCGCCGAGGTGGCGCCCGCCGCTCCGTCCGTTGCCCCGCCTGCGACCGCCGCGTCTGCACCGTTCGCCCCGCCTTCGGCAGCCGAGTCCGTCCCGGTCGCGCCGCCGGCTCCCGTCGCCCCGGCCGACGAGCCGACGCCGGTGGTCGCCGAGCACCCGATCTCCGCCACGCTGTGGGGCCCCGCGCCCGCGGCCGCCCCCGGGCCGTCCGTGGCCGCCCCGGCACCGGCTGCCGCCCCGGCGCCGGTCGACGTCCCGGCGCCGGTCGACGTCCCGGCGCCTGCTGTCGCGTCGGCCGCCCCTGTCGCCACCGACGTGCCCGCCGCGCCGCCGGTCGTCGCCGAGCCGGTCGTGGCCGCGGAGGTGCCGCCGGCCGCGACGCCCGTCGCGCCGGAGCCGCCGCGCGTTCCCGACTGGGTGCACGAGCCGGACTTCAGCACCGGCCCCATCACCTCCCGCGAGGAGGCGATCGCCGAGGTCCTGCGAGCCGCGCTCGCGCACGACACCTCCGACGCGGCCCTCACCCAGCTCCTGCGCGGGGTGCTCGCGGACTCGGCGGCGCACGAGGAGACCGTCGGGCAGGACGCCGACGCGTACGCGTACACCGACGGCTACCTCGACGACCACGCCTTCGCGGAGGCGCACACCGCCCGCATCCCGGCCTACGTGGACGCCGAGGCCGAGGCCGACGAGTGGGAGGTCGTCGCCGAGGTGCTCGCCCCGACCGCGAGCGATCCCGCTCCCCTCCCCCTGGACGCCACCACCGTCCTGCCCCCGCTGTCGCTGCTGCCGCCGCCGGCGCCGGGCACCGCCCTCGCCGTCCCGCCGCTGCTGTCCCGCCCGCCCGTGCCGCCGGCGATCCGCCGTCCGGGCGCCGGCGGGCAGGTCGCCTGCACCTCGGGTGCCACCTCCGGGCTGGCCACGGTGACCCGGCTGCCGGTCGACAAGCGGGCCGCCTCCTGGCGCCGCAGTGCGCCGATGGTCGTGACGTCGGTCCGCGAGGACCCGCACGGCGGCGCCCCGGTTCCCCCGGGCCCGGGTGCGGCCGAGCAAGCAGTCGTCCGCCGGCTGCTGGAGCTCGGCGTCCCGGAGCGGCTGCTGGGCAGCGACTTCGCCGCCGACGTGGCCCGGCGCGGCACGTACGCGGCGCTGACCGGGGCCCTGGCCGCCGGCCTGCCGACGCCGCCGGCGCTGCCCAGCGGACCCGGTGAGGTGCTGCTCGTGGTGGGCCCGGGCGTCGAGACCCTCGCCGCCGCCCGCTCGCTGGCCGCCACCCTGCGGCTGGACGCCGAGCGCCTGCAGTGGGCCTCCCGCGGTGACCTGGCCGCCCTCGCCCCGCAGGGCAACCGGATCAGCAGCATCGACGCCGCGCTCGAGCGCAAGCAGGAGATCGACCGCTCCGGCACGCTGACGATCGTCGCCGTCGACGCCCCGATGCGCGCCGGCAGCAGCACCTGGCTCGAGCAGCTGGTCGCCGTCTTCGCCCCCGCCGGGGTGTGGGCCGTGGTCGAGGCCACCCGCAAGCCCGAGGACGTCGGCCCCTGGCTGGACGGCCTGGCCCGGGTCGACGCGCTCATGGTGCAGGACACCGACCTCACCGCCGACCCGGCGGCGGTCCTCTGCCGCACCGCCACGCCCGTGGCCCTCCTCGACGGCGCCCGCGCCACCGCGCACCGGTGGGCCTCCCTGCTGTGCGAGCGGCTGGAGACCCCGGGGAGATGAGCCCGCTGCGCTGGGACGTGCTCGCGGTGGGGCTGCTCCTCGCCCTGCCCGTCCTGGTCCTCGGCGTGCGCGGCGACCTCGGCATGGACCAGGTCGCCGTCCGGCTGCCGTGGTGCCTGGGCGCCGCGTGGGCGGCGGTCGCGCTGCTGCGCTGGGCCGGCACACCGCGTCGTCCCCCGGCGGCGGCGAGGGATCGCGAGCCGGAGCCTCCCGCGTCCTGACCCGCTGTCCCCGCCGCTCTTGCGGTACTTCGCACACCCTCGCGGTCGTGCAACGCCGCAAGAGCGGGCGAGGCACCGCAGGTGTCCGGGGCCTTGTCCACAGAAACCGGCAGCTCAACCGCCTGGCCCGGGATGTGGGTGAGGCTCCGGACGTGAGCGAAACCGAACCGTGGCCCGGCCTGCTCCGCCGGGTCGACGCCCTCGCCGGCGGCCTCTCGGACGGCGAACTGGCCCGGCTGGTCCGCCGTGGCGACCTGGAACGCCTCCAGCGCGGCGCATTCCTGAGCGCCGGAGCGACCGTCGACCGCCACCGCGCGGGGGTGGTCGCGACCGTCGCCGGGCTGCGTCGCCCCGGTGTGGTCAGCCACGCCTCGGCCGCCGTCCTGCACGGTCTGCCGCTCTGGCGCGTGGCCACCTCTCGGGTGCACCTCATCCGCCGTCCGCCCGCGGCGGGCAGCGGGAGCGCGCGCGTGCACCTCCACGTGGCCCGGCTCCCCGACGAGCAGGTCACCCTGGTCGACGGCCTGCTCGTCACCGATCCGTCCCGCACCGTGGTGGACCTCGCCCGGACCGTGCCCTTCGAGTCCGCCGTGGTCACCGCGGACGCGGCTCTCGCCGCCGGGGCCGTCTCCGTCGCGTCGCTGCGTGCGCGGCTCGCCGGGATGGGCGCTGTCCCGGGCGTGCGCCGGGCGGCGCGGGTGCTGGAGTTCGCCGACGGGCGCAGCGAGAGCGTCGGGGAGAGCCGCAGCCGTGTCCTGATCCGGCGGCTCGGCCTACCGGCGCCGGATCTCCAGGTCCGGGTCCACCACCTGGACGGCGACCTGATCGGCCGGAGTGACTTCGGGTGGCACGAGCACCGGACCCTGGCGGAGTTCGACGGCCGGGTGAAGTACGGGCGGGCCCTACGTCCGGGGCAGCATCCCGGGGACGTCGTGTTCGAGGAGAAGCTCCGCGAGGACGCGATGCGCGACGCGGGCTGGGAGATGGCCCGCTGGACGTGGGCGGACCTGGATCGCCCCCCGGTGGTCGGCGTCCGCCTGCGCCGGGCCTTCGCGAGGGGCGCCCGCGCCGCGTGAGCGCGCTGTTGCGGTCTTCCGTCCCCTCTCGCGGTGTTGCTGCACCGCGAGAGGGGAGGAGAGACCACAGGAGTCGCGAGGCGGCGCCGGGCGGCGCGGGGCACTCAGAGCGGGATGTCCTCCAGCATCTCAGTCACGAGAGCCGCGATCGGCGAGCGCTCGGAGCGGGTCAGGGTGACGTGCGCGAACAGCGGGTGCCCCTTGAGCTGCTCGACCACCGCCGCGATGCCGTCGTGTCGGCCCACCCGCAGGTTGTCCCGCTGGGCGACGTCGTGGGTGAGCACCACCCGCGACCCCGAGCCCAGCCGCGAGAGCACGGTGAGCAGCACGCCGCGCTCCAGCGACTGCGCCTCGTCGACGATCACGAAGGAGTCGTGCAGCGACCGGCCCCGGATGTGGGTCAGGGGCAGCACCTCGATGAGCTCGCGCCCGGCGATCTCCTCGAGGACCTCCTTGGAGACCAGCGCGCCCAGCGTGTCGTAGACCGCCTGCGCCCAGGGCGACATCTTCTCGCCCTCACTGCCCGGCAGGTAGCCCAGCTCCTGGCCGCCGACGGCGTACAGCGGGCGGAAGATGACCACCTTCTTGTGCGCCCGCCGCTCCATCACCGACTCCAGGCCCGCGCACAGCGCCAGCGCCGACTTGCCGGTGCCGGCCCGCCCGCCGAGGGAGACGATGCCGATCTCCGGGTCCAGCAGCAGGTCCAGCGCGACCCGCTGCTCGGCCGACCGCCCGTGCAGGCCGAACGCCTCCCGGTCGCCGCGGACCAGCCGCACCTGCTTGTCCGGCGTGACCCGGCCCAGCGCCGACCCGCGGGAGGACAGCAGCACCAGCCCGGTGTGCGGGGGCAGCTCGGCCGCCGCCGGCACGTAGACCTCGCCCTGGTCGTAGAGCGCCGACAGCTCGTCGTCCTCCAGGGACAGCTCGGCCATCCCCGTCCAGCCGGCGTCCACGGCGTCCAGGGCCCGGTACTCGTCGGTCTCCAGACCGACCGCCGCCGCCTTCACCCGCAGCGGGACGTCCTTGGTGATCAGGCAGACGTCGCGCCCCTCCGCACGCAGGTTGAGCGCCACCACCATGATCCGGCTGTCGTTGCTGTCGTTGCGGAAGCCGGCCGGCAGCACCGACGGGTCGCTGTGGTTGAGCTCCACGTGCAAGGTGCCGCCCTCGTCGCCCACGGGGACCGGCGCGTCGAGGCGACCGTGGGTCACCCGCAGGTCGTCGAGGAGACGCAGCGCCTGCCGGGCGAACCAGCCGAGTTCGGGGTGGTTGCGCTTGTCCTCCAGCTCCCCGATCACGACGAGCGGGAGCACCACGTCGGAGTCGCCGAGGCGCAGCAGCGCACCGGGGTCGGAGAGCAGGACGGAGGTGTCGAGGACGAACGTGCGGCGAGTGGTCACGAGTCGACTCCCGTGGGGCGCTGTCTGCGCCCCGGCTCGAAGGCGGCCGGGCCCCGGCACAGGGGCCGGGCACCGGCCCCTCTGGTCGACGAACGCTGTCGCACCAACCGGGCCTCCCGTGGACGACGAGGTGAGCTCGTCGTCCACCGCGGACGTTAGGCCCGGGAGGTGACAGGAACGTGTCGAAACGGCGTCGTGTCACCCTGACGAGGCACCACGCGCACCAGCCGCATCAGCGCGACCGGCGGGGGCGGACGGCGACCAGCGCCCAGGTCAGCGGGACCAGCAGCACCGGCCACTGCAGCCGGAGATCGCCCACCCACCACAGGCCGCCGACCAGGAGGACCGCCAGCCAGCCCGCCGTCCACAGGCCCAGGTCGCGGGCCTCCTCGGGGTCGTGGGACGCCATGCGATCAGGCGGCACGCAGCTCGGCGGTGACGGCGGCCGGGGTCAGCGGCTCGTCCAGCAGCCGCACGAACCGGTCGGCCACGCGCTGGCCCGCCGGCCGCGCGTCCAGCCACGACGAGAGCAGGTCGAAGCCCTCGACGTAGGTGGTGATGTAGGCCCGCCACAGCGGGTGGGTGAGGAAGCGCAGCTGCTGGCGCGCCCGGTCGGCGCTCACCAGCGACCAGCGCTGCAGGTACGCCACGACCTCGTCGGCGTCGGCGCCCCGGTCGTGCAGCAGGGCGGCGGCGTCCTGGCGCACCCGGTTCAGCGGGGCGGCCGCGGCCGCGACCCGCTCGGCGAGGTGCCCGTCGAGGCGGAGCCCCAGGTCGCCGAGCACCTCGGCGGCCCAGGGCCCCCAGCCCTCGCCGATCGAGGCCTGCACCCCGAGGTCGGCCAGCCCCTCGGCCATCAGGCACTCCGGGGTGTTGACCAGGAAGACGGTGTGCTCCACCCGGTCGGCCCGCTCGACCAGCCCCTGCTCCTTGCGGCAGTGCTCGGTGTGGTGGCCCGGGTAGGACTCGTGGGCGACCAGGTGCGGCAGCTGGCCCAGGCGGTGCGGCAGGTCGGCGTTGATCGCCACGCGGGAGCGGTAGTCCCCCTCGTAGTAGTTGAAGCCCGACCACGGCTTGTCGGTGACCACCTCGTACCGGACCGTCTCGGCCTCGGGCAGCCCGTACTCCCCGCGGACCTCGTCGCGCAGCGCGCTGGACAGCGCGTGCACCGCCTCGGCCAGCCGCTCGGGCGGGCACTCCTCGCGACGCCGGTACGCCGCGTACCGCTCGGCGAGGGTCCCGCTGCCGGGCAGCAGGGCGTCGAGCTCGGCGTGGGCGGCGGCGTAGGCCGCGGGGTCGCCGAGGGTGAGCTCGACCTGGAAGTAGCTGGCCACCTCGTCGAGGAAGGCCACCGGCTCGCCGCTCATCTTCCGGGCGCTGCACTCCAGGCCGACCAGCTGGCCGCGCAGGAACTCCGCCCGGTCCGCCGGGAGGCCGGAGGCACCCAGCTCCCCCAGCAGCGCGCGGGCCTGGTCGCGCAGGGCCTGCGGGGTGGGCGCCGGCTCGTCGTCCACCGCGGCCCGGACGCGCGGGTCGCCGGTGTAGGCGTCGACGAAGCCGGACTCCAGCCGGTCGAACCGCAGCCCGAGCTCCACGTAGGCCTGGGGGACGTCCAGAGGTCGGGCCGCCATGAGCAGGGAGTTTCTCAGCTGCCGAACCGACGGTGCCGCGCGGCGTAGGCACGCAGGGCGCGGAGGAAGTCCACCCGCCGGAAGTCGGGCCAGTAGACGTCGGTGAAGTGGAACTCCGAGTGCGCGGTCTGCCAGAGCAGGAAGCCCGACAGCCGCTGCTCGCCGCTGGTGCGGATGACCAGGTCGGGGTCGGGCTGGCCGCGGGTGTAGAGGTGCTCGGCGATGTGCTCGACGTCGAGCACGCCGACGAGCTCGTCCAGCGACGTCCCGCGCTCGGCGTGCTCGGCCAGCAGCGAGCGGACGGCGTCGGCGATCTCGCGCCGTCCGCCGTACCCGACGGCGAGGTTGACCGTCGCCCCCGGCCGGTCGCGCGTGGTCTCCTCCGCCTGCTTGAGGACGGCGACGGTCTCGGCCGGGAGGAGCTCCAGGGCCCCGACCGGGCGCAGCTGCCAGCGCCGGTCGGGCGCGGCGAGGTCCTCTGCGACGCCCTCGATGATCCGCAGCAGCGGGACGAGCTCGGGCTCGGGCCGGGACAGGTTGTCGGTGGAGAGCAGGAAGAGCGTGACCACCTCGACGCCCGCCTCGTCGCACCAGCCGAGGAAGGCGGCGATCTTGTCGGCTCCGCGCCGGTGGCCGGCGTTGGGGTCCTCCAGCCCGATGGCCCGCGCCCAGCGGCGGTTGCCGTCGACGATCACCCCGACGTGGCGGGGGATGTCGGCGCCCACCAGGGCCCGGGCCAGCCGGCGCTCGTAGATCTCGGTGAGGACGTCACGCACCCACTGCCGAACCCCCACGAGGCGTCACCCTAGGCCCCTCGCCCGGGCGCTCCGGGCACCCGTCAGCGACCTGCACGAAAGGCCCCCGGGAGCTTCGGGCAGCTCACGTGCGCGCCCCTGCGGGTCCACCTACGGCTGCGTAACCTCGGGTCATGAGCGCTCTCCCCGACAACCGTGAACCGGTGCGGATCGAGGCGGACGGCGCCGAGTTGCAGGCCCCCCGCGGCCAGGCCGTGAGCGCCGTCCTCGAGGAGGGCGAGCGCGTCGAGCAGACCTGGACGGCGGCGGACTTCGCCGACGACGACTGGGACCACCCCGACACCCGCCCGCGGCTGCGCGGCTGGCTGCACCTGTTCGCCTTCTTCGGAGCGATCGTGGCGGGAGCCGTGCTGGTGCCCCTGGCCGCGGTCCTCGGCGCCCGCTCGGGGTTCTCGGTGGCCCTCTACTGCCTGACCATCTGCGGCCTGTTCGGCATCAGCGCGCTGTACCACCGGCGCCGCTGGTCACCGCGCGGCTGGAAGATCATGAAGCGGCTCGACCACTCGATGATCTTCCTGTTCATCGCGGGCACGTACACGCCCTTCGCCCTGCTGGCCGTCGACCAGCCGACGGGGTACTGGATCCTCGCCGGGGTCTGGGCCGGTGCGCTCGCCGGGGTGTTCCTCAAGCTGAGCTGGCCGACCGCGCCGCGCTGGGTGGGGGTGCCGCTCTACCTCGGCCTCGGCTGGGTGGCCGTGTTCATCCTCACCGACATCCTGCACATCGCCGGCGTGACCTCGCTGGTGCTGCTGGCGGTCGGCGGCCTGCTCTACACGGCCGGCGGCGTCACCTACGCGATCAAGAAGCCGAACCCGTGGCCCGGGGTGTTCGGCTACCACGAGGTCTTCCACGCGATGACGATCGTGGCCGCGATCTGCCACTACATCGCCGTCTACTTCGCCCTCTACAACAGTCCGTTCGTCTGAGCGGGGGTCCGGAGGACCCCCCGAAGACGAACGGGACGTGAGCCGAGGCGGAACCCGCGGCGTGAGCCGCGGTCCGGCGGAGCGGGAGCCCGGAGGGCTCCCCGACGTCGGACGGGGCCGGCTCGACGCCACCGGGGCACGGCACCTGGTCGCGGTGCGGTCCGGAGGACCGCCATGTCACCGGGGACCCCTCCGGGGCCCCGGCTCAGCTGAACGGTGGCCGCTCGTCCACCCGTACACTGAGCCGGCCCGCCGTCCGCCAGGCGCGGGCCACGAGGTCGCGGTCGGCGTCGGTGACCAGATTGCCCATCACCCGCAGCGCGACGGTCATGAGCGCCCGTGACCGCATCCCCACCGGCCCGGCGGCGGGCAGGAACCGCGGCACGGTGAGCAGGCCGGCCAGCCGGCGGGCGATGGAGAACGCCTCCCCGTAGTGCCGCCGCAGGGACGCCGGCCAGGCCGCCGTCCAGTCGTCCTCGTCGAGCAGCCCGGCGACGCTACGGCCGGTCTCGAGGCCGTAGTCGATGCCCTCGCCGTTGAGCGGGTTCACGCAGCCGGCGGCGTCACCGATCAGCGCCCAGTTCCGCCCGGCGACGTTCGACACCGCCCCGCCCATCGGCAGCAGCGCCGAGGCCGGTGCCTCCACGGGCCCGTCGAGCCGCCAGTCGTCCCGGCGGGCGTCGGCGTAGGTCTCCAGCAGCGCCTTGAGCTGCACCCCGGCCGGCCGGCGGGCGGTGGCGAGGGTGCCGACGCCGATGTTGACCTGCCCCGAGGCCGCCCCGAGCGGGAACACCCAGCCGTAGCCGGAGAGCAACTCCCCCTCGGCCCCCCGCAGCTCCAGGTGGGAGGAGATCCACTCGTCGTCCGCCCGCGCGGACCGCACGTAGCCGCGCGCGGCGACGCCGTAGGCGGTCCCCCGGTGCCACTCGCGGCCGAGCACCCGGCCCAGCGGCGAACGAGCGCCGTCGGCGACGACGAGCCGGCGGCAGCCCACGGTCACCGTGTCGTCGCCGACCTCGAAGACCACCCCGGTCACCCGGTCGCCGTCCCGCTCGACGTCGACGGCACGCGCCCCCTCCAGCGGGGTCGCGCCGTCGTCCAGCGCCACCCGGCGGATCCGCGCGTCGAGCTCGGTGCGGGGCACCGCGCTGCCGTGGGCCGGGAACTCCCCGCCGGGCCAGGGCAGCTGCCACTCCCGGCCGAACCCCGCGGCGCGCAGGCCGCGGTTGCGGGCGTGGCCGCGGGCCCAGTCGCCGAGGCCGAGGCGGTCGAGCTCGGCCATGGCGCGCGGGGTGAGGCCGTCCCCGCAGGTCTTGTCGCGGGGGAAGACCGCGGCGTCGGCGAGCACCACGTCGTGCCCGGCCCGCGCCGCCCAGGCCGCGGCGGCGGCGCCCGCGGGGCCCGCTCCGACGACCAGGACGTCGGTCGCGGTCGGGGCGGCGGCGTCGGCGGTCACCCGGCCAGTGTCCCTGGTCGGGGCCACCGGCCGGTGCAGCGCTCAGCCGAACAGCGGGAAGCGGTCGGCCGCCGTCCCGAGCGCCGCCCGGTCCGCCGCGTCCAGCGGCTCGCGTCCGGTGCCGCGCCGGGCCGCGGTGGCGTCGTCCCACGCGGCCGGCAGGGGGCCGCCCAGCAACCCCTCCAGCACGCGGCGGACCTCCGCGAGCGGCGCCGCGGCCGGCCCCGGCCGGTCCAGGTGCAGGACCAGGTCGAGGTGGTGGACGGCGGCCTCGACGACGAGCGTGGACAGCAGCTCCCCGGCAGTCAGCACCTGGCCCTGCGTGCACACGCGGTCGGTCGGGGCCACCCTGCCCGCGGCCACGACCACGGCGGCCGCGGTCTCGGCGTACAGCTCCCCGAGGTCGGCCGACGGCGCCATGAGGCTGGCCACGGCGCGGGTGCGCCGCAGCTCGACCTCGTCGCCCGGCCCCGGCGGGCGCCACCCCCGCCAGTAGCTGACCGCGTCCGTGTCGGCAGGCCCGCCGGTGGGGCTGTTGAGGGCCACGAGCGCCCGGCGGGCGTCCGCGAGCAGGTGCCACGCGAGGTCGCCGACCACCCAGCCCGTGCAGCCGGTCGGCGTCCACGCCCGGCCGGCCGCGGTCAGGTGGCGCACCTCCTCCGCGAGGTCGGTGTAGGCGGTGCGCAGCAGGTCGACCGGGTCGGGCACCGGGCCAGCCTGGCAGAGCTCACTCGGTGCGGGGACCGCGCGCGCGGACCTCCTCCACCGCGGCCATCGCGTCGCGGAGCTCGGCCAGCCACGCCTCGGCGTGCTCGCCCACGAGGCGGACCGCCCAGACCAGCGCCTCGGAGCGCGACCGGGCGACCCCCGCGTCGACGAGCGTGTCGAGCACGAGGCGCTCCGGCTGCCGCAGCCGGGTCATCACCGGCACCGACAGGTTGGTGAACAGCTCGCGGGCGTCGCCGCAGGCCGCGCCCCAGGCCACCGAGCGGCCGTAGCGGGCCTGCGCGGCATCGGCGATCGCCATCCGCTGCTCGCGGGTCTCCTCGCGGAAGCGGGCGATCCGGCCGGCGCGGGCGGCCGCCGCGTCGCCCTCGCCCGGGGCCGGCTCGGGCAGCGTGCCGACGACGGTGATCTCGTCGCGGTCGACGGTCAGCTCCACCGGCCCGGTGAACCAGCCGTCGGGCAGCCGGCCGGTGAACCACCCGGCCACCTCGGTGCGCTCCACGGGGGGCGGCGCTTCGGGCCCGCGGCCACGGCCGCCGGGACCCCGCCCGCGGAAGCCACGCATGAAGGGGTTGGGTGAGTCGGAGAAGCGGGAGTGGTGTCCGTGCACGACGACCTCCAGGCGCGTCTGTGATTACACGCTTGCAGCGTAAGCCGCGGTGTCGTGATCAGGAAGGTGCGAGGGCTGCGCTCAGAGCGGACACGTCGGTCACCGGTGCGGTGCACACGAAGCCCCGGCAGACGTAGGCCGCCGGCCTCCCCTCCACCAGCGGCCGGCCGGCCAGGAGCGGCACACCCGGTGCGCCCGGCTCGCCGGCGACGACGACCGCGCCGGGGCTGGTCGCCGCGCGCGCCGCCGCCTCCAGCGCATCCCGGGCCGGACCCGCCGGGCCGCTGACCGCGACCTCCACCGGACCGGCCAGCAGCGCCTCGCCCACGGCAGCGGCCCACCCGGCCGCGCGCGGCGCCCGGGTGACCAGGGGTGCGAGGGAACCGACGGCCGCCTCACCCAGCTCCCGGTGCCGCGGCGACCCGGTCAGCGCGGCGTAGGTGACGAGGGCGCCGGCCGCCGCCGCCATCCCCGCCGGGGTGGGGCCGTCGGCGGGGTCGAACGGCCGGTGCACGAGCGCCTCGGCGTCGGCGGCGGTGTCGTGCCAGCCCTCGACGTCGATGAACTGCTCGGCGACGACGTCGAGCAGGTCTCCGGCGAGCTCCAGCCAGCGCCCCTCCCCCGTCGCCTGGTGCAGCGCGAGCAGCCCCTCGGCGAGGTCCGCGTAGTCCTCGAGCACACCGGCGGGGGCGCCGGCGACGCCGTCCCGCGAGGCCCGCCGCAGCCGCCCGTCGACCCAGTGCACATCGGCGAGCAGTCCGGCCGCGCGGCGGGCGGCGGCGACGGAGCTCCCGTCGCCGGTCAGGACGCCGTGGTCGGCCAGCGCGGCGATCGCCAGCCCGTTCCACGCGGTCACCACCTTGTCGTCGCGGGCCGGCTGCGGACGGCGGGCACGCGCCGCAGCCAGCCGGTCACGCACCGAGGCCAGCCGGGCGGTGTCCTCGGGGTCCCGGAGCAGCTGCAGGGTCGACGTCCCGTGCTCGAACGTGCCGTGCGCGGTCACCTCGAACACCCCGGCGGCCCACCGGCCGTCGTCCTCGCCGAGGACGTCGACGAGCTGGGCGGGGGTCCAGACGTAGGTGAGCCCCTCGACGCCCTCGGTGTCGGCGTCCAGCGCGGAGGCGAAGCCGCCGTCGGCGGTGCCCAGGTCACGGACCAGGAAGGCGGCCGTCGCGTCGGCGACCTCGCGGGCCCAGGACTCCCCCGTCGCCCGCCACAGGTGCACGTACGCCCGCAGCAGCAGCGCGTTGTCGTAGAGCATCTTCTCGAAGTGCGGCACGATCCACCGCTCGTCGACGGAGTACCGGGCGAAGCCGCCCGCGAGCTGGTCGTGGATGCCGCCGCGGGCCATGGCCTCGAGCGTGCCGCGGGCCATGCGCAGCGCCTCGGCGTCCCCGGTGCGGGCGGAGTGACGGAGCAGGAACTCCAGCACCATGGACGGCGGGAACTTCGGCGCCCCGCCGAAGCCGCCCCACCGCTCGTCGTAGCTGTCGGCCAGGGCGGTCACGGCGGCGTCGAGGTCCGCGGCCGACAGCGGGGCGGGCGGGCCGAGTTCCAGGCGCGCGGAGATCGCCTCGACGATCCGGGCGCTCGCCGACTCCAGCTCCTCCCGCCGGGTGCGCCAGGCGTCGGTGACCGCGGCGAGCACCTGCCGGAAGGCGGGCATGCCGCCCGCCGGCCGCGGCGGGAAGTAGGTGCCGCAGTAGAACGGCCGCCCGTCGGGCGTCGTGAACACCGTCATCGGCCAGCCGCCGGAGCCGGTCAGCGCCTGGGTGGCGGTCATGTAGACGCCGTCGACGTCCGGCCGCTCCTCGCGGTCGACCTTCACGCAGACGAAGTCGGCGTTCATCTGCGCCGCGGTCGCGTCGTCCTCGAACGACTCGTGCGCCATGACGTGGCACCAGTGACAGGCGGCGTAGCCGACCGAGACCAGCACCGGGACGTCGCGCTCGCGGGCCTCGGCGAACGCCTCGTCCCCCCACTCGCGCCAGTCGACCGGGTTCTCCGCGTGCTGCAGCAGGTACGGGCTCGTCGCACGGGCGAGACGGTTCGGCATGCCCCTCCCCTTCCCTCCCCGGTGCGCGCGCGAACGGGCCCCGGGATCCGGGTCGGCCCTCATGTGGACCGGGTCACGCAACTGACTCTCCGCCTCGTGCACGACGGACAGGTCCTCGTTGAACGCCGGATCGACCCGCCACGGCAGGTCGAGGTCCGGTCGGCCGGACGCTGGTGGCCCGGCGTGCAGCACGCGTGGCGCATGTACGACGACAGCACCGGCTGGCGCGCGGCGGTCCGGTCCACCGCCACCGGCCCGGGCGGTCGGCAGGACGCGCGGGACGCGGGCCTGCCGCGCGAGCGCATCCGCGAGCGGATCCCCCGGCGTCCGGCCTGGAAGGCCCTCGTCCGGCGCCGCCCGTAGCGGCCGGACACGCTCCACCGCCGTCGTCACCGAGAGCACACCTTGCCCGACGAGGCGAGCAGGCGCGCCGGATCATGGTGGAACTGTGACCATGCGACCGGGATGGGTTCGTCGAGAGCAGACGCCGACGACTCTGGTGCCCGTTCGGCGCGTCGGCGGATTCTCACGACGGGGCACACACCACCTGGAGGTCGCCATGACCCGCTCCCGGATCCTCGTCACCCTCGTCTCCGCGCTGGCCGCCCTGGGCCTCGTCGCACCCGCCTCGGCCAGCGCCGCGCCCTACTGCGGCATCACCTGGGGCTCAGGGGCGAAGACGCTGAACCCGTACCAACCGGGCGGCGACCTCGTCCAGGACGTCCGCGCCGGTCAGCACACCTGCTACGACCGGGTGGTGGTCGACGTCGCCGAGGTCGACCACTTCGACTCCTACGACATCCGCTACGTACCCGTGGTGCGGCGGGACGGCAGCGGCGAAGCGGTCGACCTCCGCGGCGGCGCCGCGCTGCAGGTGACCTTCGGCGCCGTCGGCTACGACGACGCGGGGCGGGCGACCTACTCGCCGGCCGACCCGCTCGAGGCGGCCGACGTGGCGGGGTTCCGCACGCTGCGCCAGGTGGCCTGGCTGGGCTCGTTCGAGGGCCAGTCGGAGGTCGGCGTCGGCACGCGGGCGCGGCTGCCGTTCCGCGCGTTCATCCTCGAGGGCGGCTCCAGCCGCGTCGACCGGCTCGTGATCGACGTCGCGCACCGCTGGTAGGTCCGCGCGACGGCCGGCCGGTCAGCCCCGCGGGGCCTCCGGCCGGCCGTCGTCGTCCCGGCGCGGCGGCTCGATGGCCAGGGGCGCCCGGCGCAGGGTGTCCAGCAGCTCCTGACCCGGCTCGGTGCGCTCCTCGAGCAGCTCGGCCGGGGTGTCGGGGACGGCGACCCGCGGGCCGTCGTCCGCGGGGTCGAAGCTGCGGGGCAGCCGCTTGAGGTGCCGGCTCATCGACTTCACCAGCAGCGCGGTGGCGATGAGCAGCAGCACGATCAACAGCAACCCGAGCGGGCCGGACTTGCCGACGTCGGAGGGCAGCTGGTCGTCGTTGGCGGCGAGCACGACGGTGACGAGCGCGGCGTTCATCGAACGGTCACCTCACTGCGGACGCCGGCGAACAGGTCGTCCTCGGGCACGGGTGAGTCGACGACCGACCGGGCCAGCTCGTAGTCCTCGGTCGGCCACACCTTCTGCTGGACCTCCAGCGGGCAGGCGAACCAGCGGCCGTTGGGGTCGATCTGGGTGGCGTGCGCGATGAGTGCGGCGTCCCGCACGGCGAACTGTTCCGCGCAGTGCACCCGGGTGGTGACCCGGTGGGACATGTCGCGGTCCGGGTCCCAGTTCTCCAGCCACTCGGCGTAGGGCGACTCGTGGCCAGAGGCGATGATGGCCTCGTGCAGCGCCCGCGTGCGGGGCAGCGTGAAGCTCATGTGGTAGTAGAGCTTCAGCGGCTGCCACGGCTCTCCCAGCTCGGGGTACCGGTCCGGGTCCCCGGCTGCGTCGAACGCGTGCACGGAGATCTCGTGGGTCTTGATGTGGTCCGGGTGCGGGTAGCCGCCCCGCTCGTCGTAGGTCGTGATGACGTGCGGCTTGAACCGGCGGATGAGCTCCACCAGCGGCGCCGCGGCCTCCTCCGTGGGCACCAGCGCGAAGCAGCCCTCCGGCAGCGGCGGCAGCGGGTCGCCCTCGGGCAGCCCGGAGTCGACGAAGCCGAGGAACTCCTGCTCGACGCCGAGGATCTCCCGCGCCCGGTCCATCTCCTCGACCCGGATCTGCGGCAACCGCTCCCAGACCTCCGGCCGGTCGAGCGCCGGGTTGAGCACGGAGCCGCGCTCGCCCCCGGTGCAGGTGGCCACCATCACGCGGACGCCCTCCGCGACGTACTTCGCCATCGTCGCGGCGCCCTTGCTCGACTCGTCGTCGGGATGGGCGTGCACGGCGAGCAGGCGCAACGGGTCTGCTTCGGTCACCGGGACATCATCCCCCGTCCGGAGGGGGCCCCGCCGCTCCCGGACCCACCGATCGGGTGGACGTGGTGCTCGTCACCTGCCGAGACGGTACCGTTCCGCTTCCCGTCGGTGTGCGGAGGAACACCCCGCCGTCCGACGGTGTTACGTTGACCGTTCTGAACGCGGCCGTTCCCCTGACGGGGGGCGGCCACCGACATTTTCAGGAGCAGCGCCGTGTCCACCCCGACTGACGAGCAGCACCAGGGCGTCTGGTTGACCCAGGAGGCCCACGACCGGCTGAAGGCCGAGCTCGACCAGCTGGTGGCGGGCCGTCCGGCGATGGCCGCCGAGATCAACGCCCGCCGCGAGGAGGGCGACCTCCGGGAGAACGGCGGGTACCACGCCGCCAAGGACGAGCAGGGCAAGCAGGAGGCCCGCATCCGCCAGCTGACCGACCTGCTGCGCACCGCGAAGGTCGGCGCCGCGCCGACGACGGCCACCCATGCCGCGACCGGCACCGTCATCACCATCCGCTTCCAGGGCGACGACGAGACCGAGAAGTTCCTCCTCGGCTCCCGGGAGATCGCCGGCACCACGGGGCTGCAGGTCTACTCGCCCGAGTCCGCCCTCGGGTCGGCCATCCTCGGCGCCGCGCCGGGGACGACGGTGACCTACCAGGCGCCCAACGGCCGGGACATCACCGTCGAGGTCGTCGCGGTCGAGCCCTTCGTCCCCTGACCGGGGCTCCGCCGTGACCCGCCCCGCCCGCTCCCGGCGGGCGGAGAACACCGGGTTCGCCTGCGTGCACTGCGGCTGCCCGGTGCCGGCCAACACCGACGGGCACTACCGCAACCACTGCCCCGTGTGCCTGTGGTCGCTGCACGTCGACGACCTCCCCGGCGACCGCGCGAGCGAGTGCCGGGCGCCCATGGAGCCGATCGGCCTGGTGGAGAAGTCGGGCAAGGGCTGGCAGGTGGTCCACCGCTGCACCGCGTGCGGCCACCGCCAGCCCAACCGGCTGGTCCGCGAGGGCGACGGCCCCGACGACCTCGACGTCGTCCTCGGGCTGCCCTGGTTGTGAGCCCCTGACGCGGGCGGAGTGTCACGGCGCGGGAACGCCTGTGACACTCTGCCCGCGTCGTCGCTCAGGTCGTCTTCAGCAGCCCGCGGCGGCGCAGCAGCGGCGTCGGGTCGGCGTCCCGGCCCCGGACGGCGCGGAAGGCCTCCATCGGGTCGACCGACCCGCCGACCGACAGCAGCCGCTCCCGGAAGACGTCGCCGTTCTCCCGGCGCAGGCCCCCGTTCTCGCGGAACCACTCCACGGTGTCGGCGTCGAGCACCTCCGACCAGATGTAGGAGTAGTAGCCGGCCGCGTAGCCCCCGGCGAACACGTGCTGGAAGTACGTGGTCCGGTACCGCGGGGGCACCAGGTCGTAGGCGACGCCGGCGGCCTCCAGCGCCGCCCGCTCGAACTCCCCGGGGTCGCCGACCTCGGTCTCCGGGGTGATCCGGTGCCAGGCCTGGTCGAGCAGGGTCGCGGCGAGGTACTCCAGGGTCGCGAAGCCCTCACCCCACAGCCGGGCCGCCTCGATCGCCTCGACGACGTCGGCCGGCAGGGGCTCGCCGGTCTCGACGTGCCGGGCGTAGCCGCCGAGCACCTCGGGCCACAGCGCCCACATCTCGTTGACCTGGCTGGGGAACTCCACGAAGTCCCGGGGGACGGCGGTGCCGGCGAAGCGCGGGTAGGTGACCGAGGAGCTCAGCCCGTGCAGCGTGTGCCCGAACTCGTGGAACAGCGTGTCGACCTCGTCGAGGGTGAGCAGGGTCGGGCGGCCGTCGGCAGCGCGGGTGACGTTGAGGTTGTTCACGACCACCGGCCGCGTGCCGAGCAGCCGCGACTGGGTGACGAAGGAGCTCATCCACGCCCCGCCGCGCTTGCCCTCGCGGGCGTAGAAGTCGCCGAGGTAGAGACCGATGGTCTGCCCGTCGGCGTCGGTGACCTCCCAGACCCGGACGTCGGGGTGGTAGCCGACGAGGTCCGCGCGCGGGGTGAACCGGTAGCCGTAGAGCAGTTCGGCGGCGCGGAAGACGCCGTCGACCAGGACACGGTCCAGCTCGAACCACGGCCGCAACGCCGAGGTGTCGACGGCGTAGCGCTCGGCCCGGACCCGCTCGCTGTAGAAGGCCCAGTCCCACGGCGCGAGGTCGGTCACCCCGTCGCGGGCGGCGACCTCGGCGAGCGCGGCCGCCTCCGCCTGCGCGTTGGCCAGTGAGGGACCCACCATCGAGGCGAGCATCGCATCGACGGCCTCGGTGGTCCGCGCGGTCGAGTCGGCGAGCACCAGGTCGGCGTGGGTGGCGAAGCCGAGCAGGCGGGCCCGCTCGGCGCGCAGCAATGCGATCCGCGCCGCGACGGGGCCGTTGTCGTGCTCGCCGGCCGAGGCGCGGGCCACCGACGCCTCGAAGACCCGCTGCCGCAGCGACCGGTTGCGCAGCTTGGCGAGCACCGGCTGACCGGTGGGCAGCAGCAGCGGGAGCAGGAAGCCGTCGACGCCGCGGTCGGCGGCGGCCCGGGCCGCCGCCGCGACCTCCTCGTCGCCGAGTCCGTCGAGCTCGTCGGCGTCGGACACCACGACCGCGGCGGCCTCGGTGGCCAGCTGCAGGTTCTGCCCGAACGTCGTCGACAGGGCCGAGAGCTCCTGGTTGAGCTCCGACAGCTTCGCCCGCCCGGCGTCGTCGAGCCGGGCGCCGGCGAGCACGAAGTCCAGGTGGTAGCGCTCGACGAGCCGCACCGCCTCGGCGTCGAGCCCGGCCTCGTGCCGGCCGGCGTGGACGGCGTCGATGCGGGCGAACAGCGCCGGGTCCAGCCGCAGCGCGTCGGCGTGCGCCGACTCCAGCGGCGCGAGCTCGCGCTCGATCTCCCGCAGCTGGTCGGAGGACACCGACGACGCCAGGTTGTGGAACACCGCCCCGGCCCGGCGGTACAGCCGGCCGGAGCGCTCCAGCGCCACCACGGTGTCCTCGAAGGTCGGCGCCCCGGCGGACGCGACGATCGCGGCGACCTCGGCCCGCTGCTCGGCCATGCCCGCCAGCAGCGCCTCGCGGCAGTGCTCCAGGGTGATCGCCGCGAACGGCGGCAGCTGCAACGGCAGCTCGGACGGCTCGAGCAGCGGGTTGTCGGCGGACGGGACGGCGGTGGCGGTGGTCTCGGTGGCGCTCATCGCCGCCCACTGTGTCACTGAGCTCCCACCGGACCGCACCGCGGGCAGGTGCCGTCTCCGGCTGCGCGGAGCCCCTGCCCGCGACAGCCCGCGAGTCGGGACGGCGGCTCGCCCCGGGGACCCCGACGCGAGCCGCTCCCCGTCAGCGGCTGGCGGTGCGCATGTAGGCCCGGACCGACAGCGGCACGAACACCGCCAGGATCACGACCGTCCAGATCAGCGTGTACAGCACCGGGTTCTGCAGGGACCAGGCGTCGGGGACCGGCGTCCCCGGCACGGTGTTGCCGAAGAGGTCGCGGGCGGCCTGCACCACCGCCGACACCGGGTTCCACTCCGCGAAGGTGCGCAGCACCGGCGGGAAGGTCTCCAGCGGCACGAAGGTGTTGGCGATGAAGGTCAACGGGAAGATCACGATGAAGCTCGCGTTGTTGACCACCTCGGGCGTGCGGACCAGCAGCCCGACCAGCGCCATGAGCCAGGAGATGCCGAAGGCGAAGACCAGGAGGACGAGGAAGCCGCCGAGCGCCTCCAGCACCGAGGTGTGGATGCGCCACCCGACCACCAGACCGGTCAGCGCCATCACCGCGATGGAGATGACGTTGAGCCCGAGGTCGGCGACCGTGCGCCCCACCAGGACCGACGAGCGCGACATGGGCAGCGACCGGAACCGGTCGATCAGCCCCTTCTGCAGGTCCTCCGCGAGACTGGCCCCCGTGATGGTGCTGCCGAAGACCACGGTCTGGGCGAAGATGCCCGGCAGCAGGAACTCCGCGTAGCTGACCCCGCCGGGCACCTGGATCGCGCCGCCGAACACGTAGCGGAACAACAGCACGAACATGATCGGCGACAGCGTCGCGAACACGAGCAGGTCGGGCACGCGCTTGACCTTGATCAGGTTGCGCCGGGTGATGGTGGCACTGTCGGCCAGCGTCTGCGCGAGCGTGCTGCTCATCGGGCACCTCCCCCGGCGCGCACCGGCGTCCGGTCTCCGGCACCGGCGTCGCCGTCCGGGCCGCTGGTCGTCTCCTCGGCCGCGTGGCCGGTGAGGGTGAGGAACACGTCGTCGAGGTCGGGACGACGCAGCCCGATGTCGAGCACCTGCACCGCTGTGCCCGCCAACAGCCGCAGCGCCTCGGCGAGGTCGTCGGTGCCGCCGCTGACCGGCAGCGAGAGCCGGCGGGTCGACTCGTCCAGCCGCGGCTCGTCGACCGCGAGCGGGCGCAGCAGGCCGGCCGCCTCCTTGAGGTCCCCGGCGTCGCCGACGGTCAGCTCCAGCCGCTGGCCGCCGACCTGCGCCTTCAGCTCGTCGGCGGTGCCGCGGGCGATCACCCGGCCGTGGTCGATGACCACCATCCGGTCGGCCAGCCGGTCGGCCTCCTCCAGGTACTGCGTGGTCAGCAGGATGGTCGTCCCGCCACCGGCGAGGTCGGCGATGAACTCCCACATCGACAGCCGGCTGCGCGGGTCCAGGCCCGTGGTCGGCTCGTCGAGGAACAGCACCCGCGGGCGGGCGATCAGCGAGGCGGCGATGTCCAGCCGGCGGCGCATGCCGCCGGAGTAGGTCTTGGCCGGGCGGTCGGCCGCAGCGGTCAGGTCGAACCGCTCCAGCAGCTCCCCCGCGCGCGACCGGGCCTCACGCCGGCCGAGCCGGTACAGCCGGCCCACCATCTCCAGGTTCTCGAACCCGGTGAGGTACTCGTCGACGGCGGCGTACTGGCCGGTCAGCCCGATGCAGGCGCGCACCGCGTCGGCCTCGTGCACGACGTCGAGGCCGACCACCTCCGCCCGCCCGGCGTCCGCGCGCAACAGCGTGGTGAGGATGCGCACCACCGTCGTCTTGCCCGCGCCGTTCGGACCGAGGAGCCCGAGGACGGAGCCCTCGGCCACGGTCAGGTCCACCCCGTCGAGCGCCGTCGTCGCGCCGAAGCGCTTCACCAGCCCCTCGACGACAATCGCGTCGGTCATGCTCGGAACGCTAGGACGGGGCACCGACGGTTCCCGACTGGTTTTCCGGCCCGGGGGTCCCGGTCCACTGACGGCTGGTCCACGTCGCTCCCTCGTCCACGACCCCGCCAGGTGCGGGGCACGCAGTGGAGACGGCGGCGACGGCCGGAACTCGTCGCTCAGCCGGTGGTCACCGCGTAGCCGGCGCGGTCCAGGCGGGCGAGGACCTCCCGCGCGTGCTCGGGGCCGCGGGTCTCCAGGACGACGAAGACCTCCACCTCGCCGAGGTCCAGGCGGGTCGCCGTCCGCTCGTGCTCGACCTCCAGCACGTTGGCGCCGACGTCGGCCAGTTCGGTGAGCACCGCCGCGAGCGACCCGGGCCGGTCGGGGACCCGCAGCCGCAGCCGCAGGTAGCGGCCGGCCGCGGCCATGCCGTGCTGCACGACCTTGAGCAGCAGGACCGGGTCGATGTTGCCGCCGGAGACGACGGCGACGACCGGCGGTGCGAACGCCGCCGGGTCGGCCAGGACGGCGGCCACCGCCGCGGCGCCCGCCGGCTCGACGACGAGCTTGGCCCGCTCCAGGCAGAACAGCAGGGCGCGGGAGAGGTCCTCCTCGGTGACCGTGCGCACCTCGTCGACCAGGTCGCGGACGTGCGCGAGGGTCAGCTCACCCGGCGCGCCGACGGCGATGCCGTCGGCCATCGTCGCCATCCCCTGGAGCGCGACCGGGTGCCCGGCGGCCAGGGAGCCGGGGAACGCCGCGGCCTCCGCGGCCTGGACGGCGACCACCCGGACGTCGGGACGGCGGTCCTTGACCGCGGCCGCCACCCCGGAGACCAGGCCGCCGCCGCCGGTGCACACCACGACCGTGGCGACGTCGGGGCACTGGTCGAGCACCTCGAGCCCGACCGTGCCCTGCCCGGCGATGACGTCGGGGTGGTCGAACGGGTGGATGAAGACCGCACCCGTGCGCTCCGCGTGCTGGACGGCCGCGGCCATGGCCTCGGTGAGGTCGTGCCCCACCAGCCGCGCGTCGGCGCCGTACCCGCGGGTCGCGGCGACCTTCGGCAGCGGGGCGGACTCCGGCATGAACACCGTGGCCCGGATGCCGAGCAGCTGCGCGGCCAGCGCCACCCCCTGGGCGTGGTTGCCCGCGCTGGCGGCGACGACCCCGCGGGCCTGCTCCTCGGCGGTCAGCCGGGCCAGCCGCGTGTACGCGCCGCGGATCTTGAACGAGCCCGTGCGCTGCAGGTTCTCGCACTTGAGCCACACCGGCCCGCCCACCCGCTCGGCCAGCGCCCGGGAGTGCTCCAGCGGCGTGTGGCGCACGACGCCGCCGAGCAGCGCCGCCGCGGCGGCGACGTCAGCCCCGGCGAGCAGGGGCACCTCGTCCGCGACCATGCCCGGATCCTCCCAGGCAGGAGTGCCGGCGAGCGTCCCCGGACGGGTGCCGAGGGTCGCACCCTCGTCGTACCGTGTCGGGGGTGACGGACCCTGGCGCCTTCGCCTCCGCTCCCCCCGCTCCCACGACCCTGGGCGAGCTCCGCGACAGCGGGGCCGCCTTCCGGCCGGTCAAGGCCGAGATCCGCGCCAACCTGCTCGCCCGGCTCGGTGCCGGCGAGCCCAGCCTGCCGGGCATGGTGGGCTTCGAGGACACCGTCGTCCCCGAGGTCGAGCGGGCCCTCATCGCGGGCCACGACCTCGTCCTGCTCGGCGAGCGCGGCCAGGGCAAGACCCGGCTGATCCGCACGCTGGTCGGTCTGCTCGACGAGTGGACGCCGGTGCTGGCCGGAAGCGAGCTCAACGAGCACCCGCTGCACCCGATCAGCGTCTGGGCGCACCGGCAGATCGCCGAGCACGGCGACGCCACGCCCGTCGGCTGGCTGCACCGCGGCGAGCGCTTCGGCGAGAAGCTGGCCACGCCCGACACCAGCGTCGGCGACCTGATCGGCGACGTCGACCCGATCAAGGTCGCCGAGGGCCGCACCCTCGGCGACCCGGAGACGGTGCACTACGGCCTGGTGCCGCGCACCAACCGCGGCATCTTCAGCGTCAACGAGCTGCCCGACCTCGCCGAGCGCATCCAGGTCGCGCTGCTGAACGTGCTGGAGGAGCGCGACATCCAGATCCGCGGCTACCGGGTGCGGCTGCCGCTGGACCTCCTGCTGGTGGCCAGCGCCAACCCCGAGGACTACACCAACCGCGGGCGGATCATCACCCCGCTCAAGGACCGCTTCGGCGCCGAGGTCCGCACCCACTACCCGATCGAGCTCGCCGACGAGATCCGGCTGCTGCACCAGGAGGCGCACACCAGCTGGCTGGGTGCGGTGGCCGGCGACGGGCACTTCGACACCCCGGTCGTCCCCGAGCACCTGGCCGAGATCATCGCCCGGTTCACCCGGCTGGTCCGCGAGTCCAGCCACGTCGACCAGCGCTCCGGGGTCAGCGCACGGTTCGCGATCGCGGGCCTGGAGACCGTCGCCGCCTCCGCCGTCCGCCGCGCCGCGGTCGCCGGGGAGACGCGGCCGGTGGCCCGGGTGGTCGACCTGCCCAGCGTCGTCCCGGCCAGCCGCGGCAAGGTCGAGTTCGCCGACTCCGGGGCCGACCCGGACGACGAGCGGGAGCTGGAGATCCTCGAGCACCTGCTGCGCCAGGCGACCGCGCAGACCTTCCGCGCCCGCTGCGCCGGCCTGGACCTGACCGGCCTGCAGGAGCACTTCACCGGCGGGGAGACCGTCGAGTCCGGCGAGCTGGTGCCGGCCGCGGCGCTGCTGGGCCAGCTCGGCACCATCCCCAAGCTCGCCGAGCTGCTGGGCCGGCTCGGCGTGCCGGAGGGCGAGCAGTCGGCCGAGCAGGCCGCCGCCGCGGTGGAGTTCGCCCTCGAGGGGCTGTACCTCACCCGCCGGCTGGCCAAGGACACCGACGGCACCCGCACGGTGTACGGGGCCTGACATGGTGAGGCGGCCCGGGAAGGGCTACCGGTACGGGCGCTGGCGGGGCGGGCCCGACCCGCTGGCCCCGCCCTACGACCTCGGCAGCGCCGTCGACGAGATCGGCGACTCCGTGCTCGGCGGCAGCGGGGTGCGCGAGGCGCTGCGCGAGCTGCTGCGGCGCGGCATGGACGGCCGCCGCGGTCTCGACGAGCTGCGCCGGTCGGTGCGCGAGCGGCTGCGCCAGGCCCGCACCGCCGGGCGGATGGACGGCACGCTCCAGGAGGTCCGCGAGCTGCTGGACCGGGCCGTCGAGGCCGAGCGGCGGGAGCTGTTCCCGGACCCGGACGACGCGGCGCGGCTGGCCGAGTCCGAGCTCGACGCCCTCCCGGAGGACACCGCCGGCGCGGTCCGGGCGCTCAAGGACTACGCGTGGCGGTCGGACGAGGCGCGCCAGGCCTACGAGCAGATCCAGGACCTGCTGCGCCGGGAGGTGCTCGACAGCTCCTTCGCCTCGATGAAGCAGGCGCTGGAGAACGCCACCGAGCAGGACATGCAGGCGGTCAAGGACATGGTCGCCGACCTCTCGCAGCTCATCGACGCGCACAACCGCGGCGAGGACACCGACGAGCGGTTCGAGCAGTTCATGCAGAAGCACGGCCAGTTCTTCCCGGACGACCCGCAGTCGGTCGAGGAGCTCATCGACTCCCTCGCCCGCCGGGCCGCCGCGCAGGAGCGGATGATGGCCGGTCTCTCGCCGGAGCAGCGGGCCGAGCTGGCCGACCTCATGGCCCAGACGATGGCCGACATGGGCCTGGCCAGCGAGATGGCGCACCTGCAGGACGCCCTGCGCCAGGCGCGCCCCGACCTGCCGTGGGGCCAGCGCGGCCAGGTGCCCGACGGCGAGCAGTCCCTGGGCCTCGGCGACGCGACCAGCGCCGTGGCCGAGCTCGCCGACCTGGAGTCGCTGTCCAACCAGCTCTCCCAGGGCTACGCCGGCGCCTCGCTGTCCGACGTCGACGAGGAGCTGCTGGAGCGGGCGCTGGGCCGGCCGGCCGTCGACGACCTCGCCGCCCTGCGCCAGATGGAGCGCGAGCTGGAGCGGCAGGGCTACCTCAACCGCTCCGACGGCAAGCTCGAGCTCTCCCCCAAGGCGGTCCGCCGGCTGGGGGCGACCGCGCTGCGGCGGGTGTTCGCCAAGCTCGACGCCACCGGCCGGGGCGAGCACGACGTCACCGACGCGGGCTCGGCCGGGGAGCTCACCGGCAGCTCACGGGAGTGGCGGTTCGGCGACGAGCAGCCGCTGGACGTCGTCCGGACGGTGAAGAACGCCGTCCTGCGCACCGCACACGAGCCGCACGTCGAGGGCCGGCGCGCCGTCCGCATCGCCGTCGAGGACTTCGAGGTCGTCGAGACCGAGCGGCGCACCGGCGCGGCGGTGGCCCTGCTGGTCGACCTCTCCTACTCGATGGCGCTGCGCGGCACGTGGGGCGCGGCCAAGTCGACGGCGATGGCGCTGCACTCGCTGGTCACGACCCGCTTCCCGCAGGACGCGATCCAGATCATCGGGTTCTCCTCCACCGCGCAGGTGCTGCGGCCGGAGACCCTCGCGGAGCTGTCGGTGGACACGCTGCAGGGCACCAACCTGCAGCACGGGCTGATGCTGGCCCGGCGGTTCCTCGCCCGGCACCGGGACGCCGAGCCGGTGGTCCTGGTGGTCACCGACGGGGAGCCCACCGCCCACCTGGAGGACGACGGCACGCCGTTCTTCTGCTGGCCGCCGATGCCCGAGACGATCGCCCGCACCGTCGCCGAGGTGGAGCGGGTGGCGCGGTCCGGCGCGACGATGAACGTGTTCGCCCTCGACCCCGAGCCGGGGCTGGTGCACTTCGTCCACGACATCACCCAGCGGGCCGGCGGGCGGGTGTTCACCCCCGACAGCGAGCGGCTCGGCGAGTACGTCGTCGCCGACTACCTGCGCACCCGCCGGGGCCGTCGGGCACGCTGAAGGAGGACCCCTCTGCCCCCCACCACTCGCAAGCCCGCGTCGGGACCCTGCAGAGGGGCCGCCGGCCACCGGCAGACTGCGCCGGTGACCGCCGAACCGAGTGCGCCGACCACCGAGCCGAGCGGCGTGGCGATCGAGCAGGTCGGCGTCGACGTCGTCCTGCCGCTGCGCAGCACCGTCCTGCGCGGCGGCGGCCCGGCCGGCATGCCGGGGGACGACGACCCGGCGACGGTCCACCTGGCCGCCCGCGACGCCGACGGCCGAGTGGTGGGCGTGGCCCGGCTGGGGCCGGCGCCCTGCCCGTGGCGGCCGCACGCCGGTGCCCCGTGGCAGCTGCGGGGCATGGCGACCGATCCGGCGGTGCGCGGGGCAGGCGTCGGCCGGGCGCTGGTCGAGGCCTCGCTCGCCCTGGTGGCCGAGCGGGGCGGGGACCTGCTGTGGTGCGACGCGCGGACCACGGCCGCGGGCTTCTACGAGCGCCACGGCTTCACGGTGGTCGCCGGCCCCTACGACAAGCCCGGCATCGGGCCGCACCTGGGGATGCTGCGGGAGCCGGCCGGGCGCTGAGTTCCGCGGCCGGCGGGGGGTCTGCACCGGCACGACCGAGTACGTGACCGTCCCGTTCACGGCCGACGCCGCCGCCCCCATCGTCGGCGCGCTGGCCACCGCCGAGCGTGCGGTGGTGCCCGGCAGTGGGCACCGCTGGCGGGCGGCCGACCTCGCCGGCTACCTGCCCGGACGGGTCAACGGCGTACCGGTTGCGCCCCGCTCGAGCTGATCCCCGGGATCGCCCCGGCACGGAAGGCGTCGACGAACAGCCGGTGGTCGCGCTGGGTGGCCCGGGCGTAGGAGTGCGCGAAGTCGACGAGGTCCGCGGTGAACTCCTCCCGACGGTCGCCGACCAGGGCGGTGATCGCGTCCTCGGTCTGGAACGGCACCAGCGTGTGGTCGCTGTCGGCGTCCCCGACGCAGTGCATCTTCGCCGTGGCCCGGCCCAGCTGGGCCATCACCGGGGCGATCTCCTCGGGCTCGGTGAGGTCGTCCCAGTCCAGGTCCACCTCGTAGGGCGAGAGCTCCTGGACGACGAACCCGACGCCGTCGATCTCGGTGTGTCCGAGGAACTGCGAGGCGTTGGCCTGCAGTGCCCGCTGCGAGATCGCCGTCCGGTGCCCCTCGTGCTCGAAGAAGCCGCGGATCCCCGGGTCGCGCACGATCCGGCTGGGCGCCGGGACGTTGCCCTGCTTGAGCGAGAGGACGACGTCGTTCTCCAGCGCCTGGTCGTAGCCCTCGATCAGCACGTTGTAGGCCGGCAGCCCGGCGCTGCCGATGCCGAACCCGCCGGTGGCGATCACGTCCTTCACGTCGAAGGCGACGTCGCGGCGGCGGCGCGGGGGGAAGACGGTCCCGCGGTAGCGCTCCAGCGCGGCCAGCACCCGTTCCCGCTCGTCGCCGTCCAGCCGGCGGTTGCGCGGCCCCTCGGCGAACCGCCGCTCGTAGCGCTCGACGACGGTCATCCGGTCCAGCAGCGCCAGCCGGCTGCGCGCGCTGGTCTGCATGATCACGTCGTGCACCGCGCCCTCGGTGTTCTCCCGCACCAGCGCGAAGGACTTGTCGTCGTCGAGCCGGGTGAAGGCCGCCACCTGGTCCAGGTAGGCGCCGAGGTAGCCGCGCAGCAGGTCGGCGATGACGTCGTCGCCGAGCGCCTTGCGCCAGGCCAGCAGGGCGAAGCTGGCGGCGAACCGGCGCAGGTCCCAGCTGACGTGGCCCAGGTAGGCCTCGTCGAAGTCGTTGACGTCGAAGACGATGCGCCCGCCGCCGTCCATGTAGGTGCCGAAGTTCTCCGCGTGCAGGTCGCCCTGGATCCACACCCGGCCGGTGCGCTCGTCGCTCCAGCGGTCCTCCAGCTGCGCCATGTCGGCGTAGAAGAGACAGGCGCTGCCCCGGTAGAACGCGAACGGGTCGGCGGCCATCTTGCGGAACTTGGTGCGGAACGCGTCGGCGTCGGCGGTCATCAGCTCGGAGAAGGCGTCGACCAGCACGTCGACGATCACCTGACTGCGTTCACCGTCCGTTGGTCCCGCGGTGACCCCTGCGGGGGAATCTGTCACGGGGCGACCGTAGGCGGCGGTTAACCTGCGGGACAGAGATCCACGCAGCTGGGGAGGTCGGACGGCGGTGACTCGAGCGAGCACGGCATGGCGGCTGGCCACCGGCGCCGCCTACGGCAGCGGCGGGGTGGGTCTGGCCGGGGCGGCGATGGTGGCCCTCCTCCGCGCGCAGGCCCGGTCCGCCCGGCGTCGCGTGGAGTCGCGGACGTCGAAGGGCGACCCGCCGTCGGGCAACGGCATCTACGGCCGGGGCCGGGGCAAGCCGATCGTGCTGGCCGTCCTGGGCGACTCCAGCGCCGTGGGGCTCGGCGTGGAGCGTTCCGCGGAGACCCCCGGCGTCCTGCTCGCCGCCGCCCTTGCCGAGCTGGCCGAGCGGCCGGTGCGGCTGGTGCGGCTCGCGGTCTCCGGCGCGGAGTCGTGGGAGCTCGAGGAGCAGGTCGACAAGGCGCTGGTCGAGCACCCCGACGTCGTGATGATCATGATCGGTGCCAACGACGTGACCAGCCGCACCCGGCCGTCGGTCTCGGTCCGCCACCTGCGCGACGCCGTCCACCGGCTGGTCGAGGGCGGCGCGGAGGTCGTCGTCGGCACCTGCCCCGACCTCGGCACCATCCGCCCCATCGCGCAGCCGCTGCGCCTGCTGGCCCGCCGCTGGAGCCGGCAACTGGCCGCCGCGCAGACCATCGCCGTGGTCGAGGCCGGCGGTCGCACCGTGTCGCTCGGGTCGGTGCTGGGCCCGACGTTCGCCAAGGACCGCGGCCTGTTCAGCGTCGACGAGTTCCACCCGAGCGCCGCCGGGTACGCCGCGGCGGCCGCCGTCCTGCTGCCCTCGGTGGCCGACGCCCTCGGCGTCTGGCCGGCCACCGCCGACCGCGGGCTGCGCAACCTGCGCCGCGACACCGTCCGCCCGGTCGCCCGTGCCGCCGCGCACGCCGCCGGCCGGACCGGCACCGAGGTCCAGGCCACCGAGGTCCGCGGCTCCGAGACCGGTCCCCGCGGGCCCTGGGCACGGCTGCGCCGGCGCCGCCCGCCGGAGATCCCGACGGCCGAGCAGGCCGAGCGCGCCGAGCAGGCGACCGTCGGCTGACGCGGCCCCCAGCGGCCGTTACCGGGGAGTAGGTTCGGGGCCGACCCGACGTCCGGCGTCACCGTCGGATCCGCCTCATCGTGGAGGACCCATGCCCGAAGCCGTCATCGTCGCGACCGCCCGCTCCCCCATCGGCCGCGCTTTCAAGGGCTCGCTCAAGGACCTGCGCCCCGACGACCTCACCGCCACCATCGTGCGCGCGGCGCTGGACCAGGTGCCCGCGCTCGACGCGACCGACATCGACGACCTCATCCTCGGCTGCGGCCTGCCCGGCGGCGAGCAGGGCTACAACATGGGCCGCGTGGTGAGCGTGCTGCTCGGCATGGACCACCTGCCGGGCACCACCGTCACCCGCTACTGCTCGTCGTCGCTGCAGACCACCCGGATGGCGATGCACGCGATCAAGGCCGGCGAGGGGGACGTCTTCATCTCCGCCGGCGTGGAGATGGTGTCGCGCTTCGCCAAGGGCAGCAGCGACTCGCACCCGGACACCAAGAACCCGGTGTTCACCGACGCCGAGGCGCGGGTCGCCAAGACCGCCGAGAGCGGCGCCGACTCCTGGACCGACCCTCGGGAGAACGGCGAGATCCCCGACATCTACATCGCGATGGGTCAGACCGCCGAGAACCTGGCGCTGCTCAAGGACGTCTCCCGACAGGAGATGGACGAGTTCGCCGTCCGCAGCCAGAACCTGGCCGAGCAGGCGATCGCGAGCGGCTTCTGGGAGCGGGAGATCACCCCGGTCACGACGCCGGACGGCACCGTCGTCAGCACCGACGACGGCCCGCGGCCGGGCACCACGCTGGAGGGCATCTCCGCCCTCAAGCCGGTGTTCCGCCCCGACGGCCGGGTCACCGCCGGCAACGCGTGCCCGCTCAACGACGGCGCGGCCGCGGTCGTGGTCATGAGCGACACCAAGGCCCGTGACCTGGGCCTGACCCCGCTGGCCCGCATCGTGTCGACCGCCGTCACCGGCCTGTCGCCGGAGATCATGGGCTACGGGCCGGTCGACGCCTCCAAGCTGGCGCTGCAGCGGGCCGGCATGAGCATCGGCGACATCGACCTGGTCGAGATCAACGAGGCGTTCGCCGCGCAGGTCATCCCGAGCTACCGCGACCTGGGCATCGACATCGACCGGCTCAACGTGCACGGCGGGGCGATCGCCGTCGGCCACCCGTTCGGCATGACCGGCGCCCGCATCACCGGCACGCTGATCAACGGCCTGCGGACCGAGGACAAGACCTTCGGCCTGGAGACCATGTGCGTCGGTGGTGGCATGGGCATGGCGATGGTGCTGGAGCGGCTCTCCTGACCGGCTGACCCGACGATCATGGCGCCGTGACCACCGACGGGCTCCCGAGGTGGTCACGGCGCCATGATCGCGGCGAGGGGCGACGGCCCCACCAACGGCCAGTGGCCCGGCCCCCTCACGGGGGACCGGGCCACTGCCTCGTGCTGGCCCCGCCGGAGCGGGGCCCGTGCTCAGTTGTCCTGGAGGTAGGACAGCAGCCGCAGGATCTCCAGGTACAGCCAGACGACGGTCACGAGCAGACCGAAGGCGATGAACCAGGCGAACTTCGCCGGGGCGCCGCGGCGGATCGCCTCGTCAGCCGTGTCGAAGTCCAGCAGCAGCGTGAACGCCGCGACACCGATCACGACGACGCTGAACAGGATGGCGAGCGGGCCGCCGTCGCGCAGGCCCAGTCCGCCGGGGGTGAAGAAACCGGCGATCAGGTTGACCAGCACCAGCGCCAGCACACCGAACATCGCACCGACGATCCAGCGGGTCAGCTTCGGGGTGACCCGGATGGCGCCGGTCTTGTAGACGACGAGCATGCCGGCGAAGACACCGAAGGTGCCGATCAGCGCCTGGACGACGATGCCCGGGTAGATCGTGTTGAACGCCTCGCTGATGGCACCGAGCGCGACACCGTAGAGCGCGCCGTAGGCCAGCGTGGCGGCCGGGTTGGCGATCTGCTTGAACGAGATCACCAGGCCGAGGACGAACGCGACCAGGACGGCCGGCAGCGCCAGACCCCACGCGGCCTGCCCGGGCATCGCCCAGACGGCGGCGGCGGCCAGGACGGTCACCAGGAAGGACAGACCCGTCTTCTGGACGACGTCGTCCATCGTCATGTAGCGGGTCGTCGTCGGCGCGTACGGCGAACGGGCGTACGGCGCCGGGGCGGCGTACGGGTCCTGCGTCGGGGCGCCGTACTGCGGCGCACCGTACTGCGGCGCGCCGTACTGGGGGGCACCCCACTGGGCGGACTGCTGGCCGTTGCCGGCGCCCGCGTTCGCGAAGCCCCGTCCGAAGACCGGGTTGTGGCTGGGCATCGTCATCTCCTCGAGGTGACCTGGCGGTTCGTGGGCCCAACGGTGCTGCACCCACTCGAGCAGGTCAACGCCTGGAGGGCGCGTTGCGTTCCTGATCCCCGGCAGGGCACCCGGACGGGGCGAACCGGGGCTGTCCGTCGGCTGCGCCAGCACCGGGACCCGGGACCCGGGACCCGGGACCCGGGACCGCAAGGGTGCCCGACCGGCACCGCAGGGTGGGCGGATCCCACCCCCAGGGGTGCTCGTGGGGCGCGTCGGCGGCCCCGACGCTGGTCGCAGCGGATCGAACGACCGCCCGGACCCGAGGAGAACCCGATGAGCCTCCACCGCACCCCCTCCGCCCCCCGCACCACGACGGACGACGCGACGACCACCCGCACCGCCCGGCGGCGTCGTCGCCCCCGCCTGCTGGCCCGCGCGGCGGCGGCCGCTGCCGTCACCGCCGGGCTCCTGGGCGCGGCCACCCCGGCCAGTGCGGACGTGCTCACGCCCCACGGCACCCAGGTCCACTCCCTGGCCATCTGCGACCCGATCCTCCACGACGTCCGGGTGCAGGCGTCCCCGGTCCCGGGCGCCATCGGCCGGATCCACGTCCGGGACCTCACGACCGGGCGGGAACTGGCCAGCGACCTGCTGCTCGACCCCCTGGTCGTGGGCGACCAGACCTCCGGCTTCGCCACCTACCAGGCCGCCTTCCCGGCGGGGCGGTACGCGGTCTACGTCGAGTACATCTGGCAGGACGCCTCCGGCGGCTGGCTGGTCGTCGGCGAGTGGCTCAGCGAGTACTGGACCGAAGGCGCCTTCGGCAACTCGCAGGACACCGCGTGCTCCCTGTGACCCCACCTGCCGGCCGGAGGACACCGGCGTCCTCCGGCCGGACCGCGTGCCCTTGTCCTGCCGCACGGCTCACCGCACGATGTGCCGGTGCACGAGGGGCCCAGGGCCTGCCCACTGCTGCGGTACACCGACGCCGACGGCCGCACGCGGGAACTGCTCCTGACCGGCGAGGCGCGGCGGCTGACGGTGGGCCGGGCGCCCGAGAACGACCTCGCCCTGCCGTGGGACGCCGAGGTGTCCCGCCTGCACGCCACGGTGGAGCAGATCGCCGGGCGCTGGACGATCACCGACGACGGCCTCTCGCGGAACGGCACCTACGTCAACGGCGAACGGCTGACCGGGCGGTGCACGTTGCGGGCCGGGGACGGCATCCGGGTCGGCGGTTCCCTGCTGCAGTACCGGGAATACGAGCCGCGTCGTGACGAGTCGACGCGGGCGGCCGCCGTCCTGCCCACCCCGGCCTCGCTGTCGGAGACCCAGCGCCGGGTGCTGCTGGCGCTGTGCCGGCCGTTCAAGCACGGCAGCGCCTACGCCGTGCCGGCGACCAACCAGCAGATCGCCGCGGAGCTGTTCCTCAGCGCGGACGCCGTGAAGACCCACCTGCGGACGTTGTTCGCCAAGTTCGGCGTCGAGGACCTCCCCCACAACCAGAAGCGGCTGCGGCTGGTCCAGCGGGCACTGCAGAGCGGAGTCGTCCGGGATCGCGACCTCTGAGCGCGGGCCTCACCGCCCGTCGCCGGTGTGCCGGATGGTCCAGGACAGCCCCCAGGCGGCCAGGGCCAGGAACACCGCCGACTGTGCGGCCAGCAGGCCCATGTCCAGCCCCCACTGACCGGCGGTCGGCCGGAACAGGCGGTCCGGCTGCGGCCCGTCGAGTGGCTGCAGGCCCACCGTCGCCGCCATCGCCGCGTAGCCGGCCCGGGCGGGCAGCACCAGCGAGAACTGCTCCAGGCCGGTCCGCCCGGCCAGCGGGAACAGCCCCCCGCAGAACACCAGCTGCCCCATGACCAGCGCCACCAGCGCCGGCATCGTCTGGTCGGCCGACCGCGCGAACGCCGACACCGCCAGCGAGGCGATCGTCATGGTGACGCCCACCGCGGCGACCGCGGCGGCCACCTCCAGCCGCGGCCACGGCAGGAGGAGCCCGTCGTCCGGGCCGGGCAGGCCCAGCAGCGCGAGCAGGCAGAACGCGACCGACTGGAGGGTCACGCAGCCGCCCACGACCAGCACCTTGGCCGTCAGGTAGACCGTCGGGGACAGCCCCACGGCGTGCTCGCGGCGGTAGATGGGCCGCTCCCCCACCAGCTCCCGCACCGCCAGGGCCGAGCCCATCAGGGCGGCACCGACGACCAGCACGATGATCCGCTGCTGTGCCTCCGCCGGGTCCCCACCGGCCGCCGACATCGACAGGCCGCCCTCCCCCGGGAAGGCGTGCGCCATGACCGCGAGGACGACGGGCATGCCCACGAGCAAGGCAAGGAACAACCGGTCCGCGGCCACGACCGCCAGGTTGCGGCGGACCAGGGTGGCCAGCTGCCGCAGCGGTGCCGGCCGCGGCGGCACCGGTGCGGTGCCGGCGGGGCACGGCGTCACGCCCTCGCTGGTCGGCTCGACGTAGCGGTGCTTGAGCGTCGACTCGGCGAACCGCTCCACCCAGCCGGGATCCTCGAGGGCGGCGAAGACCGACGGGTGGTCCCGGACGCCGAAGAACGGCAGCAGCCGGTCGGGGGGCCCGAAGAACGCCACCCGGCCGCCGGGCGCGAGCAACAGGACCCGGTCGCACCGGTCGAGGGCCAGCACGCTGTGCGTGACGACCAGCACGACCCGGCCGGCGTCGGCCAGGGCGCGCAGGCCGTCCATCACTTGCCGGTCCAGACCGGGGTCCAGGCCGGAGGTCGGCTCGTCGAGGAAGAGCATCTGCGGCGCGGTCAGCAACTCGAGGGCGATCGACGTCCGCTTGCGCTGCCCGCCGGACAGCGAGTCGATCCGCTGGTCGACCTGCGCGGTGAGCCGGACCTCCTCGAGCACCTCCCCGACCCGCTGCGCCCGCTCGTCGGCGGTGGTGTCGGGCGGCAGTCGCAGGCGGGCGGCGAAGTCGAGGGCCCGCCGCACGGTGAGCTGGCGGTGCAGGATGTCCTCCTGCGGCACCAGCCCGATCAGGAACCGCAGCTGCTCGTACTCGTCGTAGAGGTCTCGGCCGTCCCACGTCACCCGGCCGGCACCGGCGGGACGCAGCCCCGTCAGCGCCCCCAGCAGGGTGGACTTCCCCGCTCCCGACGGCCCGATGACCGCCACCAGCTCCCCCGCCCGCACCGTGAGGCTCAGGTCGTCCATCAGGCGGGTGCCGCGCGGGGTCGTGACGGTCAGGTGCCGGGCGTCGAGGGCCGGACGCCGCGATGCCGGCAGGGTGACGGTGCGCCCGTCCCAGCCGAACGTGCTCCCGCCGGCGCCGATCCGGTCCCCCGGCCGCACCGGCTCGGCCCCGTGGATCCGGCGGCCGTTGAGGTAGGTGCCGTTGAAGCTGCCGAGGTCCCGGAGGACGGCGGTGGTGCCGTCCTCCGGGACGTCCACGGCCGCGTGCCGCCGGGACAGGACGGGGTCGTCCGCGACGACGACGTCGCAACCGGGGTCGCGACCGATGACCAGGACCCGCCGACCGGCGCCGTCGTCCGCACGGCCGGGCGCGCCGGGCGGCACGCAACGCAGCCGCAGCTCGGTGCCGTCCGCGCCGCCGACCCGGACGCTCACCTCGCGCCCGGGGCCGACCCGCGCCCGCTGCTGCGGAACGCCGTCGACCCACGTGCCGTTGCGGCTGCCGAGGTCGCGCAGCGCCCAGCCGTCGGCGTCGTAGCGCAGGGCCAGGTGCATGCCGCTGACCCGCTCGTCGGTCACGTGGACGTCGCATCGCGGGTCCCGGCCGACGACCACCGGCTGCGACCGGGGGAACGTCCACACCCCGCCCGCGCCCGCGACCTCCAGGACGTCCTGCGTCGGTCGGTGGGGGGTCCGCGTCATGCCTGCCTCCGGGTCAGCCGGTGCTGCGCAGCGATCGGAGCACCCGGTCGAAGGTCGCCGACTGCGCGGCGAACTCCGACGGCGGCGCGAAGAAGACCAGCAACTGCTGGGGCGTGGAGTCGACCACCAGCACGCGCACCTGCAGCGCTGCGTCCTCGGTGAGCCCGAACTGGCCGGTCATGAGCTGCCCGCCGAGGTCGCCGGCCTCCGTCGTCCCGCGCGGGGTCAGCGTGGCCTGCTGCCCCGGCAGCAGGGCGCGGGCGGACTCCAGCACCACCGCCGCCGACCCACCGCCCAGCCGGGGGCGGTGGTAGACGGCCAGCCCGACGACCGACCCCGGGTCGTCCGCGGCACCGGCCGCGGCGGCCTCCATCGCGGCGGGGTCGTCGGCGAACAGCCCGGACAGGTCCGCCGGCGAGAGGACCGTGACGGTGCTGTCCCCGGCGCCGTCGGTGCGGGCGACCCAGTCCCCGGGGACGTCGAGGGAGTAGGGCACGCCGGGGTCGGTGAACGTCGTCCACGCCCGCTCGCCGCGCAGCAGGACGACGGCCACGGCGGCCACGGCGAGCACCAGCGCCGCGGCCACCGTCAGGAGCACCGACCGCCTCGGCCACCGGGACCCGTCGCGGTCCTCCGGCGGCAGCGGCGGACGGGACCGCTCCCGCACCGGCCGCTCCTCCGGGGCGGCCTCCAGGAGGGCCATGAGCTCACCGCAGGTGGCCGGCCGGTCGTCCCGGTCCTTCGCCAGCCCGGCCGCCAGCGCACGGTCGACCGAGGCCGGGAGGTCCGGCCGCTCCGCGCTGGGCGGCGGGGGCTCGGTCGACATGTGCGCCCACAGCACCGCGGCCTCGTCCTCGTGGTCGAACGGCGGGTGACCGACCAGCACGGCGTAGGCGACGCAGGCGAGGGCGTACACGTCGGCGCGCGCGTCCACCTGCTCTCCCCGGATCTGCTCCGGGGGGACGTAGTCCAGCGTGCCGAGGAAGTGGCCGGTGGCGGTGAGCCCGGACTCCGACGCGGAGCGCTTGGTGAGCCCGAAGTCGGTTAGGTAGACGTGCCGGTGGCCTCCGGGCGGCGCCTCGGCCAGCAGGATGTTGGCCGGCTTCACGTCGCGGTGGACCAGGCCTGCCTCATGGGCGGCGTCGAGGGCCGCCGCCGTCTGGCCGAGCACGTCCAGCGCCTCGTCCAGCGGGAGGGGGCCACGCCGGTCCAGCTCGGTGCGCAGGTCGACCCCGCGGACGAACCGCATCGCCAGGTACAGCCGGCCCCCGGCGTCCCCGGCCTCGTAGATCGGGATGATGTTGGGGTGGTCGACGGCGGCGGCCAGCCGTGACTCCCGGACGAACCGGCTGCGGAAGTTGCTGTTGACGGTGAGCTCGGGCGCCAGCAGCTTGAGCGCCACCGGCCGGTCGAGCCGGGTGTCGCGGGCCCGGTAGACCACGCCCATCCCGCCCCGGCCGACGATCGACTCGATCAGGTAGCTCCCGAAGTGCCCGCCGGGTTCCAGCAGGGACTCCGGCAGAGCCATCTCATCCGACCCGGGCACCGCACGCACCGCAGAACCGGGCTCCGGCGCGCAGTCCCTTCCCGCAGTCGGAGCAGAAGCCCGGTGCGTCCACGACCGCCGGCGCGGCCGCCCGGGCCCTGGCGGCGCCCGCGCCCGCGGCCGCCTGCGGTGGTTCACTGCCGGCGCGGGCCGGCGGCGGCACGGCCACCGGCGCGATCCGTGGCGGCGTGGCGCGCGGCACCGCGGTCGTGGCGTCCGCGGCTGGTGACCGGCTCCCCCCGTCGGACCCCGCGCCCCGCCCGCTGCGCGGAGTGGCGGCCGCCGTGGTGGGCGCCACCTGACCGTCGGCCGTCGTGGCGGGCATCGCGGCCGCCGTGGCGGGCAGCGCCGGTTCGTCCCGGCCGGTGCGGGCCGGTCGCCCGGCCCCGCCTCCGCGACGCCGCGCGGCGGGTCGCCGGGTCCGGCCGCGGCGGACCAGGAGGGCGGCGAGGACGGCGGCGACCACCAGCGCGCCCAGGAGGACCAGCCACCCGGTGGTGCCGGCGAGCAGCCCCTCGTCGTCGCCGCTGGCGTCGGTGCCGCCCTCCCCGGGTGCCTGCGCCCGGGCGGTCTGCAGGTGCTGGGCGGCCAGGGCGGAGTCGTAGTAGGTCAGTGACTCCTCGAACGCGCTGGTCGCCGCACCACCGGACGCCCCGCCGGCGAGGTGGTCGACCCCGCGGCGGAACACGGCGTCGAAGGCCGACGCGCTCGGTGGTGCCGCGGCGGCGTCCAGAGCGGTCCGGACGGCGGCGGCCGGGACGAGGGTCGGCGTCCCGTCGTCCGCGGTCGTGGCCAGGCCGACCAGCCGGCCGGTGTCCGGGTCGGTGACCGGGCCGCCGCCCATCCCGGCCGCGAGCGCCGCGGCGAGGTCGCCCTCCGCGGTCAGCCGGTCGGTGCCCTCCTCGGCCCGCACCGGCATGGTGGCGGCCGACTGGTCCGGCGCCGGCGGCTGGTCGAACCCGGCGAGCAGGGCGTCGGCCGGTGCGCTCTCGTCGTCGGCGGCGAGCTCCGCGGTCGGCGTCCCGCCACCGCCGCTGATGCGCAGGACGGCGACGCCGCCCGGCCCGTCGGGCTGACCGATCAGGTCGGCCTGGGCGCGGGTCGGGGTGCCGGTGTGCGGGATGACGGTGTACTCGGTGACGGTGAACTGGACGCAGTGCTCGACGCGGTCGTAGCAGTGCTGCAGGTGGGCGTTCCAGAACTGGTCGGTGGCGGTCGCGCGCCGCGCCGTGTCCCCGTCGTTGCCGACGAGCGTGAGGCCCAGCTGGTCGGTGAACAGCTGGTTGGCCGCCGACACGGACACCACGTCCGGATCGACCTCCACGGTGCGACCGGCGGTCACGATGACGCCGTCCGCGGAGGTGAAGACGCCGGTCCCGGTACCCAGCGGGACGGTGTAGCGGCCGCGTACCAGGTCGACCTCGCCGGTCGAGTGGTTGATGTGCACGATCTCCGCGATCACCGACGTCTCGATGCGGACGAGGGCGGCCTTGGTCCCCTCGACGCCGCTGACGAGCCCGGCGCCGCCGTCGTCCGCGGCGGTGGCCGGGGAGGTCGCCAGCACGGTCGCGGCGAGTGCCGCCGCGAGGGTCGCTGCCCGGCGCATCTCAGGGCCTCCCCCGACCACGGAGGACGTCGGAGGGGCGCGATCGGGCCATGACCTGGCCTCGCTCTCGGCTCGACATCGGCCCCGATGAGCTCAGGGCAGCGCGAACGTGGACCCGGTGTCCGGCAGGCGTCAACCGCCGTCCGGACGCCACCGGCGACGGGCCCGCGTTCCGGAACTCGCGCGGCGCACGTCGTCACGCTGTGCCCCCGGTCGGGTTCGAACCGACACTCGGACCCTTTTAAGGGGCCTGCCTCTGCCGATTGGGCTACGGGGGCCCGCAGCGCACGGTAGCCCGACCGGCACCGACCTCAGGACGCCTGGGCCGGGCGGGACTGCGCGCGGTCGGCCGCCGACGGCGGCGGCAGCGAGCCGGCCCGTCCGGTGCTGGCGGCGGCGACGAACTCCCGCCGCGGGTCCTGCAGCTGACCGAGGGAGATGACCTCGCGGCGGAACACCGCGGCGAGGGTCCAGTCGGCCACCACACGGGCCTTCCGGTTGAAGGTGGGCACCCGGCTCACGTGGTAGGTGCGGTGCATGAACCAGGCCGGCCAGCCCTTGAGCTTCACCCCGTAGACCTGGGCCACGCCCTTGTGCAGGCCGAGGCTGGCCACCGAGCCGGCGTAGGAGTGCCGGTAGGGTTGCGGCTGCTGGCCGTTCAGGACGGCGACGATGTTGTCGGCCAGCCGCTTGGCCTGCCGGACGGCGTGCTGGGCGTTGGGCGCCGTCGTCGCGTCCGGGGCCTCCTTGGTGAGGTCCGGGACGGCGGCGAGGTCGCCGGCCGACCAGGCCTCGGGCATCCCGTGCACCTGCAGGGTCGGCTCGCAGACGACCCGGCCGCGGCCGTCCAGCGGCAGGTCGGTCTCGGCCAGCATCGGGTTGGGCTTGGTGCCCGCCGTCCACACGAGGGTGTCGCTGTCGAACTCGTCGCCGTCGCTGAGCCGGACGTGGCAGTCGGTCACCGACTCCAGGCGGGTGTTGAGCCGGACGTCCATGCCGCGGGCGGTCAGCTGCTTGACCGTCCACGCGGCCATGTCCAGGTCGACCTCGGGCAGGATCCGCCCCATCGCCTCGACCAGCACCCACCGCATGTCCGCCGGCGACAGCCGCGGGTAGTAGTGCTCGACGGCGTAACGGGCCATGTCCTCCAGCTCGGCGAACGCCTCCACACCCGCGTACCCGCCGCCCACGAAGGTGAAGGTCAGTGCCCGGCGGCGGACCTCGGGGTCGTCGGTGGAGCTGGCCGCGTCCAGCCGGGCGAGCACGTGGTTGCGCAGGTAGATGGCCTCGCCGACGTTCTTGAAGCCGATGCCGTGCTCGGCCAGCCCCGGGATGGGCAGGGTGCGCGCCACCGACCCGGCCGCCATGACGAGCACGTCGTAGCAGAGCTCGAACGGATCGCCCTCCAGCGGCGCGACCCGGGCCCGCCGCTCGGCGTGGCTGAGCCCGGTGACCGCGCCGGTGATCACCCGGCAGCGCGGCAGCGTGCGCCGCAGGGGCACCACGACGTGCCGCGGCTCCACCGAGCCGGCCGCCGCCTCGGGGAGGAACGGCTGGTAGGTCATGTGCGGCTGCGGATCGACCACGACGATCTCCGCCCTCCCGCGGGAGAGCTTCTTCTGCAGCCGCAGGGCGGTGTAGAGGCCGACGTAACCGCCACCCACGACCAGGACGACCGGACGCTGCGCCATGGAGGGAGCCTAGGGCCGCGGCACCTCTCCCGGCAGGGCCTCGGCGAGCTCGGTGGCCCGGGTGAGCACCGCATCGAGCATCGGCTCGGTGAGCTTGCCGGTGAAGGTGTTCTGCTGGCTGACGTGGTAGCTGCCCAGCAGGGTGAGCGGGCCGCGCGGCCCCTCGAGGGTCACCTCGACCCCGTGCCCGAACGCCGGCCGGGGCCGCGGCAGCCGGTAGCCGGCCTCGGCCAGCACCGGCCACAGCGCCGTCCAGCCGAACCCGCCGAGCACGACGACGACCCGCAGCTCCGGCAGCAGCGCCAGCTCCCGCGCCAGCCACGGTGAGCAGGTGTCGCGCTCCTCCGGCGTCGGCGCGTTCGCCGGCGGCGCGCAGCGCACGGCCGCGGCCACCCGGACGCCGGTCAGCTCGAGCCCGTCGCCGACGTGCGTGGACGTCGGCTGGCTGGCCAGCCCCGCCCGCCACAGGGCGGCGAAGATCCAGTCCCCGCTGCGGTCGCCGGTGAACACCCGGCCGGTGCGGTTGCCGCCGTGCGCGGCCGGCGCCAGCCCGACGACGGCGATCCGGGCGTCCGCCGGGCCGAGCCCCGGCACCGGACGGCCCCAGTAGTCCTCGTCGCGGAACGACGCCCGCTTCACCCGGGCGACCTCCTCCCGCCAGGCCACCAGACGGGGGCAGGCCCGGCAGCCGGAGACCCGGGCGTCGAGGACGGCGAGGTCGCGGGTGCTGCGCGCCGAACGGGCGACGCCGGCGGGGGTTCGGGTCACCGGGAAGCCGGCCGGGTCGGTCGCCACCCCGTCAGGGAACCACCCGCGCCCTGCGTGCCGACGCCGACCCCGGCATGATCACCGTCGTGGCCAGGAAGAAGAAGCAGAAGGCCCCGCTCAGCTGGAAGCTGCTGTCGGCGGGTTTCGCGGTGCCGGCGGGGATCGCCGTCCGGAAGCTCACCGACGCCGCCTGGTTCGGCGTGCGCGGGACGACACCGCCCAAGAACCCCGCGGCGCCGGGGGTCAGCTGGCCCGAGGCGCTGGCCTGGGCCGGCGTCTCCGGGCTCGCCGTCGCCGCCGGGCGCCTCGCGGCCGCCCGCGGCGCCGCGGCCAGCTACGAGAAGCTGACCGGCAAGCTGCCCCCGGGGATCAACCAGGGCACCACCTGAGCCCGGTTCAGCCGCGGGCCACCTGCAGGGCGATGCCGTCGAGGATGTCGTGCTCGCTGACCACGACGTCGTCGAGGGCGAAGGCGTCCATGATCACCCGCAGGATGAGTGAGCCGGCGCCGATGACGTCGACCCGGCCGGGGTGCATGACCGCCTCCCGGGCCCGCCGCTCCCGGGTGGCGGTGAGCAGGCCGGCGGTCACCGAGCGGACGCCGGCCACCGGGATCCGCGAGCCGTGGATGGCCACCGGGTCGTAGGCGGGCAGGCGCAGCGCCAGCGCCGCGACCGTCGTCACCGAGCCGGCCAGCCCGACCAGCGTGGCCGCCTCGTGCACCGGCACCGTGGCGACGACGTCGGCCAGTGCGGCGCGGATGTCGGCCTCCGCGCGCTGGATCTCGTCCGCGGTGGGCGGGTCACCGTGCAGGTGCCGCTCGGTGAGCCGGACGCAGCCGACGTCGACCGAGCGGGCCGCGCGCACCCCGCCGGCGTCGCCGAGCACGAACTCGGTCGACCCGCCGCCGATGTCGACCACCAGGTACGGCGGGTGCGGCGCGGGCTGGCCGTGCGCGGCGACCGCGGCGTCCAGCGAGGCGGTGGCCCCCAGGAACGACAGCCGCGCCTCCTCGTCCCCGGCGACGACGTCGGGCAGCTGGCCGAGGGTGGCGATGACCATCGCCTCGAAGTCCTCGCGGTTGGCGGCGTCCCGGCTGGCGCTGGTCGCCACCATCCGCACCGCCGTGGCGCCCAGCTCGCGCGCCTCGGCCGCGTACTCGGCCAGCACGACGCGGGTGCGCTCGATCGCCTCGGGCGCCAGCCGGCCGGTGGCGTCGACGCCCTGGCCGAGGCGGACCACCTCCATCCGGCGCAGCAGGTCGGTGTGCGGCCCCTCCGGGGGGACGTCGGCGACCAGCAGGCGGATGGAGTTGGTGCCGCAGTCGATCGCGGCGACCCGGGTCACCGCGACTCCTCGCCCGTGGCTCGACTCCTGGCTCGTTCCGCTCCTCGGTCGCTGGCGCTCCCTGCGATGCTCGCTCGGCCGTCGTCCTCGCGATCCTGCGCGCAGGGCCCGTTCGCCCACCACTCCCCCATCTCGGCCACCGCGCGGTCGCCGATGGGGTTGACGCCCGGCCCGGCGGCCAGCGCGTGGCCGGCCAGCGCGTGCAGGCACTTGACGCGGTCGGGCATGCCGCCGGCGGTGTTGCGGGTGGGCAGCACGCCCAGGGCGTCGCGCTCGGCGAGGTAGGCCTCGTGGGCGGCGCGGTACCGCGCGGCGAGCTCCGGGTCGGTGGCCAGCTCGTCCTGCCACTCCCGCATCCGGCCGGCCGACTCCAGCCGGCTGGCGGCGGCGTTGGCCCGCGGGCAGGTCAGGTAGTACAGCGTCGGGAACGGGGTGCCGTCCTCCAGCCGCGGGGAGGTCTCCACGACGTCGGGCTGCCCGCACGGGCAGCGGTGGGCCACGGCGTGCACCGCACGCGGCGGCCGGCCCAGCTGGCGGGCGACGACCTCCCGCTCCGCCGGGGTGACCGGTTCCTTCACTCGCTCGACTCCTCGTCGCCGTCGGCCTCCGCGACCGACTGCAGCAGCGCGTCGTACCAGGGCCGTTCGCCGTCGTCCGGCTCGGGCACGGTGCCGGCGTCCCCCTCGACCGCGTCGCCGTCCACCACGACGACGAGGCGGTCGCCAGGGAGCACGTAGGTCAGCCGCTCCCGTGCCTCGCGCGCGATGAAGGCCGGGTCGGCCTGGCGCTCGAGCTGGTCCTGCAGGTCCTCGATGCGCTGGTCGAGCTCGACGCCCTCGCCGGCCAGCCGGGTCAGCTCCGCCCGCCCGGCGAGGTACTGGCGGACCGGCCCGGCGAGGGTGAGGGCCAGCAGCAGCACCAGCCCGCCGAGCACCACCGCCCGGCCGGTGAACAGCGGCCGCCGGGGCGTGCCCGGCGCCGCCGCGGTCCGCGGGGTGCGGCGACCCGGTCGCCGCGCCTCCGGCCGGCTGCCCGCGCCGGAGCGGGAGCCGGCCGGGACCGGTCGGGAGGCGGCATGGGTGATCGGCCGCCCGGTCGAGCGGCGCCCGGCGGGCGCGGGCCCGCCCCGGCGGGCGCGCGCGGCGCTCATCGGCGGGCGGACCTCATCGGGCGGTCAGCCGCGGGAACGCCGCCGCACCCGCGTACCGGGCCGCGTCGTCGAGCTCCTCCTCGATGCGCAGCAGCTGGTTGTACTTGGCCACCCGCTCGCTGCGCGCCGGGGCGCCGGTCTTGATCTGCCCGCAGTCGGTGGCGACGGCGAGGTCGGCGATCGTGGTGTCCTCGGTCTCGCCGGAGCGGTGGCTCATCATGCAGCGGTAGCCGCTGCGGTGGGCCAGGTTGACCGCGTCGAGGGTCTCGGTGAGCGTGCCGATCTGGTTGACCTTCACCAGCAGCGCGTTGCCCGCCTTGCGGGCGATGCCGTCGGCCAGCCGCGCCGGGTTGGTGACGAACAGGTCGTCGCCGACCAGCTGCACGCGGTCGCCGAGCGCGGCGGTCAGCGCGATCCAGCCGTCCCAGTCCTCCTCGGACAGCGGGTCCTCGATCGAGACGATCGGGTAGGCGTCGACCAGCTCGCGGTAGTAGTCGGTGAGGTACTCCGCCGAGCGGGTCTGCCCCTCGAAGTCGTAGCCGCCGTCGGCGTGGAACTCGGTGGCGGCCACGTCCAGCGCCAGGGCGACGTCGGTTCCCAGGCTGTAGCCGGCCTTCTCGACCGCCTCGGCGATGAGGTCCAGCGCGTCGCGGTTGCTGGGCAGGTCGGGGGCGAAGCCGCCCTCGTCACCCAGGCCGGTGGACAGCCCGCGACCCTTCAGCACCGACTTCAGGGCGTGGTAGGTCTCGGTGCCCACGGCCAGCGCCTCGGCGAAGGTCGCCGCGCCGATGGGGGCGATCATGAACTCCTGCACGTCGACGTTGCTGTCGGCGTGGGCGCCACCGTTGAGGATGTTCATCATCGGCACCGGCAGCAGGTGCGACGACGGCCCGCCGACGTAGCGGAACAGCGGCAGCCCGGCGGACTCCGCGGCGGCCTTGGCCACCGCCAGGCTCACCCCGAGCAGCGCGTTGGCGCCGAGGCGGGACTTGTCCGGCGTCCCGTCGAGGTCGAGCAGCCGCTGGTCCACCAGCCGCTGCTCACTGGCGTCGTAGCCGACCAGCTCCGGGCCGATGACGTCGAGGACGCCGTCGACGGCCTTGGTCACGCCCTTGCCGCCGTAGCGCTCACCGCCGTCGCGCAGCTCCACCGCCTCGAACGCGCCGGTGGAGGCGCCGCTGGGCACCGCGGCCCGCGTGATCGTCCCGTCGTCGAGGGCGACCTCGACCTCCACGGTGGGGTTTCCGCGCGAGTCGAGGATCTCCCGCGCGCCTACGGCGTCGATGCTGGGCACGGGGGCAGCCTAGCCAGCCACCCCGGGAGCGCTCACCCGCCGCGCGTGGACGCCCCCGCCGCCCTGCCCCGGCGCCACGGCCCGCTGACGCTGTGTCGCCGCACCGATGAGTACCGGCGTCGGGCATCGTCTCTCCTCCGACACCGTTCCGGCGGCGCAGAGCCGACGACCAACTGAGGAGAAGACATTGGGCGCGATCAAGGTCCACGAGTTCACCACCGTCGACGGGGTGGTCGACGCCCCCATGTGGACGATGGACTACGGCTTCCCCGAGGACCTCGCCGCCTCGATCGGTGCCCTCACCGGCACGGCCTCGGGCATCCTGCTGGGCCGCACCACCTTCGAGATGTTCGCGCCGGCCTGGTCGACCCGGACCGTGGAGGAGGACGAGGGCGCGCCCTTCTTCAACGACACGCAGAAGTACGTCGTCTCGTCCACGCTGTCCGACGCCGAGTCGGTGTGGCGCAACTCCACGGTGGTCGGGGGCTACGACGCCGAGCGCCTGCGCACGCTCAAGGGCGAGGTGGACGGCGACCTCTACGTGAGCGGCAGCGCCACGCTGGTGCGGGCCCTGCTGGCCGACGGGCTGGTCGACGAGCTGCACCTGTACGTGTACCCGCTGGCCGTCGGCACCGGCATCCGGCTGTTCCCCGATGGCGCCCCGCGGACGCCGCTGTCCCTGCGCGGCGCCGAGGGCCTGAGCAACGGGGTGGCGCACCTGACCTACGGGCCGGCCGCCGGCTGACCGGGTCCGACCGGGGCGGGCCAGCGCCCGTCCCGGTCGGGCGGGTCAGCCCCCGTCCCGGTCGGCTCCCCGGAAGAGCCAGCCGATGAACCAGGCCACCAGGCCGGCGAGCACGAGGTGGACCAGCACCCGGACCGGGTCGAACGGCCCGTCGACGAACTCACCCACGACGATCCCGCCGACCAGCCAGACGAAGACCGCGACGGCGATCCACGTGCGGTGCCGGGACACGCCCGCTCCCGGCCGGCCGGAGGTGACCACCCCTGGATGATCCCGCCGGACGCGCCGTCCCGCCGGTCGAAACCGGCACTCATCCCCGGGTGCGTTCCTCCGCCGCCGCGTCCAGCTCGCCCGCGTACCGGCGCACCGCCTCGCGCAGCGCGTCCTCGACGTCCCACCCGCGCTGGGCAGCGCCGCTCACCACGGCCAGCAGCCGCTCCCCCAGCTCCTCCGGGCTGCGGGCGGACAGCTCGGCCGGCTCGGGGACGGGCAGCCCCGCCCGGCCGGCCCGGCGCACGAGCGCCGCGCCCCACGCCGCGGCCGGCTGGGAGCGGGAGACGCCCTCGGTCGGTGACCGGCGCTGCTTCTCCGCCTTCTTGATCTCCTCCCAGCCGGCCTCGACCTGCGCTGTGTCCGGGCGAGGCCCCGCGCTCCCGACGTCCCCGAACACGTGCGGGTGCCGGCGGACCAGCTTGTCGACCAGGTCGCCGGCAACCTCGTCCACGGTGAACCGGCGGTCGGCCCCGGCCTCGGCGGCCACCCGGGCGTGGAACACCACCTGCAGCAGCACGTCGCCGAGCTCCTCGCGCATCGCCGCGGCGTCGTCGTCCACGATCGCGTCGTAGGCCTCGTGCGCCTCCTCCAGCAGGTAACCGCGCAGCGAGGCGTGGGTCTGCTCGGCGTCCCACGGGCAGCCGCCGGGTGAGCGCAGCCGGTCCATCACGGTGACGACGTCGAGCAGCCGGGTGCCGGGCGGCTCGGGCGCTCCCTCGACCACCTCGGCGGCGCCGACGTCCTCCCCCGCCACGAGGGCGACGACGTCGTCGGGGCGGGCCGCCGCGGCGGCGGCGTCGGGCAGGTCCTCGACTGCCCAGCCGGCCGCGCGCAGCGCGGCGGCGGCAGCCGCGGCACCCGGCAGCGCCACGACGGCGCGCTCGCCGGTCACCGCCCGCCAGCCGGCGGGACCGAGCAGTCCGGGGAGGGAGGGGCTGACGGTGACAGCGAGCGCGACGGGCACCCGGTCAGTCTCCGGGAGCCGCCGGACCGGTGGCCGGGCCGGTGCCGCCCGCGGCGTCGAGGACGTCGACGACGCCGTCGTCGGCCGGGACGATCTGGCCGTCCTCGATCGTCCCGTAGCGCGGGTTGACGGTGATGTCGAGGTCGTCGCGGACGTCGACGACCAGCTGCTGCGCGGCGTCGTCGACCTCGGAGGCGGCGGCGTCCTCCAGGTCGCCCCGCGCCTCCTCGAAGCTCGGCGCCACCGGCTGCCCGACGAACACGACGAGCACGCCGCCCACCTCGGGGACGGCGACGGTGAACGCACTGTTCGGGGCGGCCGCGGTGACCTGGTCGGCGATCGCGGTCGGCACCTGGTCGGCCGCGCGCGGCGTCACCTGCGGGAGGGTGGTGTTCGACGGGTACTGGGCGGCGAGGGCCGGGTAGGCGGAGGGGTCGGCCTGCAGCGTGGCGACGGCGGCGTCGGCGGCGGCCTGGTCGGGCACGGTCACGTAGCCGAGCGAGACCTGCGAGAGGGAGGGCAGCGCCTCCTCGTAGTCGGCGCGCAGCTGCTCCTCGGTCAGCCCCGCGTCGAGCCCTTCTTCCACCGCGATGCGCTGGCGCACCAGCTGCTGCCGGACGGTCTCGAAGATGTCGGTCCGCCCCACGCCCTGGGCGGCGGCCTGGCTGTAGAGCGCCTCGGGGTCCTGGTCGCCGATCAGCTCGTCGAGCAACGTCTGGACCTCGGCGTCGGACGGCGTGACCCCGTACGCCTCGGCGGCCTGCGCGTAGACCTCGGCCTGGACCATCCGGGTGAGCACGAGCCGGGTGAACTCGTCCTCGCGGCCCTCGGTGGCCGCGGCGAGCGCCGGGTCGGCCAGCCGCTCGTCCACCGCCGTCTGCAGCTGCGCCACGGTGACCCGCTCGTCGCCGACGTAGGCCGCGACGTTGGGCGACGTGCGGCAGCCGGCCACCCCGGCCAGGGCGACGACACCGAGGGCCAGCGATGCGGTCAGGCGACGGCTCTGCACGCGGCCGAGGGTGCCACACCGCCTGTGACGCACGACGCAGGCGGAGTCGGTCGAGTGCGGTTCCGCACTCGACCGACTCCGCTCGCTGCGATGCTCCCGCGGCTGTCAGGCGGCGACGACACAGCCGCCTTCCACGCCCCGGTCCGCTCCTCGCTCGCTGGCGCTCGCTGCGATGCTCCCGCGGCTGTCAGGCGGCGACGACACAGCCGCCTTCCACGCCCCGGTCCGCTCCTCGCTCGCTGGCGCTCGCTGCGATGCTCCCGCGGCTGTCAGGCGGCGACGGGCTGCTCGAGGACGGCGGCCAGCAGCGAGTGCAGGTTCTCAAGCAGCGCCACGTCGCGCAGCGGCGTCCGCCGGTCCGGGCCGACCGGCACCTTGAGGGAGATCGTGTCGACGGTGGACTTGTAGGTCGCGCCGTCGGCCAGCCGGGCCAGCCGCATCTGCTGGGACTCCCGCAGCGGCACCGGCGAGATCCGGATCGCCCGGCCCTGCATCGACACCTCGGTGATCCCCCACTTCCGCACGGCGGCGCGGAACCGGGCGACGGCCATCAGGTTGAGCACCGGCGCGGGCGGGGCGCCGTAACGGTCGGTCAGCTCGTCGAGCACCGCCTGCGCCTGCTCGTCGGACTGGACGGAGGCGACCTTCCGGTAGGCCTCCATCCGCAGCCGCTCGCCGGGCACGTAGTCGTGCGGCAGGTGCGCGTCCACCGGCAGGTCCACCCGCACCTCGGCCGGCTCCGCCGGGGCCTCCTCGCCGGTGACCTGGGCGCGGTAGTCGGCCACCGCCTCGCCGACCAGCCGCACGTACAGGTCGAACCCGACGCCGGCGATGTGCCCGGACTGCTCGCCACCGAGCAGGTTGCCCGAGCCGCGGATCTCGAGGTCCTTCATCGCCACCGCCATGCCGGCGCCCAGGTCGGTGTTGTGCGCGATCGTGGTCAGCCGGTCCACGGACGTCTCGGTCAGGGGGCGCGACGGGTCGTAGGTGAAGTAGGCGTAGGCCCGCTCGCGGCCACGGCCGACGCGGCCGCGGATCTGGTGCAGCTGGGACAGGCCGAAGGTGTCGGCGCGGTCGACGATCAGGGTGTTGGCGTTGGGGATGTCCAGGCCCGACTCGACGATCGTCGTCGCGACCAGGACGTCGTACTCCTTCTCCCAGAAGCCGACCATGATCCGCTCGAGCTCGTGCTCCTTCATCTGCCCGTGGCCGACGGCGACGCGGGCCTCGGGCACCAGGTTGCGGATCTTCGCCGCGGCCTTGTCGATCGACTGCACCCGGTTGTGGATCACGAACACCTGGCCGTCGCGCAGCAGCTCGCGGCGGATGGCCGCGGCCATCTGCTTGTCGTCCCAGGCGCCGACGTAGGTCAGCACCGGGTGCCGCTCCTCCGGCGGGGTCAGGATCGTCGACATCTCGCGGATGCCGGTCAGCGACATCTCCAGGGTGCGCGGGATCGGGGTGGCCGACATCGACAGGACGTCGACCGCCGTCCGCATCGTCTTCAGGTACTCCTTGTGCTCGACGCCGAAGCGCTGCTCCTCGTCGACGATGACCAGGCCGAGGTCCTTGAACCGGGTGGTCGGCTGCAGCAGCCGGTGGGTGCCGACCAGGACGTCGACCTCCCCGGCCGCCAGCTGGCGCAGCGTCTCGGCGCTCTCGGCGTCGGACTGGAACCGGGACAGCACCTTCACCGTCACCGGGAACTGCGCCATCCGCTCGGAGAAGGTCTTGAAGTGCTGGTTGGCCAGCAGCGTCGTCGGCACGAGGACGGCGACCTGCTTGCCGTCCTGCACCGCCTTGAACGCCGCCCGGACGGCGATCTCGGTCTTCCCGTAGCCGACGTCGCCGCATATGATCCGGTCCATCGGGACCGGGTTCTGCATGTCGGCCTTGACCTCGTCGATCGCGGCCAGCTGGTCGGGGGTCTCGTGGAACGGGAAGGCGTCCTCCAGCTCGCGCTGCCAGACCGTGTCCGGGCCGAACGCGTGCCCCTGGGTGGCCATCCGCGCCGAGTAGAGCCGGATCAGCTCCGCGGCGATCTGCTTGACCGCCCGGCGCGCCTGCCCCTTGGTCTTCTGCCAGTCGGCGCCGCCGAGCTTGGACAGCGCCGGGGCCTCGCCGCCGACGTAGCGGGTCAGCTGGTCGAGGGCGTCGGTGGGCACGAACAGCCGGTCCGGCGGCTGGTTCCGCTTGGACGGCGCGTACTCGACGATCAGGTAGTCGCGCTGCCCGCCGTTGACGGTGCGGCTGACCATCTCGATGTAGCGGCCGATGCCGTGGTGCTCGTGGACGACGAGGTCGCCGGGCTGCAGCTGCACCAGGTCGACGGCGTTGCGCCGGCGGGCCGGCATCTTGACCGCGTCGCGCATCGAGGTGCCGCGCTGCCCGGTGAGGTCGTGCTCGGTGAGCAGCGCGAGGCCCACGCCGGGGAAGGTGAACCCGGCCTCCAGGTTGCCCTGGGTGACGTGGGTCAGCCGCGGCTCGGGGGCGGTCGCGATGTCGGGCACCAGCCGGGCGCCGAGGTCGGCCTCGGCGAACTGGTCGGCGGCGCGCTGGGCGGGGCCCGGGCCGGCGAAGGTGACGACCAGCTGCCAGCCGGCCCGCGACCACGTGCGCAGCTGGTCGATGGCGCGCGGCACGTCGCCGGAGAAGCGGTCGACGGTGGTCGCGTCGAGGGTGACGTGCGTGTCGTCGTCCTCGATCGCCAGGGTGAACGCGCCGGTGCTCCACCACGGCAGGCCCCGGCCGCGGGCGGCGGTCTCGACGTCGGCCAGGTCGCGGAAGGACGACGCACCGAGGTCCAGCGGCGCCTCCCCTGCCTCGGCGGCGGTGGCCCACGACGCGGCGAGGAACTCCTCGGCGGTGCGGACCAGGTCGGCGGCACGGCTGCGCACCCGCTCGGGGTCGCAGACCAGCACGTGGGTGCCGCGCGGCACGAGGTCGGTGAGGAGGTCCATGTGCTGGCCGCCGATCAGGGCCGGGGTCAGCGACTCCATGCCCTCGACGGCGATCCCCTCGGCGAGCTTGCCGAGGATCTCCAGCAGCCCGGGGTGCTCCACGGCCAGCGCGGCCGCCCGCTCACGCACCTCGGTGGTGAGCAGCAGCTCGCGGCACGGCGGGGCCCACAGCCGCTCGGGCCGCTCGTCGAGGGAGCGCTGGTCGGCCGCGGAGAAATAGCGCAGCTCCTCGACCTCGTCGCCCCAGAACTCCACGCGCACGGGGTGCGGCTCGGTCGGTGGGAAGACGTCGACCAGCCCGCCCCGGACGGCGAACTCGCCGCGCTTCTCGACCAGCTCGACGCGGGTGTACGCGGCGTCGGTCAGCGCCTGCGCGACGTCGTCGAGCTCCGCGGAGTCCCCCGGCTCCAGCTCCACCGGGACGAGGTCGCCCAGCCCCGGCGCGAGCGGCTGCAGCACGCTGCGCACCGGCGCGACCAGCACGTCGATCGCGCCGCCCACGCCCGGGTGCGTGAGGTCGCGCAGCACCGCCAGCCGGCGGCCGACGGTGTCCGCGCGCGGGGAGAGCCGCTCGTGGGGCAGCGTCTCCCAGGCGGGGAACACCTCGGTGCGCCGGTCCGGGAGGAAGCAGCGCAGCTGGTCGGCGACGGCGTCGGCGTCCCGCTCCCCCGCCGTCACGACCAGGACGGGGACGCCGCCCTCCCCGCCCGCCGCCGCCAGCGCGGCGGCGACCAGCGGCTGCACCGGCGGCGGGGCGGTGACCGCCAGTTCGGCGTTCCCCGCGGCGGCCACCACGCGGGCCATGCCGGGGTCGGTGAGGACGACGTCGAGCACGCCGCGCAAGGTCACGAGACCGTCTCCTGAGACTTCGGGCCACGCACGTCGCGCCGGGTGCGCGGGGGGCCGGACCCCCAGGTTAGTCCCGGGACCGCACCCCCGCCGCCGTCACGGGGCGTCACCACGGCGCACGCCCGATCGAGTGAGCCTCCCCGTCCGGGCGACCTGCCCGGAGGCGCCCCGGACCTACTGTCGCCCCCGGAGTACCTGCGATGGGCGGGGGACGGGTCGCTCCACGTGTGCCACCCCGCCCTCGTCGGCCGGCGAGAACGGGGAGTCGAGAATGGAACTGCAGGACTACGCGGTGGCGCTGCGCCGCCACTGGGCGGCGGCCCTCGGCGTGACGCTGGCCTGTGTGCTGGCCGCGCTGGTCGTCGTCCTGGCCACGCCGGCCGGCTACCGCGCCACGGCCCAGGTGTTCGTGGCGAGCACCGGAGAGGGCACGAGCGGGTCCCAGTTCGTCAACCAGCGTGTGACCAGCTACCCCGACGTCGCCCGCAGCCGCGCCGTCCTCGGGCCGGTCATCGAGGACCTCGGCCTGACCGGGTCGTTCGCCGACCTGCGCGCCCGGGTCGAGGCCGTCAACCCGCCGGACACCTCCCAGATCGACATCGCCGTCACCGGCCACGACGCGACCGAGGCCACCGAGGTGGCCAACGCCATCGCCGAGGAGTTCCGCGTCGTGGTGGAGGACCTCGAACGGCCGGAGGGCGGCGTCTCCCCGGTCGACCTCACGGTGACCAACCCGGCCACCGTCCCGAGCAGCCCCGACTCCCCGCAGACGACGCTGCTGCTCGGCCTCGGCCTGGCGGTCGGGCTGGCCCTGGGTGCCGCCCTGGCCGTCGTCCGCAGCCGGATGGACACGACCGTGCACGGTCCCGACGACGTCCGGGCGGCGTGGGGCGACGGGGACCTGCCGCCGCTGCTGACCCGGCCCTCCGGCCACGCCCGCCGCAGCGCGCTGATCGGCCGTCCCGCCGCCCGGCTGGCCCGCCGGATCGAGGCACTCACCGAGGACCGGCCCGTGCGGGTGCTGCTGCTGTCCCCGTCCCCCAGCCCGGCGCTCGTGCCGGGGGCGTTCGCCGACGAGGTCGCCCAGGAGCTGCGCGCACGCGGCGTGGCCACGATCGTGACCGGCCCCTCCGAGGACCCCACCCGGCTGCCCGCCGTCCCGCGCGAGGGTTCCGCTCGCGTCCGCCTGGTGCTCGGCTCCTCGCTGCTCAGCCTCCGCACGTGGAAGCAGGTCGCCGAGGAGTTCGACGGCGTCGTCCCGGTCGTCGCCCCGGGCCGGGTCGAGCGGGCCGAGCTGGCCGAGCTGCGGTCGATCCTGGCCGGTGCCGGTGTCGCGGCGCTCGCCGTGGTCGTGAGCGCCGTCCGCCGTCGCCGTCCGGCCTCGGCATCCGGTGCGGCCGCGGCGGCGAAGGTGGCGGACGGGGCGGCCGAGCCCCTGACGGTCGCCCGCTGAGCGTGGGCGCGCCCGTCCCGACCGCCGCGCCGGCGGGGTCGCCCGCGGCCGGCCGGCACCGGCGCAGCGTGCTGCTCATCGCGTTCCTGCTGGTCGCCGCGACGGTGGGCTGGCGGCGGGGTGAGTACTTCACCGGGTCGGTCGACCCGGTCGTCGCGGCCAAGGCGGCCGTCTGCCTGCTGGCGATGGGCCTGGCGTTCCTGCTCGCCCAGTCGGCGGGGCAGCACCGGCACCGGGTCGGCAGCGCGTCGCTGTGGTGGCTCGGCGTCGTCCTCGGCTGCTCGATGTTCGGCGCGCTGGCCACCGGCAACCTGGTCTCCGGCGGCGTGGTCGCGGCCCGCGTCGCGATCCTCGGCGCGACCGTGCACTTCCTGCTCCGGGCCGCCCCCGGGCTGCAGGTCCTGACGAGCCTGGCGACCGCCTGCGGCGCCGTGGCCGTGGTCGCCGCGGTCACCGGGCTGCCCACCCTGGCCGACGGGCGGCTGGCCGGTGGCGTGCCGGCGCTCAGCCCCAACGAGATGTCGCTGCTGGCGGGCATCGCCGTGGCCTTCCTGGCCTGGCGCGCGGTCCTCGGGGAGGCCAGCCTCGGGGCGATGGTCGCCGGGGCCGGGTTCCTCGGGGTCATCTGGCTGACGGAGTCCCGCACCGGCCTGCTCATGCTGCTGGTGGCCATCGCGGTGATGGCCGTGCAGATCCGCCGGCCGCGGGTCGGCCTGGTGGTGAGCGCGCTCGTGCTGGGTGCGCTCGCGGTCATCGCGGCCGTCGCGACCGGCGTCGTCACCTCGTTCCTGGAGCGCGACGGGGACGGCGCCAGCACGCTGGAGTCCCGGTTCATCGCCTGGCGGGCCGCGGTCGACCTGCCGGCGTCCTGGTGGCAGGAAACCTTCGGCGCCGGGCTCGCGATGAAGATCATCCCGGTCCGCGGCCAGTGGTGGGACACCCAGCCCCTCGACAGCAGCTGGGTGTCGCTGCTGGTGCAGGCCGGCGTCCTCGGGATGGTCGTGGCCGGCCTGTGGGCGCTGTGGGTGTTCCGCGGCGCGCTGCACGCCCCGCACCCGCTGCGGGTGCTCTTCCTCGGCCTGCTGGTGTTCATCGTGGGGCGCAGCGTCGTGGAGAGCGGCCTGTTCGACGCGACCCCCGCGTTCCTCTTCTTCCTGGCGATCTCGGCGCTCTGCGAGGGCGCCTCACGGCAGCGGCTGGCGGAGGACGCCGCGCTGGTCCCGGAGTTCCGCCGCCGCTGAGCGCGCGAGGCTGCGTCATCCCTCCACGACCTGCCAGAGGCCCGCGGCGTCCATGCGGAGGAGGAAGTCCCGCCGCTCCTGCTCGTCCGCGCCGACCGTCATCTGGCAGGTGACCTCGGCGCCTGGCACGGCCTCCGGGACGTCGGGGCAGTCCGGGTCCTCGAACAGCGTCTCGGGGTTGTTCCTCTGCATGGTGTAGTGCAGGTGCGCCGCGATGCTCTCGCCGGACCCGGGCCCCGCCGTCGGGACACCCTCGGTGGGCGGTTGCTCCAGCCCCCCGGAGTAGTCCGTCTGCCCGCAGCCCACGACGGCCACGGCCAGCACCGCGAGCACCCCGATCCCGTTGCGTGCCATGGCCGCTCCTCCGCGCCGTCACCCCAGGGTGGTGCAGGGTGTCCCCCGAACGGCGTCGTGTCCACGGGGTGCGAGGACGGCGCGGACGCCCGCACGTGACCGAGCGGCATCGCACCCGCGCCGCTGAGGCGCCGCGTCGCGGCATCCGTGAGGATCAGCGGCATGGGGGACGCCACGGGATGAGCCCGCGCTGGTGGCGGCCGGTGGAGGAGACGCCGGACCGGGCGACGAGCCGTGTCGTCCAGGCGGTCCTGGTGCTCGGGATCCTGGTGCTCCTCGGCGGGGTCGCCGCCCTGGACGAGGTCCGCCTGAGCACACCTGGCATCCGGCCCTACCTGGCCGCGTTCCTCCTGGCGGGCGCCGGCCTGCTGGTAGCCGTGCTGGCGCGCACGGAGCGCGTCCGCCGGCACAAGAGGAGGTCCGCCCGCCCGTCGCGCGACGAGTGAGACCCGTTGCGGGTGGAACTCGCGCTCTGCGGGCGCTGCAGTACCCGCAGAGCGCGGAGAACGCCCGCAAAGGCCGCCCGCTCAGGCCGCCACGGGCTCCCGCACCGGCACCGGCGAGCTGCGTCTCACCATCGGCACCACCACCGACTGCCGCACCGCCACCGCGGCCAGCGCCGGGCCGAGGGCCAGGGCCAGCGGCGCCCACGGCGTCCCGGCGGGCACCAGCAGCACCAGCAGCGCGACGGCGCCCAGCGACGCGAACTCCAGCGAGCGCAGCGCCAGCACGCGGCGCTGCCCGCCGTGGACCGAGGCGAGCGAGGAGTACGGCAGCAGCGCCGCACCGGCGACCGCGTAGGCCGCCCAGCCGGCGACGGCCTCGGCGGGGACGGCGTAGTCGCCACCGGTCAGCAGCGGGCCGAGCCACGGGAGCGCCAGCAGCCCGACGGCGCCGATCACCGCCACGGCCAGGCCGATGCCGAGCGCGGCGCGGTCGGCGACGCGGAGGCCGGCCGCCATCGGGCCGGACCGCAGGCCGACGAAGTGCGGCAGCAGGAAGGACCCGAGGCCGGCCAGCAGCGTCAGCGTCGGCGCGGTGTACACCCGCGCGGCCTCCAGCGGCCCGTACGCCGCGGCGCCGGCCACGGCCACCACGAGCACGCGCAGCAGGGTGAGCGACCCGGGGCGGATCGTCTGCGCCGCCGCCCGCCACACCCCGAAGGAGGCGACGGTGCGCAGCGCCGGCCGCCGCCAGGGGCCGCGCGGGCGCTCGTCGGCCGGCACGAGCCACCAGGCGACGACGGCGGCGGCGCTCTGCCCGGCCAGCAGGGCGACGACGAAGGAGCTCAGCGTGATCCCGCCGGTCGCGCCCGCCAGGCCGAGCGCGGTCATGGCGCCGACCAGGCTGGTCGTGTCGACCACGGCCAGGGACCAGTACCGCCCGGTGGCCATGAGCAGCCGGCGCAGGGTGTCCTCGACGATGAACGCGGCGCAGGCCGGGCCGAGCAGCAGCCCGGCCCACACCGGCACCAGCCCGCTGACCAGGGCGGCGACGGCGCCGACCAGGCCGGCCCCGGCGGACACCACGAGCGTCCACACGTGCAGCCCGGCGCGCACGCCGCGGTCCGTGCGGTCCAGCACGGTCAGCGAGTCGCCGACCAGCCCGCTGCAGACGGCGGTGACGAGCACGAGCGTGCCGTAGACGAGGGCGAAGACGGCCAGCCCGCCGGCCCCGAGCACACGCGCGGCGGCCACCTGCAGCGCCAGTCCCGCGACCGCCTGCGTCCCCTGCCCCACGACCGCGGCCACGGCCCGGCGGCGGAGCAGGTCCAGCACCCGCGACGTCACGAGGTCAGCCCCGTGACGACGCCTCGGCGCGGCGCTGGCGGACGACGTGCCGCGCCAGGCGGGCGACGATGTGCGCGCGCGTGTCCCCGGGGCTGACGTAGCAGCGCGGCAGGGTGACCCGGTTCCCCGGAGCGTAGTCGCCGGTGACGCAGGCGTTGTCGTAGCCGGCGGCCCGGACGGCGTCCGCCGCGGCCTCGTCGTAGCTGCCGTACGGGTAGCAGAAGCTGGGCACCTCGGCCTGGAGGACGTCCTCCAGCACCCGCTTGCTGTCCCCGACCTCCGCGGCCAGCGTCGCCGGGTCGGCGCCGGCGAGGCGGGCGTGGGTCATCGTGTGGCTGCCGACCTCCTGGCCGGCGGCCGCGACGGCCCGCACGCGGGCGGCGTCCATGATGTCGAAGCGCGGCCCGGTGTCCCACTCGTTCTGCCCGCCCATGCGGCCGGCGACGACGTAGACGGTGCCGGTCATGCCGTGGCGCTGGAGCACCGGGACGGCGTGGTCGAGGAAGTCGCTGTAGCCGTCGTCGAAGGTCAGCCCGACCAGGCGGTCGGCCTCCCCGCGGTCGACCGCGCGTACCAGCTCGGTCAGCGAGACACCGCGCAGCCCGAGCCGGCGCAGCAGCCGCAGGTGCCGGTCCAGTCGGTCCGGGTGCACCCGCAGCCGGTGCGGGTCGGGCTCGGCCGACGGGCTGATCGAGTGGTACATGAGCACCGGCGGCACGTGCAGGCGTACCTGCCGCGCCGGGGCGGCGGTCACCGGCGGCGGGCGGCGTCGGCGAGCACGGGGGCGCCCGTCTCGGCCGGCGCCTGCGCCTCGATGGCGGCCAGCGCCCGGCGCAGGACGGTGCTCGAGGTGTGCATCGTGTACGGGAAGTAGCGGACCTCCACGCCGACGGCGGCGAAGTCCTGCTCGAGCTTGGTGCCCTTGGCGGTGCCCCGCCAGTCGTCGCCCTTGAAGATCACGTCGAAGCCGACCTCGCGCCAGGTGTCGATCTTGTCCGGCACGACCTCTGCGTGGACGGCGTCGACGCAGCGGAGGTTGCCGACGATCTCCATGCGCTCCGCCAGCGGGATGACCGGTGCCCGGCCCTTCGTCAGCAGCAGCATCTCGTCGGACACGACCCCGGCGATCAGCCGGTCACAGTGCGCGGCCGCGTGCTTGAGGATGTTCAGGTGCCCGATGTGGAAGAGGTCGTAGGCGCCGGGCGCATAGCCGATCACTGGCACGTCTGTGTTCCCCCCGTGGACGATGAGTGAACTGCCACTCCACCAGCAGTCGTCACTCACCGTCATCCCCCGGAAGGGGCTCGTCACCCGAACGTGGCCGTGACCAGCACTGCAACCACCGTTCGGGTGACGCTGGGTCACCCCGCCGCACCCGCCAGGTCGTCGGCACGCGGATCCAGCGCGGCGACCGCGGCCACCAGCTCCCGCGCGAAGCGCTCGGGCGCCGACCGGCGGCGGGCCGCTGCCGCGTCGGCCTGTGCCGCCTCCCGGAACACGGCCCAGTCCTTCGCCACCCGCGCGACGGCGTCCGCCCACTCGACCGCGTCGCCGGGCTCGACCGCCTGGGCGCTGGCGTAGCCGGCGGCCGCCTCGCGCAGCCCGCTGTGCGCGCTGACCACCAGCGGGCGGGCCGCCAGCACCGCCTCGACCGCGGTGTTGCCGAACGACTCCTCCTGCACCGACGGCACGAGCACCACGTCGGCGGCGGCCAGGTGCGGCCAGACGTCGGACCGGAAGCCCAGGAACTCGACGCGGTCGTCGAGACCGGCGGCCGACACGCTCCGCCGCAGCTCGTCCTCGAACCACTCGTAGCCCTCGAAGACCGCGCCGACCACCGTCAGCCGGGCGTCGACCCCGCGCACCAGCAGCTCCTGCAGCGTGGCGACGGCGACCTGCGGTCCCTTGCGCGGGGACAGCCGGCCGACGAACAGCAGCCGCAGCGGCCCGTCGACGTCCGCCCGCGCGGGAGCGGCGAGCGCCGGCCCGCGGACGGCGTTGAGCACGACCGTGCTGCGCCTCCGCACGCGCGGCGCCACCTCCGCCAGCACCTCGAGGGTGAACCGGCTGTTGGCCACCACGCGGTCGGCCAGCACCGGGCACAGCGCCATCCCGCGGCGCAGCAGGCGGGGCGCGGACCGCTCGGCCTCGTGCACGTGGCAGATCGACCGCCGTCCGGCCAGCCGGGCCAGCAGCGGCCACGACGGCAGGGTGAGGGTGTTGACGTACACCCCCGCCTCGCCGTGCCGCCGCAGCAGCCGCAGCGCCGGCACGACGCCGCGCACGGCATCGGCCAGCAGCCGCAGCGCACCCCGCGGGCGCAGCGCCGAGTTGCGCAGCACCGGCATCGGGCACAGCTCGACCCGGACGCCGCGCGCCTCGAGCTCCGCCACCAGCGGCCCCGGGCAGGGCAGGGCGACGGTGACGTCGAAGGCGCTCGACAGCGCCGTCGCCGACTCCAGCAGCACCCGGTCGGCGCCGTAGAGCTCCGCGCCGGGGTGGACGACGAGCAGGGACGGGCGGGTCGCGGCAGCGGTCACCGGGTCAGGCCGCCGGGCCGGTGAACAGCAGCAGCGGGGCGCCCGCCTCGTAGCCGACCTCGACGGTGATCGAGTCGCGGGCGTCGGCCGGCACCGTGAAGACGTAGACGCCCTCGGCCGACTCACCCGGCTGCACCACCGTGGCGAAGGGCGCCCGGGACGGGTCGTCCAGCGGCGAGGCGGGGGTGGCGTCCGGACCGTGGGAGAGGTTCACCGCGACACCGCCCAGCGCGACCGGCTCGGCCGTGCCGTTGGCGATCCGCACGGTGATCCGCAGCGCCGGTCCGGCGATGTTGCCCGGCCCCACGGCGGTGCCCTCGATCGCCTCGATCGACGGCAGGGTGGCGACGATGCCGTTGCCGACCGCGGCCTCCGCGTCGAGCGGCACCTCGGGCAGCGACTCCGGCGCCTCGTCGACGTCCTCGGTCGGGCCGGTGGGCTCGGGCGTCGGCAGCGGCGACGGGACCGGCTCGTCGGACGCCGCGGTGGGCGTCGCGGGAGCCGACCCGGCCGGCGGTGCCGACGTCGCCTCGTCGTCCCCCAGCAGGACCAACAGCACCACCAGGACGGCGACGAGCACCGCCGCGGCGGCTGCCAGCAGCAGCCGGCGGCGCACCGGCGCGGGTGCGGGTGCGCTGCGCCCGGGATCGGTGTCGGTGCTCATCGCGGCAACCTGCCCATCTCGCGGAACCACTTGACGGAGGCGAGAGCCAGGAAGGCCGCCGCCGCCAGGAACAGGACGGTGTACGTGGGCACGAACAGCGACGGGGCGCCGAACAGGACGAACACGCAGGCCAGCAGGCCGTAGTCGGTGGGGAGGGTCAGCAGCGAGCGGCCCACGCCGACCCGCTGGCCCGTGCGCTGGGCGCGGGTCGCGACGCCGTGCTGGGCGCGCAGCGCCTCGTTGAGCATCGTTCCGAAGTAGGTGACGGCGTCGACGACGCAGTAGCCGAGGGGGATGAGGAGCCACGCCTCATCGGCCGTGCCGAAGCGGTAGGCGCCGATCAGCACCGCCAGGTGCAGGCTCGAGGCCTTGGCGGCGTCGACCATGTGGTCGAGCCACTCCCCCGCCGGCGAGCCGCCGCCGCGCAACCGGGCCAGCTGCCCGTCGGCGGCGTCGAGGGCGTAGCCGAGCACCAGGCACGCGGCGACGGCCAGCCCCATCGGCAGGGACGGCGGGACGAGCGCGAGCAGCGCGATGCCGGTCGCGGTGAAGACGGCGCTGATGCCGGTGACCGCGTTCGGCGTGAGGCCGGCGTGGAAGGCCAGCGCCGCGAACACCCGGCCCAGCTTGCGGTTGACGAACCGCGAGTAGGCCGGCGCCCCGGCGGCGCCCTTCTGCGCGGCCGAGAGACGGCCGATGGTGTCGCGCAGGCTCTCCCCGGCGGGGCGGCCCGGCCGTTCGACCGTGGCGGTCACTGCTGGCCTGCCCGGAGGTTCTCCTCCGCGGGCGCGGGAGCCGGCGCGGGCACGACCACGGCCGCGTCCGCGTCCACGGCCGGCACGGTCGACACGCGCGGCAGCGGGGCGTCGGCGGCGGTGGGCCGCCGTCGTCCGGAGGGCCGGCGCCGCGGGAAGCGGCGTCCGGCGAGGGCGCGGGCGAGCTCCTCGTAGCCTGCGGCGACCTCGTCCCAGTCGTAGCCGGCGGCCAGCTCGCGGGCCCGCTGCCCGGCGCGCTCGGTCCCCTCCGGGTCGGCCTCGGCCGCGCCGATCTGCCGGGCGACGTCGTCCGCGGTGCGGAAGAACCGGCCGGCGTCGGCGACGACCTCACGGTTGAAGTCGACGTCGAAGGCGATGACCGCGGCGCCCGCCCCGATCGCGCGCAGCAGCGAGGGGTTGGTGCCGCCCACCGAGTGCCCGTGCAGGTAGGTGCAGCAGTTGGCGTAGAGCTGGTCGAGCAGCTCCTGGTCCCAGACGCCGCCGAGGAAGCGCACCCGCCGGTCGGCGAGGGCGTGCACCTGGCGGGTGTAGTCGTCGGCGTAGGGCGCGGAGCCGACGACGACCAGCGGCCGGGCCGCCTCGCTGCCGGCGTAGCCCTCGACGATGAGGTCGACGTGGTTCTCCGGCTCGAACCGGGCCACGACCAGGTGGTAGCCGCGCGGCTCGAGGTCGAGCTCGGCCAGCCGGTGCGAGCCGGGGGCGATGCGCGGGGCACCGTAGGTCAGCAGCGTGGTCGGCGCGGCGAAGGCGTCGCGGTAGTAGTCGGCGATGCCCTGGGCGTCGGCGATGAGCGCGTCGGACCAGCGGACGGCGAGCGCCTCGGCCACGCGGTAGTACCGGCGGCCGGCGCGACCCCACTTCGCCCGCTTCCACTCCAGCCCGTCGACGTGGGTGGCGACCGGGATGCGGGCCGCGCGGAGGGCCGGCAGCAGCGGCGAGTTGGCCGCGTTGAACACGATCGCGGCGTCCGTCCGGTGGGCGAGCAGGTGCTTCACCGACAGCGCGGTGTGGCTCAGGGTCTCCAGGGACCGCTTCCGGGCGGCCGGCAGGTGCACCAGCTCCATGCCCAGGTGTTCCGCCGGGGGCGACCCCTCGGCGCCGGGCACGGTGCGGCAGTAGACGACGACCCGGTGCCCGCGGTCGGCCAGCCGGCGGCCGATCTCCTCGACGGCGGTCTCGAACCCGCCGTAGTGCGCGGGCACGCCGCGCGTGCCCACGAGGGCGATGCTCAAGCGGTCCACCTGGCCTCCGATCACAGCAACGGGGACGACACGAGTCGCGCGCAGGACGCAGTCGTGTCGTCGCTCCTGGTGAGGATCACCGCCGACCGTCGCCGCGGCGAGTGCAGAGCGGACGCCCTCACCCGCAGGGGTCACGCGGGGAGGAGGGCGGTGACGGTCAGTACGCCCCGGACCGACTGACGACGGCGCGGACGGTCTTGGCGAGGATGAGCAGGTCCATCGCGAGCGACCAGTTCTCCACGTAGCGCAGGTCCAGGCGCACGGCCTCCTCCCAGGGGAGGTCACTGCGGCCGGAGACCTGCCAGAGGCCGGTGAGCCCCGGCTTGACCAGCAGCCGGCGGTGCACCGAGGTGTCGTAGCGGGCGACCTCGCCAGGCAGCGGCGGCCGCGGCCCGACCAGCGACATCGAGCCGCCGATCACGTTGAACAGCTGCGGCAGCTCGTCCAGCGACAGCCGGCGCAGCAGCCGCCCCACGGGGGTGACCCGGGGGTCGGAGCGCATCTTGAACAGCAGCCCGTCGGAGATGTTCTGCGCCATCAGGTCGGCGACCTGGCGGTCGGCGTCGACGACCATGCTGCGGAACTTGAGCATGGTGAACGCCTGGCCGTTCACGCCCACCCGCTCCTGGCGGTACAGGACGGGCCCCGGACTGGTGAGCTTGATGGCCGCGGCGATGGTGAGCAGCACCGGCGCCATCAGGACGACGGCGAACCCGGCGGCGGCGCGGTCGAGGCCGCCCTTCACCACGCGCCGCCAGCCCTCGAAGCGCGGCTGCTCGACGGTGAGCAGGGGCAGCCCCTCCAGCGGACGGATGTGCAGCCGCGGGCCGGCGACCTCTATCAGGCCGGGGGCGACCAGCAGCTCGATGCCGGTGCCCTCCAGCTGCCACGACAGCTGGCGCAGGTACTGGGCGGCGGTCTCGCTGGCGGAGGTGACGGCGATGGTGTCGGCCCCCAGCCGGGCGGCGAGCGCCACGACCTCGTCCATGCTGCCCACGGGCAGGTCGGCCGCTCCGGCCACCCGCTCCCGGTCGACCGCGGGCACGCAGGTGGCGACGACGTCCAGCCCGGCGAACTGCTGGCGGCGCAGCCGCTCCACCAGCTCGAGGACGGCCGTCCCCCGGCCGACGACCACCACCCGCTTGGTGCACCGCCCCCGGGCCCGCAGGGCGCGCAGGGTGCAGCGGGCGGCGAAGCGGCCGAGCAGGGTGCCGAGGGTCAGGGCGGGGACGGCGACGACGACCAGCGCGCGGCTCAGGTCCAGGTGGGCGGCGTAGGAGATGAAGCCCGCGGCGGCGAGCAGCAGGAAGCCGGCCTTGCCGACGGCGCGGTACTCGTCGCTGCCGGTGCCGAAGACCCGCTCGGCGTGCGCACCCGTCGCCTGCAGCAGCATCGGCCATGCCACGGTCAGCGCGGCGGCGGCCCAGAACAGCGCGGTGCCGGGCGCGAACCCGGTCGGGTGGCTGGCGAGGACCGCGGTCGCGGCCACCAGGGCGGCGAGCACCTCGAAGACCGTGAGCGCGAGGGAGTACCGCCGCACCCACGCCGGCGTTCCGGAGCGGGGCCGCAGCCGTGGCGCGGCGTCCGCGACGGGCGGCCGGGCGGCTGTTCCCAGCCGGACCCTCGTGTGGTCGAGAAGCACGGTTTCCCCCGAGCGCGCGTGACAGCCTGTAGCCGAGGTCACTTGGGCAGGGGATGGGACAGCTCCGTCACCAGGACGTTTCCCCGCCAGCTCCGCTCGGCGTCGGAGGAACCATCACAGAGCGTCATTGACGGGGTCAACGCGGAGCAGGCCCATTCACCCGATAGGAGAGCGGGTCCCCCGGCGCGTCACCGGTTGGGGGGACGCATCAGCTCCGGGGGTGGACGACGTTCTGCGCGGCCTCGAGACCGCGGGTCAGGAGCTCCTCGGCCGCGTCGGCCGCCTCCACGAGCAGGAGGTCGAGCTCCTTGCGCTCGGTGGCGGAGAAGTCCTTGAGCACGAAGTCGGCGGGGTCCTGCCGGCCGGGCGGGCGGCCGATGCCGACGCGCACCCGGAGGTAGTCCTTGGTCCCGGTGGAGCGGGAGATCGAGCGGAGCCCGTTGTGGCCGCCCTCGCCGCCGCCGCGCTTGAGCCGCACGCTGGCGAAGGGGATGTCGAGCTCGTCGTGCAGCACGACGAGGTCGGTGGGCGGGATGGAGTGGTAGTCCAGCAGGCCGCGGACGGGGCCGCCGGACTCGTTCATGTAGCTGGTGGGGCGGGCCATCACGACCCGGCGGCCGGCCAGCCGGCCCTCACCGATCAGCGTCCGTGCCCGCTTGCCCTTCCCGGGCGAGAGCCGGATGCCGGCGCGGTCGGCGAGCAGGTCGAGCACCATCGCGCCCACGTTGTGCCGGTTCCCGGCGTAGGAGGGGCCGGGGTTGCCGAGGCCCACGATCAGGAAGGGGCCCTCGGACACGGACGAGCCGGGGGCGCCGGCAGTGCCGGCGCCCCCGGTCGTCCCGGAGGTGGTGCTCAGGGCTGGACGCCGGTGTTCTCGCCGGCGTCGGCCGGGACGGCACCCTCGATCTCGGAGGTGGCCTCCTCGGCGGGCTCGGCGGACTCCTCGCGCTCGATGCCGGCCTCGGCCTCGGCCTCGGCGAGCTCGGCCTCGAGGGCCTCGGCGGTCGGGGCGCCCAGGAAGCCGATGACGAGGGCCTCCGGGTCGGTGACCAGCGTCGCGCCGCGCGGCAGGACCAGGTCGCCGGCGGCGATGTTCTGGCCGGCGGTGCGCCCGGTGATGTCCACCTCGATGGTCTCGGGGAGGTGCGTGGCCTCGGCCTCGATCGAGACGGTGTTCAGCTGGTGGTTCGGGATGGAGTCCACGCCCGGCTCACCCACGACGACGATCGGGATGTCGACGGTCGTGCGCTCGCCGCGGCGGACCAGGAGCAGGTCGACGTGCTCGTGCTGGCGGGTCAGCGGGTCGCGCTGCACGGCCTTGGTGAGCGCGAGCTCCTCCTTGCCGTCCAGGACGATGGTGAGCAGGGCGTTGGCGCCGCCGTTGCGCAGCGCCGCGGCGAACTCGCGGGCCGGCAGGGACAGGTGCACGACGTCCTGGCCGTGCCCGTAGAGGACGGCGGGGACGCGGCCGGCCCGGCGGGTGCGGCGGGCGCTGCCCTTGCCGAACTCGGTGCGGGCCTCGGCGACGAGGCGGAAGTCAGCCACGGTGGTGTGCTCCTCAGGAGGGGTCGGTGTCGGTGGCCGGCGCGCGGCGCGGCACACCCCGACCGGGGCACACGCACGTCGATCACGGAGTACGGACGGGCCGTCTCCCTCGCCGGGCAACCACCTGAGGGTACCCGACGCAGAGGAGGCTGCTCCCGCGGCGTCCGCCACGCTCCCGCGGTGCCGCAGCGCCGCAGGAGCGGGCGGAACCCCCGCACGAGCAGCCCCAGGTCACGAGGCGCCGTCGAAGAGGCTCGTGACCGAGCCGTCCTCGAAGACCTCCTTGATCGCCCGCGCGAGCAGCGGCGCGATGGAGAGGACGGTGAGCTTGTCGAACTGGCGGGCCGGGTCGATCGGCAGCGTGTTGGTCACGATGACCTCGCTGACCCGGCTGTTCTTCAGCCGGTCGACCGCCGGCCCGGAGAGGACGCCGTGGGTGGCCGTGACGATGACGTCGGCGGCGCCGGCCTCGAAGAGGGTCTCCGCCGCCTTCACGATCGTGCCGCCGGTGTCGATCATGTCGTCGACCAGGATGCAGACCCGGCCGGCGACCTCGCCGACGACGCGGTTGGCCACGACCTCGTTGGCGACCATGGGGTCGCGGGTCTTGTGGATGAAGGCCAGCGGGGTGCCGCCGAGCTTGTCGGTCCACCGCTCGGCCACGCGCACGCGGCCGGAGTCCGGCGAGACGACGGTGATGTCGCGGTCCCCCCACCGCTCGCACACGTGCTTGACCAGCAGGTCGAGGGCGAAGAGGTGGTCGACCGGCCCGTCGAAGAAGCCCTGGATCTGGGCGGTGTGCAGGTCGACGGTCATGAGCCGGTCGGCGCCGGCGGTCTTGAACAGGTCGGCGACGAGGCGGGCGGAGATCGGCTCGCGGCCGCGGTGCTTCTTGTCCTGCCGGGCGTAGGGGAAGAACGGCGCGACCACGGTGATCCGCTTGGCCGAGGCCCGCTTCAGGGCGTCGACCATGATCAGCTGTTCCATGAGCCAGGTGTTGATCGGTGCGGTGTGGCTCTGCACGACGAAGGCGTCGCAGCCGCGTACGGACTCCTCGAAGCGCACGAACAGCTCGCCGTTGGCGAACTCGTACGCCGCCGTCGGCGTCGGGGTCACGCCGAGGTGGCCGGCGATCTCGTCGGTCAGCTCCGGGTAGGCCCGGCCGGAGAACAGCATCAGGCTCTTGCTGGTGGTCTGCCGGATGGCGCTCATCGGCTCAACTGCCCCTAGTGGTCGTCGTCTCTGGGAACGTGCCGTCGACCGGCCTACTCGGACGCCTGCGTTCGAGTGTCGGCCGCGCCGGCGGCCTCCGCACCCCCGGCCGCCTCCGCGGCCTTCGCCGCGGCCGTCCCTGGACGCCGGCGGCGCACCCAGCCTGCCACATTCCGCTGGGTGGCCCGCGCCACAGCCATCGCCCCCGGGGGCACGTCCGAGGTGATCACGGACCCGGCCGCGGTGTAGGCGCCGTCGCCCACCGTGACCGGTGCCACGAGCATCGTGTCGGAGCCGATCCGCACGTGGTCGCCGATCGTCGTCCGGTGCTTGGCGACGCCGTCGTAGTTGACGAAGACCGTCGCCGCCCCGATGTTCGCGCCCTCGCCGATGGTGGCGTCGCCGACGTAGGACAGGTGCGGCACCTTGGAGCCGATGCCGACCTCGGCGTTCTTCGTCTCGACGAAGGCGCCGACCTTGCTCCCGCGGGCCAGCCGGGTGCCGGGGCGCATGTAGCTGAACGGGCCGACGGTGGCGTCGGGCCCGACGACGGCGCCCAGCACGTGCGAGCGGACGACGGAGGCGCCCTCCCCCACCTCGGTGTCCCGCAGCGTGGTGTCCGGCCCGACGACGGCGCCGGTGGCCACCGACGTCGTCCCCTGCAGCTGGACGCCGGGCTCGAGCACCGCGTCGGGGGCGACCGTGACCGTCACGTCGACCCAGGTGGTCGCGGGGTCGACGACGGTGACGCCGGCGCGCATGAGGTCGTCGAGCACCCGGTCGTTGAGGGTGCGCCGGCGGGCCGCCAGCTCGCGGCGGTCGTTGCAGCCGAGGACGTCGTCGGGGTCCTCGGCACGCACGCCGCCGACCCGGGCGCCCTCGGCGACGAGGAGGCCGAGGACGTCGGTCAGGTACTGCTCGCCCTGGTCGTTCTCCTCGCCGAGGGAGCCCAGCATGCGCCGCAGCGCGGCCGCGTCACCGACGTAGACGCCGGCGTTGATCTCCCGGATGGCGCGCTGCTCGGGGGTGGCGTCGCGCTCCTCGACGATGGCCTGCACCGCACCCTCGGCGTCCCGCACGATCCGGCCGAGGCCCGTGGGGTCGGCCACCTCCGCGGTGAGGACCGTGAGCACGCTGCCTGCGGCGCGGTGCTCGTCGACCAGCGCGGCGATCGTCTCCGGGCGCAGCAGGGGCGCGTCGCCGTTGACGATCAGCACCGGACCGTCGACCTCGGGGACGGCGTCCAGCGCGACGGCGGCGGCGTGCCCGGACCCGCGCTGCTCGGCCTGGAACACCGGCCGCGCGGCGGGCGCGACCGCGGCGAGGTGCTCCTCGACCTGCTCCCGGCCGGCCCCGACGACCACGACGGTGTGCCCGGCCGACAGCGGCTCGGCCGCGGCCAGCACGTGCCCGAGCATGCTGCGCCCGCACAGGGTGTGCAGCACCTTCGGCGTGGACGACTTCATCCGCGTGCCCTGCCCGGCGGCGAGGACGACGACGGCGGCGACGGACGGCGGGGGTGGGACGGTCACGGGTCTCCTCGTGCCTAGGGCTCGGACGGCGTTGCTGGGGGACTCGGACTCGAACCGAGACTTCCCGGCTCCAAAGGCCGGCGGGCTGCCGATTACCCCATCCCCCACTGCGTGCGTCACCGGCGCACCGGCGGCGCGGACACCGGTCGGCGTCCCCCGGAAGCCTAGGGCGCCCCGGGATCGCGGGCACCGCCCGACCGGGTGGTCCCGACAGGCGGCACTCCCTACGGTGACGTAGGTTACGGCCTCGCAGGCCGGTTCCCCGGCACCCCAGAGCCGCGGTGCCCACCGGTCCCCCACCACCAGGAGGCCGCTTGTCCGCGCCCGCACTCACCCGGCCCACCGCACCGCCGCGCTCCGCCGACCCGGACGCCGGCCTCCCGGCGAACGCACTGGGCGAGGTGAAGGGCGCGCTGGAGCAGATCACGCTCTACGTGTTCGTGATCGTGCCGTTCCTGGCCCTGGCCGCGGTGGTGCCCGCCGTCTGGGGGTGGGGGCTGTCCTGGCTCGACGTGGGCCTCGCCGTCGGCTTCTACTACCTGACCCTGCTGGGGGTCACCGTCGGCTACCACCGGCACTTCACCCACGGGTCGTTCAAGGCCAACCGCCCACTGCGGATCGCGCTCGCGGTGACCGGGTGCATGGCGATCCAGGGCCCGGTGGTGCAGTGGGTCGCCGACCACCGTCGGCACCACGCCTTCTCCGACCGCGCCGGTGACCCGCACTCTCCGTGGCGCTACGGCACCGACGCGCGGGCACTGCTCAAGGGCATGTGGCACGCGCACCTCGGCTGGCTGTTCGACCGCCGGCAGACCAACCCCGAGCGCTATGCGCCCGACCTGCTCAAGGACGTCGCCCTGCGGCGCACCAGCCGGCTGTTCGTGGTGTGGGCCTTCCTCAGCCTGGCGCTGCCGGCGGTGATCGGCGGCCTGGTCACGCAGAGCTGGGCCGGTGCCTGGTCGGCGTTCTTCTGGGCCGGCCTGGTGCGGGTGGCGCTGCTGCACCACGTGACCTGGTCGATCAACTCCGTCTGCCACGTCGTCGGCAGCCGGCCGTTCGCCTCTCGGGACCGGGCGACCAACTTCTGGCCGCTGGCGCTGCTCAGCGGTGGGGAGTCGTGGCACAACCTGCACCACGCCGACCCCACCTGCGCCCGCCACGGCGTGCTGCGCGGCCAGGTCGACATCAGCGCCCGCGTCATCTGGGTGTTCGAGAAGCTCGGCTGGGCGCACAGCGTGAAGTGGCCCGACCCGGTCCGGCTGGCCGCCAAGCGGCGGGTCCCTGCCGCGGCCACGTCCTGACGGCGGCCGGTCCCCCACCCGGGCCGCCGACGCCGCACAGGACCCCCGCGGCGGGGGCGGCACGGGGCACCATGGGGGCCATGCCCAGCAGCGTGGCTCGGCCCCGGGTGCGCATGACCGGCGCCCAGCGGCGTCAGCAACTGATGGACGTCGGCCGGGAGGTCTTCGCCCAGCGCGGCTACGAGGCCACCTCCATCGAGGAGCTGGCCGCCCGCGCCGACGTCAGCAAGCCCGTCGTCTACGAGCACTTCGGCGGCAAGGAGGGCATCTACGCCGTCGTCGTCGACCGCGAGATGCAGCGGCTGCTGGACCGCTTCACCTCCGCGCTGGCCGCCGGCGGCACCCCGCGGGAGCTGCTGGAACGGGCCGCCCTGGTCCTGCTCGACTACATCGAGGAGGACACCGACGGCTTCCGCGTCCTGTCCCGGGACTCCCCGGTCAGCGGCGCGTCGGGGGGCACCTACTCGTCGCTGATCGGTGAGGTGGCGCGCAAGGTCGAGCACATCCTCGCCGCGCAGTTCGACGCCCGCGGCTACGACCGCCGGCTCGCCGAGCTCTACAGCCAGGCGCTGGTCGGCATGGTGGCGCTGGTGGGTCAGTGGTGGCTGGACACCCGCTCGCCGGGCAAGCGCGAGGTGGCCGCGCACCTGGTCAACCTGTCCTACAACGGCCTGGCCCACCTGGAGCCGGCTCCCCGCCTGGTCAGCCGGCCCTCGGAGCTCCCCAGCGCCTGAGGGTCACCCGACCAGGCGGGCCCCGGGCACCGGTCCGTGCACCGCGCGGACGGTGCGGTACACGCCCACCCCGGCCAGCTCGGCGGCCAGCCGGACGGCGGCGTCCTCGTCGTCGGCGAGCGCGGCCACCGTCGGCCCGGACCCGCTGACGATCGCCGCGGGCGCGCCGGCGTCCGTGGCTGCCCGCAGCGCGCGGCGCAGGGCCGGCCGCAGCGACACCGCCGGCGGCTGCAGGTCGTTGGCCAGCGCGGCGGCGAGCGCCGACACCGGACCGCTGCGCAGCGCGCTGATCACCGGCTCGGGCGAGGCCAGCTCGCCGCCGTCGGGCACCCGCCCCTCGTCCCGCAGCCGGTCCAGCTCGGCGTAGACCGCCGGGGTCGACAGGCCCTCGCCGGCGATGCCGAGCACCCAGTCCCACCGCCGCCGGGCCAGCACCGGGGAGAGCTGCTCGCCCCGACCCGAGCCCAGCGCGACCCCGCCGTGCAGGCTGAACGGGACGTCGCTGCCCAGCTGCGCGGCCAGGGCGGCGAGCTCGCCGCGGGTGGCGTGGGTGCCCCACAGGGCGTCCAGGGCGACCAGCGCGGCGGCGGCGTCGGCACTGCCACCGGCCAGCCCTGCCGCGGCCGGGATGGACTTGTCGACCGTGATGGTGGCGTCCGGGGACACGCCGGCGCGCTCGGCGAGCAGCTCGGCGGCCCGCCAGACGAGGTTGCGGCGGTCGGTGGGGACGGCGTCCGGACCGGTGCCCGTGGTGCCCTCACCCGTGACGTTCAGCGCCAGCCCGGAGCCGGGGCGGACGGTCACCGTGTCGAACAGCGAGACGGCGAGGTAGACCGTCCGCAGCTCGTGGAAGCCGTCGGCGCGCAGCGGGCCCACGGCCAGGTGCACGTTCACCTTGGCCGGCGCGCGGGCGACCACGGCGCCGTCCCCGGCGATCCGCCCGGGCCCGCCGGAGGACGACCAGCTCATGCGCCCGGCTCCACCGGCGGGGTGGCGGCCAGCCGCGCGAAGTCGGTGACCGACAGCTGCTCGCCCCGGGTGGCCGGTTCGATGCCGGCGGCCCGCAGCCGGGCCTCGGCCGCGGCCGGGCTGCCCGCCCACCGCGCCAGCGCGGCCCGCAGGCCCTTGCGCCGCATGCCGAAGGCCGCGTCGACGACGGCGAACGTCGCGGCACGGTCCCCGGGCGGCGGCGGCCGGCGCACCAGCGCGACCAAGCCGGAGTCGACGTTGGGCTCCGGCCAGAAGACGCGCCGGCCCACGTTGCCGGCGCGGCGGACCTCGCCGTACCAGGCGGCCTTGACCGACGGCACGCCGTAGGCCGGGGCGCCGGGCGCGGCCGCGAGCCGCTCGGCGACCTCGGCCTGCACGAGCACCAGGGCGCGGCGCAGCGTGGGCAGCAGTTCCAGCAGGTGCAGCAGCACGGGCACCGCAACGTTGTACGGCAGGTTGGCCACCAGCGCCGTGGGCGGCGGCCCGGGGAGCTCATGGACCCGCAGTGCGTCGGCCTCGACGACGGTCAGCCGGTCGGCGAGGGCGGGCGCCCGCTCGGCGACGGTGCGCGGCAGCAGCGCGGCCAGCCGGGGGTCGATCTCCACCGCGGTGACCCGCGCGGTGGCCGGCAGCAGGCCGAGGGTGAGCGAGCCGAGTCCGGGACCGACCTCGAGGACGACGTCCTCGGGGGTCACCTCGGCGGTGCGCACGATCCGCCGGATCGTGTTCGCGTCGTGCAGGAAGTTCTGCCCCAGCGTCTTGGTCGGACGCAGGTCGAGCTGCTGGGCCAGGTCGCGGATCGCGGCCGGGCCCAGCAGCTCGGAGGCCGGCTCGGGAGTGCTCAGCGGAGACCGAGCTTGCGGGCGCAGGCCGGCCAGGCGCCCCACCCCTGCGTGGCCTGGACGCGCTCACCCACGGCGATCTGCTCCTCCCGGCTGGCGTCGCTCGGCAGGCCGGTGCCGCCGTGGGCCCGCCACGTGCCGAGGTTGAACTGCAGGCCACCGTAGTAGCCGTTGCCGGTGTTGATGGCCCAGTTGCCGCCCGCCTCGCACTTGGCGAGCTGGTCCCAGACGCCACCACCGGCGACCGCCGGGGCGGCCGGGCGCTCCTTCGTGCCCACCGTGACCTGCTCGTCGACCGGCTTGCGGGTGACGGTGGTGGTCAGCTGCTCGCGCGCGGTCTCGACGCCGTCGGTGACGGTGACCCGGAAGGTGGTGGCCTGCTCGCCGTCCACGCCCTTCTGGGTGACGGTCTTCTCGCCCTCGAAGGCCTCGGGGTTCTGGGTCTCGACCGTGCCGTGCGGGATGGCAGAGGTCTCGGTGACCTCGTTGACCTGCACGCGGGTCACCTGGATCCGCATGCGGTCCAGCAGCGCCTGCTCGGCGTACACGCTGGTGCGGTCGTCCGGGCCCAGCGTGACGCCCTGCTCGGCCAGCAGGGCTCCGGCGGTGGCGGCCGTCGTGGTCACCACGCGCTCGGTGCCGTCGACGAGCAGGGTGATGTCCTTGGGCGTGCTGATCGACAGCGCCATGCCGTCGAGCGGGAGCCGCTCGCTGCGGCTGGCGGAGAGCACGAGGTCGTCGGCGCGGTAGCCCAGCTGCGCGAGCGCCTCCTCCACCGACAGCGCGGTCACGTAGACCTCGCTGGCCACGCCGTCCACGGTCAGCTGCAGGGGGCGGGCCCGGTTGACGACGACCGCGTCGCCGTCCTCGACACCGGCCTCGGCGTCGGGCAGGACGACGTCGTGCGACTGCGTCTGCAGGCCCTCCTCCTCGAGCACCTCGCCGACGGTGTCGGCGTAGGTGCGGACCTCACGCGCCTGCCCGTCGACGGTCAGCGTCAGGGACTTCTGGGCGGCGAAGTAGGCCAGGGTGCCGCCCACGAGTCCGAGCAGGACGAGGGCGTAGAGGGCGAGCTTCAGCGATCGGGACACGACACTTCCAGGGGTCACTGAACCCGGGCAGAGGAGGCCGCGCAGGAACCCACCGGCAGGTGGGCACCGAGCGCGTTCCCGGCTCGGACGGCAGTCGACCGGGAGCTCATCGCTCCCGGTCGCGGTGCCGCCCGGGTCGGTCCCCACCCCGGCTGGTCACGACACGATAACGAACCTGATACCTCAGGCGACGGTGCGTGAGCAGTGAACCAGCGGGTCGACGTAGCGACATGTGGGCGCGCCGATACACCGAGTGATTGTGTGCCGGGCTGCCACGCGTGGGACGCGTGCGCAGCGTGTGGCTGGTGGGGTGACCAATCGCACAGTGTGGCTGCCCTCTCGACGGGGCAACGGCGCCGCTCAGCGCACCGGCGAGGGGTGACGGGGCACACGATCGGGCCGGCCCCTGGTCACCCGGCGGACCGGTTCGGGAGCCTCCTGCGGTGTCCTCCTCGCTTCCGCGGCGTCACAGCACCGCAGGAGCACACGGGACCCCGCAGGAGCGGCCGCCCGCACCGTGGGTGGACCGGTCGCGGAGGCGCCGCAGGGGCTCCCGATCGGGACACGGGGAGGGCTCAGCGCAGCAGGGGCACGGCACGTGGCCGTGGTGCGGTCCGGAGGACCGCAGTGACTCAGCGCGCGAGCGCGCGGTCGGTGGAGCGGACCGGCCGCAGCCAGGTGAGCAGGAACACAGCGACGGCGAGCCCGGCGGCCAGCCCGGCGAAGCCACCGGCGACCAGTGCCACGGGCAGCAGGTCGACGCCCTCGGTGACGCGGTCGCCCAGGTCGATGCCGGCGGCCAGCAGCAGCGCCCCCAGCGGGAGGAGCGCCAGCACGCTGGTCGCGGCGGTGACCAGGTGCGCGGTCCAGGTGCGCAGCGCCTCGTCGACGGGCACGTCGGCACCCTCGGCCGGCAGGGGGCGCGCCACGGTGCGCAGCAGCGCGATCTCGGCGAGGACCCAGGTCGCCAGCGGGACGACGAGGGCGACCCACCCGACGGAGGCGGGCAGGTTGTCGCGCTGCCACATGAGGGCGGCGGCCACCACCTCGGCGGCGACCATGACGCGCATCGCCCACACCAGGACGGGCGAGGCCTGCTCGGCGAACTTCGGCCGGCGCGGCGGGCTGCTCAGCCGCCAGCGGGGCCGGGGCCGGGTCGTCTCGGCGAGCACGACGCCCACCAGGAGGCCGACCAGCAGGGCCGGGGCCCAGAGGAACACCGAGGCCTCGGCGAACAGCACGATGCTCACCACGATGCCGACCAGCCCGAGCAGCCAGCCCAGCGCGCGCACCCGCCGTCCGTGCTGCGCCTGGCGCTGCAGCGTCGCGGTGCCCTCCGGCGTGGGAGTGGCGAACTCGACGGCGGCGACCGCGACCGCGCGGCGACCGGCGGCCAGCGCCCACGCGCGGGCGAGGAGCACACCGGGGACCAGCACGGCGATGAAGAGAACGACGGCGATGAGGCGGCCCACGCCCCTAGTGTCCACGCTTCGGCTGGGAGCGGGAGGACCGTCCTCCCGGCGTCAGGGCTGCGCGGGGATCCCGTCGTCCCAGGAGCCGAAGACCCGCTCCGCGTTCCTGGTCAGGGCCTCGCAGAGCTGGTCGAGCTCGACCCCGGTGACCTCGGCGAGCGCCCGCACGGTGAGCGGCACGAGCCGGGAGGCGTTGGGCCGGCCCCGGTGCGGCATCGGGGTGAGGAACGGCGAGTCGGTCTCGACGAGCAGCTGGTCGAGCGGGGTCAGGGCGGCGGCCTCGCGCAGGTAGCCGGCGTTGCCGAAGGTCAGGGTGCCGGCGAAGGAGAGCACGTGGCCGCGCTCGACGCAGGCCTTGGCGAAGGCGGCGTCGCCGGAGAAGCAGTGGAAGACGGTGTGCTCGGGAGCGCCCTCGTCCTCGAGCACCCGGAGGATCTCCTCGTGCGCGTCGCGGTCGTGGATGACCAGGGCGACGCCGCGCTCCGTGGCGATGCGGATGTGCGCCCGGAACGAGGCCTCCTGCGCCGCCCAGCCCTCGGGGCCGGTGCGGAAGCGGTCCAGCCCGGTCTCCCCCACCGCACGCACCCGCGGCAGCGCGGCGAGCCGGTCGATCTCGGCCAGGGCGTCGTCGGTGGCCGCGCCGGCGCCCGCCTCGTTCGGGTGCAGCGCGACGGCGGCCAGCACGTTGGGGTGCCGGGCCGCGAGCTCCGCCGACCACCGCGAGGAGCCGACGTCCACCCCGACCTGTACCAGCCGCGGGACGCCGACGGCCACGGCGGCGGCGATCTCGGCGTCCACCGCGGCGGCGTCCGGCAGCCGGTCGCTGTCGAGGGCGATGTCGAGGTGGGTGTGGCTGTCGATCGCCGGCGACGGGAGCGGCTCCGGGGACGGCGGCGGCTCCCCCCGCCGGTTGGCGCGGGAGGCGGCCGAGCGACTCACGTCGACCCTTCCTCCAGCCGCGCCAGCTCCTCCTCGACGATCGACTCGTCGAGCTTCTTGAACACCGGGGTGGGCGGCGCCAGCGGCGTCCCCGGCTGCAGCGGCCGGGACGCCCACACGGCCTGCGCGGCGTCGTAGTCGCCGGTGATGACCGGGTAGGGCGAGCCGTCGTCGAGGTCGGTGACCTCGTCGATCCGGGGCGCGGGCGACCACACGCCGGTGCCGCCGAGCAGCTCGTGGATCTTCTGCGCGGAGTGCGGCAGGAACGGCGTGAGCAGGGCGTTGCAGTCGCTGATCGCCTGCAGCGCGGTGTGCAGGACGGTGTCCCGGCGGGCCGGGTCCTCCTTGAGCTTCCACGGCGCCTGGTCGGACAGGTACTTGTTCGCCTCGCCGACCACCCGCATCGTCTCCGCGGCGGCGGCCTTCTGCCGGTTGCGGGCCAGCAGGTCGCCGATGGGCCCGAACGCGGCCTTCGTCGTCGCCAGCAGCGCCTGGTCGGCCTCGGTCAGCTCCCCGGGGGTGGGGACGGCGCCGACGTTCTTCGCCGCCATCGAGACCGAGCGGTTGACCAGGTTCCCCCAGCCCGCGACCAGCTCGTCGTTGTTGCGGCGGCGGAACTCCGACCAGGTGAAGTCGGTGTCCTGCGTCTCCGGCCCGGCGGCGGCGATGAAGTAGCGCAGCGCGTCGGCGTCGTACCGGGCCAGGAAGTCCCGCACGTAGATGACCACCTGGCGGGAGGAGGAGAACTTGCGCCCCTCCATCGTCAGGAACTCGCTGGAGACCACCTCGGTGGGCAGGTTGAGCCGGCCCAGCGAGCCCGGGGTGCCGCCCTTGTCGCCCTCGCCGTTGTAGCCGAGCAGCTGGGCGGGCCAGATCTCGGAGTGGAAGACGATGTTGTCCTTGCCCATGAAGTAGTAGGCGTCGGAGTCCGGCGTCTGCCACCACTGCCGCCAGGCGTCCGGGTCGCCGGAGCGGCGGGCCCACTCGATGGACGCCGACAGGTAGCCGACGACGGCGTCGAACCACACGTAGATCCGCTTGTCGGGGCGGTCGCGCCAGCCGTCGAGGGGCACCGGGACGCCCCAGTCGATGTCGCGGGTGTAGCTGCGCGGCTTGAGGTCGTCGAGCAGGTTGACGCTGAAGTTGAGGACGTTGGGCCGCCAGCTCGTGCGGGTGGCCAGCCAGTCGCCCAGCGCCCGGGTGAACGCCGGCAGGTCGAGGAAGTAGTGCTCCTCCTCGACGAACTTCGGGGTCTCGCCGTTGATCCGGCTGACCGGGTTGATCAGGTCGACCGGGTCGAGCTGGTTGCCGCAGTTGTCGCACTGGTCGCCGCGGGCGCCGTCGTAGCCGCAGATCGGGCAGGTGCCCTCGATGTAGCGGTCGGGCAGGGTGCGGCCGGTCGACGGGCTGATCGCGCCGAGCGTCGTCTGCGGGAAGACGTAGCCGTTCTTCAGCAGCCCCAGGAAGATCTCCTGGCTGATCTGCGCGTGGTTGACCGTGGTCGTGCGGGTGAACAGGTCGTAGCTCAGCCCGAGCGACTGCAGGTCGCCGACGATGATCCGGTTGTTGCGGTCGGCGATCTCCCGCGGCGTGATGCCCTCCGCGTCGGCGGCGACGGTGATCGGCGTCCCGTGCTCGTCGGTGCCGCTGACCATCAGCACCCTGTCCCCCACCATGCGGTGGTAGCGGCTGAAGACGTCCGAGGGGACGCCGAAGCCGGAGACGTGGCCGATGTGCCGCGGACCGTTGGCGTAGGGCCAGGCCACGGCGGTCAGGATGTGCCGATCACTCACGCCGACGAGAGTACGGAAGCGGCGTCCACCCGGTTCAGGGCTGGCTGGTGCCCGCCGTCGCCGGGGTCTCGGCCGGGGTCCCCGGCACCGGTGTGACGAGGACGACCGCGACCAGCGCCAGGCCGATGACGCCCAGCGTGGCCGCCCGCAGGACGGGGCGGGCCGGCCCCGGCTCCGGTCGGGAGGCGGCGGCGCGCGGCCCGGTCGCCGACCACGCCAGGGCGCTCGGTGCGCCGGCGAGCAGGAGCTTCCCCACGGGCACGCCGAGGAAGAGGAGCGCGAGCGGGAGCAGTGGCAGCGACGCCGTCAGCGGGTCGAGCAGCGGCGTGCCGAGGGCCAGCACCAGCAGGGCGGCGACCAGGGCGATCTCGGCGGTGGCCACGCCCGTGTACGTGCGCCGTCCGGACCCGTCGGCGAGCAGCAGCCCGCCGCCGGCGCACAGCACGACCCACGTCGCCAGGCCCAGCAGCACGGCGGCGACCACCGGTCCGGACGGCCGCGAGCCGACGAGCAGGAGGCCGTCGAGGCCGGTCAGCGCACCGGCGACCAGCGCCACGGCCTCCAGCCCGGCGAGCCCGGCGGCGGCCAGCACCGCCACCGGCGGCCGCGGCCGACCGGGCACGGGCGCCGTGGGGGTGGTGCTCGGATCGGGCACGGTGCAGCTCTCCCTGGCCGGGGACGACGGTCACCGGTCGGGTCGGCGCGGGCGGGAGCCCGCTGAACGCCCGTGGGGAGGGGCCTCACCCCTCCGGGGGAGTCAGCGGCGGGCGATGTTCTCGGCAGCCGGCAGCCGCTCTCCGGTGGCCATCCGGCTGCGTCGGCGGCCGTACACGAAGTACATGCCGATGCCGAGCAGCATCCAGACGAGGAAGCGCAGCCAGGTGTCGGTGGGCAGGTTCGTCATGAGCCACAGCGAGGCCAACGCCGAGACGATCGGCAGGACCGGCACCCACGGCACCCGGAAGGACCGGTGCAGGTCCGGACGGGTGCGCCGCAGCACCCAGACGCCGATCGACACGAGGAAGAAGGCGAAGAGCGTGCCGATGTTCACCAGCTCCGCGAGCGCGGTGAGCGGGACGAACCCGGCGAGCAGCGCGACCACGATCCCGGTGGCGATCGTGATGCGGTACGGGGTGCCGTACCGGTGGTGGACCTTCGCCAAGCCGGGCGGCAGCAGGTGGTCACGACTCATCGCGAACAGCACCCGGGACTGACCGAGCATCAGGATCATGACGACCGACGTGAGCCCGGCCAACGCGCCGAGCGAGATGATGCTCGAGAAGACCGGCATCCCGTTGGCCGAGAACGCGCCCGCCAGGGGTGCGGTCGCGCTCAGCTCGGTGTAGTTCTGCATGCCCACGACCACCAGGGAGACCGCCACGTAGAGGGCGGTGCAGATGGCCAGCGAGCCGAGGATCCCGCGCGGCATGTCCCGCTTGGGGTCCCGGGTCTCCTCGGCGGCGGTCGCCACGATGTCGAAGCCGATGAAGGCGAAGAACACGATCGCCGCGCCGGCCAGGACCCCGCCCCAGCCGTAGAGGCCGGGGCTGAACCCGGTGAGCACCGAGATCAGTGGCGTGTGCAGCCAGCCGCCCTCCCCCGCGGGCGCGGGCTCGGCCGGCGGGACGAACGGCGAGTAGTTGTCTGCCGTCACGTAGAAGAGCCCGACGACGATCACGAGAAGGACGACGGCCAGCTTGATGGCCACGATGATCGCGGTGACCCGCGAGGAGAGCTTGATCCCCAGGATCAGGACGCCGGTCATCACCAGCGTGATCACGATCGCCGGGATGTTCACCGTCGCCGTCTCTCCCGCGATCGACGACGGCAGCGGTGTGCCGACGTCGCCGAGCAGCTGGTTGAGGTAGCCCGACCAGCCCACCGAGACCGTGGCTGCGCCCAGGGCGAGCTCGAGGACGAGGTCCCAGCCGATGATCCACGCGATGAACTCGCCGAAGGTCGCGTACGAGAACGTGTACGCCGACCCGGCCACCGGCACGGTCGAGGCGAACTCCGCGTAGCAGAGTGCGGCGAGCCCGCAGACCACGCCGGCGATCACGAAGGAGATCGCGACCGCGGGGCCGGCCTGGTCGCGGGCGACGATGCCGGTGAGCACGAAGATGCCGGTGCCGATGATCACCCCGACCCCGAAGACCGTGAGGTCCAGGCCCGACAGGTTCTTCTTGAGCCGGTGTTCGGGCTCGTCGGTGTCGCGGATGGAGTCCTCGACGGACTTGACCCGGCGCGTGTTGACGGCCACGGCGTCCCCTCCTCGCGGGCCGGCACCTCCGCCGGCACTGCTCGCCCCCGGCAGCGTCGCACGGGCGCGATCAGCCCGCATGCCTACGCTGACACCTCGGACAGACCGCCTGAGGAGTGCGCATGACCGGCACCGAGACCCCGCGCAGCACCCCCGGGGGCATGCCGGCCGAGCCGTCGCCGCGTCCCCGCCCGGCGGGCCGGCCGCGCACCACGCCGTCCCGGCCCGACGGGGTCAGCCCGGTGGTCGACTGCGGGATCTACGTCGCCGGTCAGCGCCAGGAACCGGTCCACCCGCACGACGCGCTCGACGAGGCGGTCGCGCTCGGCGGCTTCGTCTGGCTGGGGCTGTACGCGCCGACGGAGGTGGAGCTGGGGTCGATCGCCGACCGGTACGGGTTGCACCCGCTGGCGGTCGAGGACGCCGTCTTCGCCCACCAGCGGCCCAAGCTCGAGCGGTACGACGAGGGACTGTTCATGGTGCTCAAGACCGCGACCTACGTGGAGCACGACCGGCTGACCGCGACCAGCGAGGTCGTCGACACCGGCGAGGTCATGGTGTTCCTCGGTCCCCACTACGTGATCACCGTGCGGCACGGGGAGCACGGCGGGCTGACCGACCTGCGCCGGAGCATGGAGGAGCAGCCGGACCTGCTCTGCCACGGCCCAGCGGCGGTGCTGTACGCGGTCGCCGACCACGTGGTCGACACCTTCGTCGACGTGGCCAGCGCCGTGGAGGAGGACGTCGACGAGCTGGAGGCGTCGGTGTTCAGCGACCGGCGCACCGACGACATCGGGCGGCTGTACCAGCTCAAGCGGGAGCTCATGTCGCTGCGCCGGGCGGTCTCCCCGCTGGAGGTGCCGCTGCAGAAGCTGGCCGAGCGGCGCATCGACGCCGTCCCGGAGGCCATGCGCTCCTACTTCCGGGACGTCGAGGACCACGCCATCCGCGTGCGGGACCAGATCGCGGCCCTGGACGAACTGCTCACGTCGATCCTGCAGGCCTCCCTGGCCCGGACCTCCCAGGCCGACAACGAGGACATGCGCAAGATCTCCGCGTGGGCCGGCATCATCGCCGTCCCCACGGCCATCGCCGGCATCTACGGGATGAACTTCGAGTTCATGCCCGAGCTGCACTGGCGCTTCGGCTACCCGCTGGTGCTGCTGGTGATCGTCAGCGCCTGCGTCCTGCTCTACCGGGGCTTCAAGCGCAACGGCTGGCTCTGAAGAGGCGGTGCCGGGGCCGCCCACCCGGGCACGGTTCGTGCGCAGATCGTGCTCTCGTCGACTCGGTGAGCACGATCTGCGCACGAACCGTGGTCAGCGGCCGAGCGCCGTCCGGATCATCGCCACCAGCCGCAGCGGGTCGCGCAGGTCCGCCGCGGTCACGAAGACGACCGTCCAGCCGGCCTCGCGCAGCCGGTTGAGCCGCCGGCGGTCCTTGCCGAACTGCCCCGCCTCGGCGTGCCAGAGCCCGTCGTACTCGACCGCCACCCGGAGCCCCGGCCACGCGAAGTCGACCTGGGCGACGAAGCGCCCTTCGTGCCGCACGACGTACTGCGCGACCGGGGCCGGCAGCCCGGCACGCTCCATGAGCAGCCGCACCCTGGTCTCCTGCGGCGACCCCGCGAGCCCGTCGGCCCGCGCACAGATCCGCCGGACCCGCGGGGAGGCCGCCCCGGGGCGCGCCGCCCGGTCACGCACGGCCGCGAGGTCCACCATCCCCGCGACGACCATGCGATCGAGCGCGACGACGGCCTCGTCGTCGGCCAGCAGCGACGCGACGCGGACGGCGGTGAGCACGCGGCCGGTCAGGCGGACGCGCCCGCGGCAGCACACGTCCTCGGGGTCGAGGCGCGCCCGCCGGACCCGCAGGCCGGCCACGCGACGGGCGGAGGAGCCCGGCGGCGCCGTGAGCTCGACGTCGTCCTCCGGGCCGGCGAGATCGACGCCCCACAGCACTGCGGCACTGGGCCCGGACACCACGGCACCGGGCACGATCAGCCCGGCCGCGGCGACGGACCGCAGCCGGTGCGTGACCGGCGTGGTCGCGTCGACGTAGACGTCGTGGAAGAGACGGCGGAACGCCGGACCGCGCAGCCGGCTGCTCGTCACGACACCGTGCGCGACCGCCTCGCTGCCGCGGAAGGGCCTGCCCACGAGCAGGGGCGGGACACGAGGGACGACGGGCATGCGTCGACCGTCGCAGCGCTGGGCGACCGGCAGTCAGGGAGCGTCCCCAGCCCGCGCGCTGTGCACAGATCGCCGTCCGGGCGCCCCGGAGCGCACGGTCTGTGCACATGTCGCGGTGCGAGCACCTGGACCCCGCGGGGTGTGCACAGATCGTCGTCCCCACCCCCACGAGAGGCCGGTTCGTGCACAGAACGTGGGGCCGCCCCGCGCGAGCCGTCAGGGGGACTTCGCGGCGACCACGGCGTCGTAGACGGTGCGGCGGGGCAGCCCGGTCCGGACGACGACGGCGCGGATGGCGTCCTTGCGGGTGGCGCCCGCCGCCTCCTCCGCCGCGACCTCCGCGGCCAGTTCCGCCGGCGTGAGCGACACCGGCCCGGCCGGCGCCCCGCCCACCACGAGGGTGATCTCGCCCTTCACGCCCTCGGCGGCCCACGCGGCCAGCTCGGCCAGCGGACCGCGGCGGACCTCCTCGTGGGTCTTGGTCAGCTCCCGGCAGACGGCGGCCTCGCGCTCGGCGCCGAACGCCGCGACCGCGTCGGTCAGGGCGTCGGCCAGCCGGTGCGGGGACTCGAAGAACACCATCGTGCGGCGCTCGTCGGCCAGCCCGGCCAGCCGTGACCGTCGCTCCCCGCCCTTGCGCGGCAGGAACCCCTCGAAGCAGAACCGGTCGACCGGCAGGCCCGAGACCGCCAGCGCCGTCGTCACCGCCGAGGGCCCGGGCACCGAGGTGACCTCGACGCCGGCGTCGATCGCCGCCCGCACCAGGGTGTAGCCGGGGTCGGAGACCGACGGCATCCCGGCGTCGGTGAGCAGCAGGACGGTCGCGCCGGAGGTCAGCGCGGTCAGCAGGCCGGGCAGCCGCGCGCGCTCCACCGACTCGTGGAACGTCACCACCCGGCCGGCGAGCGTCACCCCGAGGTCGGCGGCCAGCCGGTGCAGCCGGCGGGTGTCCTCGACGGCGAGGACGTCGGCGGTGGCCATGACCTCCCGCAGTCGCGGGCCGACGTCGCCGGGCTGTCCCAGGGGGGCGCCGCCGAGCACCAGACGTCCACTCACACGTCCGAGCCTGTCACGGCGGGTGCCGTCGGCCCCCTCAGGGGCCCGGCGCGAGCCTGCGAGTGCCGGGGGGCAGGGGGGTCCTTTCACTACCCTGGCCCTCATGGCGGTGCTGGCTCCCGAGCGCACGGACCGGGGGCCCGACGAGCCCCGGCCGACGCCCGTCCGCCGCTGGCCACTGCCGCGCCCGCGCCGCGACCGGACGCCGCCGCTGCCGCCCGACCGGTGGCTGTCCTGGGCGCTGGCCGCGGTGCTCGGCGGGGCGACGCTGGTCAGCCGGCTGTGGGACCTGGGCTACCCGTCCGACCTGCTCTTCGACGAGGCCTACTACCCGCCCGAGGCGCGGGAGCTGCTCGAGTGGGGCCACGAGTACAACCGCGGCTACACGTTCATCGTCCACCCGCCGCTGGGCAAGTGGCTCATCGCCGGCGGCATCCACCTGTTCGGCTACGACTCGTTCGGCTGGCGGGTGCCGTCGGCGGTCGCGGGCACCGTCTCGGTCGTCGTCCTCGCTCGGCTGGGACGGCGGCTCACCGGCTCCACGCTGCTCGGCCTGATCGGCGGGCTGCTGCTGGCGCTGGACGGCTTCGCGTTCTCGCTGTCGCGCATCGGCCTGCTCGACGTCTTCCTCCAGGTCTTCGTCCTCGGCGCGGTCGCCTGCCTGGTCGTCGACCGGGACCGGGTGCGCGCCCGCATCCGGGCGGCCGGCGGGCTGGCGGCGGGGTTCGCGCTCGGCCCGCGCGGCTGGCGCCTGGCCGCTGGGGCCCTGTTCGGGTGCGCGTGCGCGGTGAAGTGGAGCGGGGTGTACTTCCTCGCGCTGTTCGCCGTCCTGTCGGTGTTCTGGGACCGTGCGGCCTGGCGGGAGGCCAGCGTCCGCCGTCCCACCCTCGTGGCCGCCCGCCGCGGGCTGCCCGGGGCGCTCTGGGCGCTGGCGGTGGTGCCGGTGCTCACCTACCTGGCCAGCTTCACCGGGTGGTTCCTCGGCGAGACGTCGCAGGGCAAGGTCTGGGCGCAGCAGAACCCGGAGACGGCGTTCCCGTGGGTGCCCGACGCGCTGCGCTCGCTGTGGCACCAGCACGCCGAGTGGCTGCGGTTCCACAACAGCCTGTCGACGCCGCACCCGTGGGAGTCCGGGCCGTGGTCGTGGCTGGTCGACGGGCGGCCGATCCTGCTGTGGAACCCGCAGGGGCTCACCGACGCCGCGGGTGAGCAGGTGGTCCGCTACATCCTGATGCTGGGCACCCCGACGCTGTGGTTGGCCTTCGCACCGGCGCTGGTCTGGCTGGCCTGGCGGCTGGTCGCCCGCCGGGACCCCGCCGCGCTGGTCCTGGCGACCGCGATCGCCGCCGGGTGGGGCACCTGGTTCCTCAACCCCGAGCGCACGATGTTCATCTTCTACATGGCGCCGGTGGTGCCGTTCTTCGTGCTCGCGGTCGTGCTGGTGCTGCAGGACGTGCTCGGCCGGCCCGGCGCCGAGCCGTGGCGCCGCCAGCTCGGGCTCGGCGTGGTGGCCACCTACGTGGGGATCGTCGCGGCGACGTTCGTCTTCTTCCACCCGGTGCTCAGCGGGCAGCCGCTGACGCACGCGGAGTGGCTGGACCGCATGTGGTTCCCGTCATGGTTCTGACACCGGGTGGCGCCGAACTGCAGGCCGCGGCCGTCCGCACCCGCGCCTGAGCCCCGCATCCTCCGTACGGTGACGGTCGAGGACGACGCACCGGCACGGAGGAGACGGCGATGACCAGCGCACAGGAGCGACCCCGGGTGCTCGCCGAGGCCGACGGCGACGTCTGGCGCATCACCCTCGACCGCTCGGAGACCGGCAACGCCATCGACCCGGCGATGGCCGCGGAGCTCGCGGCCGCGCTGCAGGCGCGGCCCGGGTCGGCCCGGACGGTGCTGCTGCTGGGCAACGGCGAGCGGTTCTGCGTGGGCGGCGACGTGCGCGCGTTCTCCTCGGTGGAGGACCCCGGCGGCTACGTCGGGCAGCTGGCGCACGACTGGCACGAGGTCATCCGGGCCCTGCTCTACTGCCCGGTCCCGGTCGTCGCCGGGGTCCAGGGCGCGGTGGCCGGCGCCGGGATCGGCCTCATGGGCGCCTGCGACATCGTCGTCTGTGCCCGCTCCACCAAGATCCGCCCGGCCTACGGGGCGATCGGCTACTCCCCCGACGGCGGCAGCTCGTGGGCGCTGACCCGCGCGCTGGGCGCCCCGCGGGCGCTGGAGCTCATGCTGACCAACGGCGCCCTGACCGCGGCGGAGGCGCACATGTTCGGCCTGGTCGCCCGCCTCGTCGAGGACGAGGAGGTGCACGAGTCGGCGATCGCACTGGCGCACGCGGTGGCGGCCGGCCCGGTGCGGGCGATGGTGCGCACCCGCGCGCTGGTGCGGCAGGCCGCCGTCCGGACCCTCGAGCAGCAGCTGGACGACGAGGCGCGGCTGATCGCCGAGTCCGCCGCCGACCCGGAGGGCCGGGAGGGCGTGCGTGCCTTCATCGACAAGCGCCAGCCGGACTTCCGCGGCACCGCCTGAGCCCGGGTCGGCCGACCGCCGTCCAGGGACGACGACGGCGGGTTCCCCGGCGGCGCCCCGGGTACCACCGATCGCGGCGTCCCGGATCGGGAAGGGGCGCCACCGACCGCAGGCGCCCGGCGTCGCACCGCGGCCACGGGAGCGCCCCAGACACCGGGAGCAGCGATGGGTCTACCTGCACGAGACGCGGCACGGAACTGGGTCGGGCGGACGGTCGTCGACCGCCAGGGCACCCCGATCGGCCCCTGCACCGCCGTCCTGGCGGACGAGGCCACCGGGCTCCCGGAGTGGATGTACGTGGAGGTCGACGAGGCCAGCGCGGTCGTCCCGGTCGTCGACGCGGCCGAGACCGGAGACCAGGTGCGCGTGACCGTGAACCGCGCGCAGGTCGTCGGGGCGCCGTCGGTCGGCGACACCCGCCGGCTGTCCGAGGCCCAGGAGGAACAGCTCTACCGGCACTACGGGATCGACTACTCGCGCCAGACGTCGGAGAGCCTGCTGCCGGCCGACGACACGAGCGCCCCCGCAGCGGCCTCGCCATCCGGCGTCGACGACGCGGCCCCCGCCGCCCGCCGCCGGTCGGTACCGGTGGTCAGCGCGGTCGCGGGCCTGGCGGCGCTCGTCGCCGTGGTCCGGCGGTCCCGGGCGCGGCGACAGCTCGCACACGTGACCTGGACCGGACGGCTCTGGGCCCGGCGACCCTGGGCACCGCGGCCACCGACCGCTGCCGAGCGGGCGGCCCGGCGCGTCCACGAGGCGTCGCTCGTGGCCCGACGACTCGCCGCGACGACCACGCGGGCAGGCGCGACGGCCGCGGCACGGGTGCGGGCACGGACGATGGGCTGACCTCCGGCAGCGCCGATCAGACCGCCGACTGCGGTTCGAGGACGAAGACCTCCCAGGCCGGGACACCGGCGCTGTCGGTCGCGGTCACGGTGACCTCCATGCGGGTGCCCTCGCCGTGGTCGACGAACGGCCGGGAGTAGTCCGGCCCCTCGACCGTCTCACCCGGGTGCTCGTGGCAGCCTCCGCCGCTGCAGTGCACGAGCACCTCGGTCCACCGGACCGTCAGCAGCCCGTCCTCGGCGTCGACCGCCGTCGCCGACGCCTGCACCAGCTCCCCCGGCACCCAGCGCCGGTCGGGCGGCGGTGCGCTGAGCGTCAGCACCGGCGGGCTGTTCCCCGGGACGACGGTCATCGTGGCGGTGTCCTGCGCCCCGCCGGGGTCGGTGACCGTCAGCGTCGCGGTGAACGGCTCCACCCCGGAGCCGGCGTAGGAGTGCACGACCTGCGGGCCGTCGGCCACGGCGCCGTCGCCGAGGTCCCAGCGCGCGGTCAGCGGGTCGCCGTCGAGGTCGCTGGAGCCGCTGCCGTCGAAGGTCACGGTGCGCGTCGGGGCGTCCACCGTGGCCGCGGCCTGCGCGGTCGGGGGGCGGTTGCCGGGCGCGTACACGAGCCGGTCCAGCACGCTGCCCCGGATGTCGGCCCACACGACGTCGCCGTTCTCCGGGTGCGGCCGGAAGGCGACCGGCGCCCCGAGCTCCGCGGCGAAGCCGTCGGCCTCGGGCGGGCGCACGAGCTGGCCCGCCGCGTCGGAGCGCAGGGTGTAGACCCGCTGGGCCGAGTAGTCGCCGAAGAAGTACGCCCCCTGGTACTCCGGCGGGTAGGCCGTGCCGGTGTAGACCAAGCCGCCGGTGACCGCGGTGCCCGCCGGCCCGTGCGGATAGGTCCACAGGGGGGCGGTGTTGGGCACGCCCTGGCACCCGGGCAGCTCGGCGTAGCCGGGGGTGGGACCTTCCCCCTCCCAGCAGGGCCAGCCGTAGCCGGCACCCGGGCGGACGACGTCGACCTCCTCCCACGCCGTCCAGCCGACGTCGCCCACGACCGGCGCACCGGTGACCGGGTCGAGGCTCAGCCGGAACGGGCTGCGGAAGCCGCCGGCGTAGACCCGGCTCTGCCAGGCGAACGGGTCGGCGGGGTCGAAGAACGGGTTGTCGGGCACCCCACTGCCGTCGGGCAGGACGTGCAGGAGCTTGCCGTAGCCGGTGGTGGGGTCGAGGGCGCGCAGGGCCAGCGGGTCGGCGTCCACGTAGCCCGCGCTGTCCCCGATGGTCACCCACAGGGTGCCGTCGGGGGCGGCGAGCAGGCCCGTGAGGCCGTGCGCGTCGGACGTCGCCGGCAGCTCGAGCACGATCCGCTCGTCGGCCAGTCCGGTCGGCTGCGGGCCGCCGACGAGGGTCCAGGCGCTCAGCCGCAGCATCCACTGCCCGTCCACGTCGAGCGCGCGGCCGGTGTAGAGCGTGGCGCCGTCGGGGGCGGGCGCGACGGCCACCAGGCCCAGGTCGTTGCGGGTGACGACCGGCAGCTCGGCGAGGGTGCGGGCCTCCCCCGCCGCCGACACCCAGGCCACCCGGCCGTTCTTGCCGGTGGTCACGTAGCTGCCGTCGGGCAGGAACGCGAAGTCGGTGAGCAGTTCGTCCTGCCCGCTCGGCAGCTCCTGGACGACGAACCCCGGCGCCAGCACCGGGACGGCCGCGGCCGGGGCGGCGGTCACCACGGACGTGCCGAGGACGACCGCCGTCGCGACGCCGAGGTGCGTGACGGTGGCACGGGCCTGATGCCGGCTCATGGGCAGCGACGCTCCCCCAACGCGTCGGCGCGCCACAAACGCGGACCCCGGGGACCCGTGCGGTGCGGCACCGTGCGTGGTCACCCGGGCGCGCAGCGGTCGGCAGAGACGCAGCAGCCCCGCTCCGGGGGGACCCGGGCGGGGCTGCTGGACTGTCGGGTGGAGCTGAGGGGATTTGAACCCCTGACCCCCTCGATGCGAACGAGGTGCGCTACCGGTCTGCGCCACAGCCCCTGACGAACGGAGAGCTTACCGCCCGCGTGCTCCGGCGCCGCCACGGGGGGCGGCGCCGGAGCGTCGCCCTAGCCGTTGGCGACCTTCCGGGGCTGGTAGACGTCGATGTCGGCGAAGCCGATGTCGTCGTCGTCGAGGCCCACGACCGCGCTGTTCTGCCAGCCCGCGGGCGCCGCGGCGCGGGCCGCCACCACCCGGCCCGGGCGCAGCGGGTGCACCGGGGCGAGCGGCAGGCTCGGGTGCGGCAGGCCGACGGTGTGGTGCACCTCCTCGGCGACGGGCGCCTCCTCGACCTCCTCCACCGCCGGACGGGGTGCCGGCACCGGGCGCGCCGCGGGGCGCTCGGCCGGCCGGCGCGCGGCACGGGCGGCGGCGCGCGCGGCGCGGCGGGCGGCCAGCCGCTCGCGACGGGCGGCGGCGCGCAGCACCATCAGGTAGCCGACGACGGCCACGTCGAGCAGGCCCTGGGCGATCCACAGCCACGGGCTGTAGAGGATCGCGCCGGCCAGCGCCAGCAGCGTCAGGGCGACCAGGCCGGCCAGGGTGCGGCGCCGGACGGCGTGCACGTCGACCCGGAGCTCGCCGGAGGTCAGCAGCGCCGCCCGGTCGACGGAGACCCGCTCGGTCTCGGCGTGGAGCACGGGGTCCACCGCGCGCCGCCGCTGCAGCGTCCGCCCCGCGTCGGCGGGGACGGTCTGCGAGTCACCGCGGGTCACCACCATCGGCACCAGCACGACGAACCACAGCACGACCAGAGCGGCCAGAAGCACGCCGGATCCCATCAGAACACCACCCGTCACATGAGTCACTCGCCCGGCGAAGTTAAGGCCTGGACCACCCCGTTCGAGGGAGGCGCGCGGGCGTGTCACTGAGGTGTTGTGTGACTGGAGTGCCGTCGGGACGGCGTGTCGACAAAGAGTCACCCATCCACGCGACCCGTGCATGGTATGAGCCTCAGCGGGGTACACCCGCACGCCATCGCACGAGGACCCCCTCCGGGGCGTCCTCCGCGAGCAGCGCGTAGCACCGGTGGTCCCGCCAGTCGCCGTCGATGTCGAGGTAGCGGCGCAGCAATCCCTCGTGACGGAACCCGAGGCGTTCCACCAGTCGCCGGCTCGGGCCGTTCTCCGGCCGGATGTCGGCCTGCAACCGGTGCAGCTGCGCCGGCCCGAACGCGTGGTCGCACGCCAGGGCCACTGCCAGTGACGCGACGCCCCGCCCGGCCACGGCGCGGTCGATCCAGTAGCCCAGGCTCCCCGAGCGCAACGCCCCGCGGACGACGTTGTCGATGGTGACCTGTCCGGCCAGCCGCCCGTCCACGTGGACGACGAACGGCAGCGTCGTCCCCGCGGCGGCCCGGCGCAGCACGGCGCGGCGCATCACCCGGAACGACTGCGGCGAGTGCCGGGCCGCCCACGACGACGGGGCGCTGGGTTCCCACGGGGCCAGCCAGGACTCGTTGGCCAGCCGGACCCGGCTCCACTCGTCGGCGTCGCCGCGGCGCGGTGGGAGCAGCTCCACCGGACCCCACGCCAGCCGCGCGGGCCAGCCGGGGTGCAGGGCGGGGTCGGCCACGGGGTCCCGTCAGCCGCCGAGCAGCAGGGGCATGACGGTGACCAGCCCGCCGGCGGCCACCTCGGTGACGTCCTCGTCGATCACGATGAGGCAGTTGGCCCGCGCCATGCGGGCGAGCATCGCCTCGTCGCCGCCGCCGAGCGGCTCGACCACGTAGCCGCCGTCGGGGTGGCGCATCACCTGGCCGTGCAGGTACTGGCGGTACCCGAGCGGCGAGAGGAGCTGCTCGGCGGCGATCGCCTGCACGGTGCGGCGGAACAGCTGGCGCTTGCCGAGCATCAGCCGGATCGCGGGGCGCACGAACACCTCGAAGGCCACCAGCGCGGCGACCGGCTCACCCGGCACGCAGATGACCGGCACCGAGTCGCGGCCCAGCCGGCCGAACGCCTGCACCGGGCCCGGGTGCATCGTCACGGGCGAGAAGTGCATCCGGCCGAGCTCGGCCATGACCTCCTGCACCGCGTCGCCCTCGGTGGCGAAGGTGCCCGACACGAGCACCAGGTCGCTGCGCAGCAGCTGGCTCTCCAGCACCTCGGACATGCGGCGCCGGTCGGAGGGGACGATCCCCGACCGGTAGGCCTCCGCGCCCGCGTCACGGGCCGCGGCGGCCAGCGCGTAGCTGTTGACGTCGACGACCTGCCCAGGGCCCGGCGGCGTGCTGATGTCGACCAGCTCGCTCCCGGCGGACAGGACGGCGACCCGGGGCCGCGGGCGCACCTGCACGCGGTCGCGCCCCACCGCGGCCAGCAGGCTGATCTGGGCCGGCCCGATCGGCGTCCCCACCTGCACCGCGGCGGTGCCCGGCGCGACGTCGTCCCCCGCGCGACGCACGTAGCCGCCGGGCTCGACCGGCGCGTGGACGGCGACGGTGACCACGCCCCGGTCGGTCCACACCGCCGGGACGACGACGTCGGCACCGGCGGGCAGCATCGCGCCCGCGCTGACCTTCTGCGCCATGCCCGGGCCGATGGACGACGGGCCGCTCGGGCCCGCGACGGTCTCGCCCACCACCGCGAGGCGGGCCGGCTCCTCGAAGGAGGCGCCCTCCACGTCCAGAGCGCGGGCGGCGTAGCCGTCGAGCGCGGCCTGGTCGAAGGCGGGCAGGGCGCGCTGGCTGACGACCTCCTCCGCGCAGAGCAGGCCCTGCGCGTCGAGGACGGCGAGCTCGATCGCGTCCGGCTGCGGCACGGCCGAGAGGATCTCGTCGAGGTGCTGCTCGACCGTGCGCGGCGCGGGCGGCTCGGCGGCCGCGGGTGGCGGTGGCACCTGCCCACGGTCGATCGCCGTGGTCTCGTGGACCACCGCCGGTGCCTCGCGCAGCACGGTGCCCTGACGCAGGTCCATCGCCGTGGTGTCGCGCTGCCCTGCGGGCGCTCCGCTCGTCTCGTCCCCGGTCATGTCCACCACGGAGGACGATGCTCCCCCCTGAAGCGCTCGGTTCAGCCCTGCGACGCGCCCTCGGCGGGCAGGTCGGCGACGAAGTCGGTCAGCCAGGCCCGCAGCGGCGGGCCGAGGTCGTCGCGCTCGGCGGCCAGCTGGATGACCGCCTTGAGGTAGTCCAGGCGGTCGCCGGTGTCGTAGCGGCGGCCGTCGAACACCACGCCGTGCACCGGCTCCCCGCGCTCGACCAGCGTGGCCAGCGCGTCGGTCAGCTGGATCTCCCCGCCGCGGCCCGGGGCGGTCTCCCGCAGCACGCCGAAGACCTCCGGCGCCAGCACGTAGCGGCCGATGATCGCCAGGCTGCTCGGCGCCTCGTCCACCGGCGGCTTCTCCACCAGGCCGGTGATGGTCACCACGTCGGTGCCACCGGGCTCCACGGCGACGGCGCCGTACTTGTCGATGTTCTCCCGGCCGACGTCGAGCAGCGCGACCACGGAGCCGCCGTGCTCGGCCTGCACCTGCAGCATCTGCTCGAGGAGGTGGTCGCGGGCGTCGATCAGGTCGTCGCCGAGCAACACGGCGAACGGCTCGTCACCGACGAACGCGGCCGCCTGCAGCACCGCGTGGCCCAGGCCCCGCGCCTCGCCCTGCCGGACGAAGTGCACCTGGGCCACGTCGGTGGACTCCTGGACCGCGGCGAGCCGGCCGGCGTCACCCTTCTTCTCCAGCGCCGTCTCGAGCTCGGGGTGGCGGTCGAAGAAGTCCTCGATCGCGGCCTTGTTGCGGCCGGTGACCATGAGCACCTCGGCCAGCCCGGCGCGGGCGGCCTCCTCGACGATGTACTGCAGCGCCGGTCGGTCGACGACCGGGAGCAGCTCCTTGGGCACCGCCTTGGTGGCCGGCAGGAACCGGGTGCCCATCCCCGCGACCGGGATGACGGCCTTGCGCGCCGGGTGGGAGCTCGAAGTCGGCATGGCGGGAGCCTAGCCAGCGGCCGGGACGCCGCTCGGGGGGACGCCGGGCGGCGCACCGCTCGCGTGGCTAGCCTGCGGCGGTGACCCCAGCGGACGACGTGGCCGCCCGCAAGGCCGCGTTCCGCACGCGGCTGCTCGCCCGCCGCTCCGCCCGCCCGGCCGCCGAGCGCGCCGCCGCCGCGGCCGCGGTCACCACCGCACTGCTGCGCGGGCTGGCCGGCGTCCACACGCTGGCCGCGTTCGTGCCCGACCCCACCGAGCCCGGCGCCGGCCGGCTCCCGGCGGCGTACACCCGGCTCGGGGCGCGGGTGCTGCTGCCCGTGGTGCCCGCCACCGGCCGGGAGCTGTCCTGGGCCGTCGACACCGGCCGGCTGGCACCCGGCCGCTTCGGGCTGCAGGAGCCGGTGGGGCCCCGGCTGGGCCCGACGGCGATCGGCACCGCGGAGGTCGTCGTCGTCCCGGCGGTGGCGGTGTCCCGGGACGGGGTGCGGCTGGGGCGCGGCGGTGGTTACTACGACCGGGCGCTGCGGCACGCCCGTCCCGGCGCCCGGCTGGTGGCGCTGGTGTTCGACGACGAGCTGGTCGACGACCTGCCCGCCGAGCCGCACGACCACCGGGTGACCGCGGTGGTGACGCCGTCAGGGGGCTGGGAGGCGGTACCGCTCGGGGCCTGAGAGCATGATCACGCCCACGCCACCGACGCCACGGGAGCGCCCGTGTCACCCGAGATCGTCACCATCCTCGCGCTCGTCGTGATCTTCGCGATCGCGACGTTCCTGCCCATCAACATGGGCGCGCTGGCCTTCACGGCGGCGTTCATCGTCGGGACGCTGTCGGTCGGGTTGACCACCGACGACATCCTGACCGGCTTCCCCGCCGAGCTGGTGGTGACGCTGATCGGTGTCACGTACCTGTTCGCGATCGCGCAGAACAACGGCACCGTCGACCTGCTGGTCAGAGGTGCGGTGCGCCTGGTGGGCGGCCACGTCGCGGCGATCCCCTGGATCATGTTCTTCGTCACCGCGCTGCTGACCGCGATCGGCGCCCTCTCCCCCGCGGCGGTGGCGATCATCGCCCCGATCGCGCTCACCTTCGCCGTCCGCCACGGGATCAACCCGCTGCTCATGGGCATGATGGTCATCCACGGGGCCCAGGGCGGCGGGTTCTCGCCGATCAGCGTCTACGGCGTCACGGTCAACACGATCGTCGACGACGAGGGCCTGCCCAGCAGCCCGATCGCGGTCTTCCTCGGCAGCCTCTTCTTCAACCTCGCCATCGCCGTCGTCCTCTTCCTCGTGCTCGGCGGTCGCCAGCTCATCGGCCGGAAGGTGGCCGCCACGGTGCCGGCGGAGGCCGAGCCCGCGGAGGCCACCGTCGTCCGCGGGCACGGTGCGACTCCCGGCCCCGCGGTCGGCGGCGGCACCGGCGACGAGCGGACGACCGGTTCCGGCGGCTCGGGCGGCGAGCGGACGACCGGTTCCGGCGGCGGCGCGGGCGGCGCCCCGGAGGAGACCCCGAAGGTCACGCTCGACCAGATCCTCACCCTCATCGGCCTGGCGACCGTCGCCGTCCTGGCGCTGGTGTTCGACCTCGACATCGGGTTCGTCGCCATCACCGTCGCGACTCTGCTGGCCCTCTTCGCCGCCGCGCGGCACAAGAACGCCGTGAGCCAGATCAGCTGGTCGACCGTGCTGCTCATCGCCGGCGTGCTGACCTACGTGTTCGTCCTGCAGGAGGCCGGCGCGATCGACTACGTCGGTGAGGCGGTCACCGGCCTGGGCGCGCCACTGCTGGTGGCCCTGCTGCTCTGCTACATCGGCGCGGTGGTGTCGGCGTTCGCGTCGTCGGTCGCGATCATCGGGGTCGCCATCGCGCTGGCGGTGCCGTTCCTGCAGGCCGGGACCATCGGCGCCGTGGGCGTCGTGGTGGCCCTGTCGGTGTCCTCGACCATCGTCGACGTGAGCCCGTTCTCCACGAACGGCGCGCTGGTGCTGGCCAACGCCCAGGACGTCGACAAGGACCGCTTCTACAAGCAGATCCTCGCCTACGCCGGGATCGTCGTCGCCGTCGGGCCGCTGCTGGCCTGGCTGGTGTTCGTCGTCGTCCCGTCGTGGTTCTGACCGGAACGGAGAACTGCCCATGACCGAGCTCGCGAGGTCGTGCAAGGACACGGCACCGCTGGGAGCGAGTGCGACGAGCGCCAGCGAGGAGCCCTCGTGACCGGACCGCTCGACGGCGTCCTCGTCGTCGACCTGACCCGAGCCCTCGCCGGGCCGCACGCCGGGATGATGCTCGGCGACCTCGGCGCCCGCGTCATCAAGGTGGAGAACCCCGGCAGCGGGGACGACACCCGCGGCTGGGGCCCGCCGTTCGTCGACCCGGCCCAGGGCGAGCGGGAGTCGACCTACTTCCTGTCGACCAACAAGAACAAGGAGTCGATCACCCTCGACCTCAAGGACGACGGTGACAAGGCGCTGCTCACCGAGCTGATCCGCCGGGCCGACGTGCTGCTGGAGAACTTCCGCCCCGGCACCCTGGCCCGCCTGGGCTTCGGCACCGACGTGCTGGAGTCGCTCAACCCGCGGCTGGTCACCCTGTCGATCAGCGGGTTCGGCCACGACGGCCCCGAGGGCGGCCGGGCCGGCTACGACCAGATCGCCCAGGGCGAGGGCGGGCTGATGTCGCTGACCGGCTCGGGCCCGGAGGACCCCCAGCGGGTCGGCGTCCCGATCGGTGACCTGCTGGCCGGCATGTACGGCGCCTACGGCGTGCTGGCCGCGCTGCTCGAGCGCGAACGGACCGGCCGCGGGCAGGTGGTGCGCACGTCGCTGCTGGCCGCGATCGTCGGCGTGCACGCCTTCCAGGGGACGGCGTGGACGGTGGCCGGCAAGGTCGGTCACGCGCAGGGCAACCACCACCCGTCGATCGCCCCCTACGGCCTCTTCCACTGCAAGGGCGGCAGCGTGCAGCTGTCCTGCGGCTCGGAGGGCCTGTGGCGCAAGCTGTGCGCCGAGTTCGACCTGGACCCCGAGGCGCCCGGGATGGCCAGCAACGGCCAGCGGGTGGGCAACCGGCAGCAGGTGATCGAGCTGCTGGAGCGCACCTTCGCCGACATCACCCCCGAGGAGCTGCTGGGCCGGCTCGCCGCCGCCGGCATCCCGGCCGGGAAGGTCCGCACGATCGACGAGGTCTACACCTGGGACCAGACCCTCTCGCAGGGCCTGCTGGTCGACGTCGAGCACGAGACCCTGGGCCGGCTCCAGCTGCCCGGCCCGCCGCTGCGCTTCTTCGCCCCCGGCCCGGACGGCGAGACCGAGACCACCCGTCGCGACCACAGCGCGCCGCCCGTGCTCGGCTCGTCCAACGAGGCGATCCGCGCCTGGCTCCAGCAGTGAGCCAGCCGCTGGACGCCCGATCGCTGCGGGACCTCGTCCTCGACCCGGGTTCGTGGAAGACGTGGGACTCCCCCATCACGGTGGGCGACGTCTCCCCCGAGTACGCCGACGAGCTGGCCCGCGCGGCGGAGAAGACCCGCCAGGACGAGGCGATCATCACCGGCGAGGGGCTGCTGCGCGGCCGGCGGGTGGCGGTGATCGCCGGGGAGTTCGGCTTCCTCGCCGGCTCCATCGGGGTGGCCGCCGCCGAACGGCTCATCGCGGCCGTGGAGCGGGCCACCGAGGAGGGGCTGCCGCTGCTGGCCGCCCCGGTGTCCGGCGGCACCCGGATGCAGGAGGGCACCGTCGCCTTCCTGCAGATGATCGGGATCACCGCCGCGATCGCCCGGCACAAGGAGGCCGGGCTGCCCTACCTGGTCTACCTGCGGCACCCCACCTTCGGCGGCGTCCTCGCGTCGTGGGGCTCGACCGGGCACGTCACCATCGCCGAGCCCGGGGCCTCGATCGGCTTCCTCGGCGCACGGGTCTACCAGGCCCTCTACGGCGAGCCGTTCCCCGAGGGCGTGCAGACCGCCGAGAACCTGGCCGCCCACGGGCTCATCGACGCGGTCGTGCCGCACGAGGAGATCGCCGACGTCGCCGACCGGGCGCTGCGGGTGCTGGCCGCCCGGCAGACCTGGCACCTCGACGTCCGCGACGCCGAGCGGCCCCGGCCCGAGGACGGCACCGACGCCGACGACCCCGAGGACCACCGCAGCGCCTGGGACGTCGTCACCGCGTCGCGGCGCGAGGAGCGGCCCGGCGTCCGCCGGCTGCTGCGGACGGCGGCGACCGACATCGTCGGGCTCTCCGGGACCGGCGCCGGCGAGAAGGACCCCGGCCTGCTGCTGGCCCTGGCGCGCTTCGGCGGGGCGCCCTGCGTGGTGCTCGGGCAGGACCGGCGCGGGCAGTCGCTGACCGCGCCGCTGGGCCCGGCGGCGCTGCGGGAGGCCCGGCGCGGCATGCGGCTGGCCGCCGAGCTGCGGCTGCCCCTGGTGACGCTCATCGACACCCCGGGCGCGGCGCTGTCGAAGGAGGCCGAGGAGGGCGGGCTGGCCGCCGAGATCGCCCGGTGCCTGCAGGACCTCGTGATGCTCAAGGCCCCGACGCTGGCGGTGCTGCTGGGCCAGGGCACCGGCGGCGGGGCGCTGGCGCTGGTGCCGGCCGACCGGGTGCTGGCCGCGGCCAACGGGTGGCTCGGCCCGCTGCCGCCGGAGGGCGCGTCGGCGATCGTGCACCGCACCGTCGACCGCGCCGGTGAGATGGCCGCCTCCCAGGGCGTGCGCGCCACCGACCTGTGGCGGGCCGGCATCGTCGACCGCGTGGTGCCCGAGCGGCCCGACGCCGCCGACGAGCCGGTGGAGTTCTGCCGCCGGCTGGGGCGGGTGCTCGGCGAGGAGCTGGCCAACCTGCTCGGGCGGGACGACGGCGAGCGCTTCCGCAGCCGGCTGCACCGCTACCGCCACCTCGGCCGCTGAGGCGTCGCCGTCCTGTCAGGCCGCGGGGCTCTCCGCCCCCGCCAGGCCCCACGCGGCGGCGACGAGCTCCAGGCTGCGCAGCCGCTCCGCGACCCCGTGCGTGGACGCCGACAGCATCAGCTCGTCGGCGCCGGTGTCGGCGGCCAGCCGGCGCAGCTGTGCCACGGCGCCGGCGACGTCCCCGATGACCGCGTTGCTCGGCATCGCCTCGGCGGCGGCCCGCTCCGGATCGACCTGGGCCTCCTCGACGCTGGGCAGCGCCCGGGGCCGGTTCATCCGCAGGGACAGCCGCATGAGCTGACCGGGCAGCGCGAGCCGGCGGGCCTCCTCCTCGGTCTCGGCCGCCAGCACGTTCGCGGTGACGATGGTGAACGGCTCCTCCAGCACCGGGGAGGAGCGGAAGGTCTCGCGGTAGAGGCCGACGGCGGTCAGCACGTTCGGGCCGCCGAAGTGGTGGGCGAAGGCGAACGGCACCCCGAGGTGGCCGGCCAGCTGCGCGGAGAAGCTGCTGGACCCCAGCAGCACGACCGCGGGCGCGGACTCCGCCGCCGGGGTGGCCCGGAAGCGCTCGGCGAGGCCGCCCTCGACCCGCGGGTCGCCGAACAGGCCGAGCAGGTCGATGAGGTGCTGGGGGAAGTCGTCGGCCGACAGCGCCGCGGGGTCGCGCCGCAGCGCCGCCGCGGTCTGCTGGTCGGTGCCGGGGGCGCGGCCGATGCCCAGGTCGATCCGGCCCGGGTGCAGGGCCTCCAGGACGGCGAACTGCTCGGCGACGACCAGCGGCGCGTGGTTGGGCAGCATGACGCCGCCCGAGCCGACCCGGATCCGCTCGGTGACCGCGGCCAGGTGGGCGATCAGCACCGGCGGGCTGGTGCTCGCCACCGCCGGCATGTTGTGGTGCTCGGCCACCCAGAGGCGTGAGAACCCCAGCCGGTCGGCGGACTGCGCGACGCGGGTGGTGGCCGCGAGGGCCTCGGCGGTGGACTGCCCCGAGCCGACGGTGGCCAGCTCGAGGACGGACAGCGGCAGCGGCTCGGACATCACCGGCGGCAACGCGCGCCGGGCGCCCGGCCTTCCCCGGTCAGGACGCGTCCGCGCCGTGCTCGACGCGCAGGCTGTGGTCGGGGTCCAGCCGGTCGACGACGAGTTCCAGCGCCTCGCCGAGGGCGCGGGTCTGCTCGCGGGTGAGCGGCTCGAACAGCGCGGCCCGGACGGCGTCGACGTGACCGGGAGCCACCGACCGGACGACGTCCCACCCCGCGTCGGTGAGGACGGCGAGGTTGCCCCGGCCGTCGTCCGTCGAGCGCTCGCGCCGCACCCAGCCCCGCTCCTCCAGCCGGGCGACGGTGTGCGACAGGCGGCTCTGCGACTGGTTGGCCCGGCGGGCGAGGTCGCTCATCCGCCGGCTGCGGCCCGGCGCCTCCGACAGCATCGCGAGGACGACGTACGCCGCGTGACTGATGCCGGCGTCCCGCTGCAGCTGCGCGTCGAGGACCCGCGGCACCAGTTCGGCGGCGGTCAGCCACGCCCGCCAGGTCCGCTGCTGCTCCTCGTCCAGCCACTCCTGCGCCACGAGGGGGACCGTACTTGCGCCCACCCGGCGGACGGGCCACCCCGGAACGCGGCCGTCAGCCGCGCTGCGTGGGGATGCTCGGCGCCGGGATGTTGACGTTGCGGTGGAAGACGTTGCGGGGGTCGTACTTCGCCTTCAGGGCGACCAGGCGCTGGTACTTCGGCCCGTAGACGACCTCGACCTCGGCGGCGTCGCGGCCCTCGACGGCGTTCACGTAGCCACCGGCGCTCATCATGTGCGGGCGCAGCGCCTGCCACAGGGACCGGACCCACTCGCGCTCCGCGGGGAGCATGTCCGCCGTGGGGGTCAGCCCGATGAAGAACCCGGTGTAGCGCGGCGTCCGCCCCCCACTGAGGGCGGTGTCGTCCTCACCGACCTCGGAGTAGGCCTGGTCGAGCCGGTAGAACAGCAGCACCGACAGCGGCGAGGTCTTGCGGGGCGCGTACTCGGTCAGCACGTCGATCACGTCGTCGGTGAGCTCGGCGAAGTAGCCGCTCTTGTCGTAGGCGTGGAAGCCCCACGCGTTCGCCTCGTCCAGCAGCTGCTGCAGCCCCGTGTACGGCATCGGCGCGACCACGTCGAACAGCGGCGGGAGGGTCTGGCGGATGCGCCGGGTCACCTGCTCGTGCTCGGCCGGGTCACCGAAGCCGACCAGGACGAGTGCGTGCCCCAGCGTGCCCTGGTGCTCGGCCGGCACGAACGGCGCCGGAGGGGCGGTCAGCGCGACCGCCGGGAGGGCGTTCATCGTGCGGGGCAGATCGGCCAGGACGTCCCGCATCAGCCGCAGCGCCTCGCCGGCCCGCGACTGGTCCCAGAAGAACAGCCCGAACTGCACCGTCGGGCCGACCTCGTGCAGCCGGAACTCGAACTCCGTGACGACACCGAAGTTGCCGCCGCCACCGCGGAGGGCCCAGAACAGGTCGGGGTTCTCGTCCTCCGCTGCCCGCAGCACCCGGCCGTCGGCGACCACGACCTCGGCCGACACCAGGTTGTCGATGCTGAGGCCGGCCATCCGGGACAGCCAGCCCATCCCGCCGCCCAGGGTCAGCCCGCCGACGCCGGTGTGGCTGACCATGCCTGCCGGGACGGCGAGCCCGTGCGCCTGCGTGGCGAGGTCGAGGTCCCGCAGCAGCGCGCCGCCCTGCACCCGAGCCCGCCGGGCGTCGGGGTCGACGGTCACCGCGTTCATCCGCCGCAGGTCGACGACCAGGCCCCCGTCGACCGAGGAGTGTCCGGGGACGCTGTGTGCGCCACCGCGGACGGCGATCTCCAGGCCCTCCGCCTCGGCGAAGCGGACGGCGGTCACGACGTCCGCCGTCGAGGCACACTCGACGATCACGGCCGGCCGCCGGTCGATGCCGGCGTTCCAGAGCGTCCTGGCCTCGTCGTAGCCCGCGTCGTCCGCTGCGAGCACCGGGCCCCTCACCTGGGAGCGCAGTGTCTCGATGCCGCCGCTCAGCGTCTCGGTCATGATCCGGCCCACCTCTCCGGTCTCCGGCCCGGCTCCCGTGAGAGCGCAGTGTGGTCCGGCCCGCGCCCGGACGACGTCCCGCGGGCGCCGTCGCCGGCGCGTCCGCCCGGGGCCCGGCGCGCGGCAGCCGTCCGGACCGGGCCGACTACCGGCGGTCGCGCGGCGCGCCCCGGCGCGGGGCGCTCACGTGGACAGCAGGCCGAGCTCCTGGGCCTTGACGACCGCCTCGAGCTGCGAGCGGACACCGAGCTTGGTGTGCAGGGACTTCACGTAGCCCCGGCAGGTCTCCACGGTGATGCCGAGGACGCGGGCGATCGACTTGACCTGCATGCCGCGGCCCAGGCAGTCGAGCACCTCCTGCTCCCTGCGGGTCAGGTGCGGGCGCGGCTCGGCCACCTGCGCGGGTGTGCTGCCGGCGGTCGGCGCGGCGGAGAACGTGGAGGGGGCGACCAGCATCTGGCCGAGCTGCACACGGGTCAGGACGTCGATCATCTCGGCCAGCGAGCCGTCCTTGGGGATGAAGGCTGACGCCCCGGCCTGGGTGGCGCGCACCACCCATCCCGGGTCCCGGTGGGCCGTGACCACCGCGACGACGGCGTCCGGGGCCACCTGACGCAGTCGGCGGGTGGCCGACAGGCCGTCCTCCCGGCCGGGCATCTGGATGTCCATGACGACCACGTCGGGCTGGGTGTCCTCCGCGATGGCGACCGCCTGGGCGGCGGAGTGCGCGGTGCCGACCACCTCCATCCCGCCGGCCTGCAGGGCGATGCAGAGCATCTCGGCGAAGGTGCGGTGGTCGTCGACCACCAGCACCCGGGGAGGCGTGAGCGTGCGCCGGTCGACGGCGACGGACTGGTGCTGCGGACTGGGCTGGTCGAGCTCGGCGAGCGGCAAGGAAGTCCCCCGTGCGGTCAGGCCCCGTTGTCGGAGCGCGCAACCATGAGAGGTGAGCGCTCACACCCTGCGAAAGAGCACGCGGGAAAGTCAGGACAAAGGTCCCTGCGCCGACGCCTCGCCGGATCGCGTGTCGGAACGATGAGTATCGGATCGACACCGTCCCGCACACGGCCCGTCAGCCGGCCGCCGGCTCCGCCACCGGCCGGTCGAGGACCGCCCGGCGCGGCAGGGCCCGCCCGAGCACCAGCGTGACGATCCCGGCGAGGACGACGGTGAGGAGGGCGGCGCGCAGGCTCACGGCGTCCGCGACGGCACCGACCAGCGGGGGCGAGACGAGGAAGCCGATCCGCAGGAGCCAGTTGATCGCGGCCAGCCCCATCCCGTGCGGCAGCCCCGGCAGCTCGTCGGCGGCGGCGTAGACGGCCGGCACCAGGGTGGCGACACCGAGGCCGGCCAGGGCGAACCCGGCCACCGTGGTCGGTACCGACGGGAACGCCAGGGCCAGCCCCATCCCCGCCGCGGTGACGGCCCCGCCGGCCCGCGCCACCCGGCGCTGGCCGAACCGGTCGACGACGCGGTCGCCGGTGAGCCGCCCGACGGTCATCGCCACCGACAGGGCGACGAAGCCCAGCCCCGCCGTGGCCGCGCCGGCCGCGAGCTCGGTGCGCAGGTACAGGGCGCTCCACGAGGCTCCGGCGTCCTCGACGAACGCGCCGCACGCGGCCAGCACACCGAGCACCGCGAGGGCCGGGAGGGCGGCTCGCCGGCGGGGGCGCTCCCGCGGGTGCTCGTCGGCGGTGGGCTCGGGCTCGTCGCGCCCGGGCAGCATCGCCCGCGAGGCGACCAGCGCGAGGGCACCGAAGACGACGGCCGAGCCGGCGAGGTGCGCGACGAGCGGCACGCCCAGCCCTGCGGCGACCGAGCCGAGCACGCCACCCGCGACCGCGCCGATGCTCCAGATGCCGTGGAAGGCGTTGAGGATCGAGCGCTGGTAGAGCCGCTGCACTCGCAGCCCGTGGGCGTTCTGGGCGACGTCGACGATCGCGTCCAGGGCGCCGATGACCAGCAGCGCCGCGGCGAGGGCGAGCCAGTTGGGCGCCACCGAGACCGTCCACACCATGACGCCGAGCAGCACCAGTCCGGACGAGGCGACCCGGCCGGAGCCGAACCGGCGGATGAACGCCGCCGAGGACAGGCCGGCCAGCAGCGCGCCCAGCGGAACGGCCGCCAGGGCCGCGCCGAGGGCCGTGCTGCTCAGCCCGAGCTGCGCCTTCACCTCCGGCAGGCGCGGCACGAGGGCCGCGTAGAAGACGGCGTTGGTGAAGAAGCAGGCGGCGACGGCGACGCGGGCACGGCGCAGGCGCGCGGCGTCGGGCGTGGTGGTCTGCACGGTGTCCTCGGGGTCGTCCCTCAGCCGGCGAGCCGGGTGAGGGCGGAACGGATCTGGGTGGCGTCCATCGGGTCGGTGGACAGCGCACTGTGCAGGACGAGCCCCTCCACCAGGGCGTCGACCTCCCGCGCGGTGACGGGGTCGAGGTGGCGCTCCAGGCTGCGGCGGCTGCGGCACATCCAGTCCTGGGTGACCGCGCGCAGCGCCGGGTCGCGCGCCGCGGCGACGTAGAGCTCGACGGCCAGCACGAGGTCGCGGCCGGAACCGAGCAGGTCGCCGGTGAGGTGCTCGGCCAGCGCCTCGAGCGCCGCGGCCCGGTCCGGTGCGGCGCGCATGCGCTCGTCGAAGCGCTCCGCGACGGTGTCGACGTGCCGGGTGAACGCCGCGGCGAGCAGTTCGGTCAGGGAGCCGAAGTGGTAGGTCAGCGATCCCAGCGGGACGTCGGCCGCGCGGGCGATGGCCCGGTGCGTGGCGGCGGCGACGCCATGAGCGGCGATGACGTCGAGGGTGGTGTCGACCAGCCGGTCGCGTCGTCCCGGATCGTGCCGGCGGGCCCGGCGGGCCCGGCGCGCCGGGGCGGGGACGGCGCTCACCGGCCGGACGCGTCCAGCGTGGCGGCCAGGTCCAGCGCGCGGCTGCCGGCCTCGGCGAGCTCCGGGTCGTCGGCGATGGAGAGGTCGCCGGCGAGCATCCGCTCGCACATGGCCCGGGAGTCGCCCGCGTCGGGCCGGGAGCTCATGAGAACAAACGTACACAACGGTGCGCCGTGCGGGCGCCGGTCGGATCACTCCCTGTCGGCCGACGACGGTTGGTGGCCCAACCATTGGGCGCCGCGAGTCCTAGGCTGGGGTGGTGACGACCCGCCAGACGCCCGCCGCCCTCCCCGGACCCGAGGACGTGCTCGCCCTGGACCGGCAGGTCTGCTTCGCCCTGTCGGTGGCCGCCCGCAACGTGGTCGCCGTCTACCGGCCGGTGCTCGAGCCGCTGGGCCTCACCCATCCGCAGTACCTGGTCATGCTCGCGCTCTGGCAGCACGGGACCCTCTCCGTCAAGGAGTTGTCCGGCCTCCTGCAACTGGACCCCGGGACGCTCTCGCCCCTGCTCAAGCGGCTGGAGGCGGCGGGGCTGCTGCGCCGGGAGCGCGACCCGAAGGACCAGCGGAACCTGGCACTGGCGCTCACCGACAAGGGCACGGCCCTGCGCGAGCAGGCCGAGCGGATCCCGGCCGGCATCGTCGAGCGCCTCGGCATGCCGGTCGAGCGGCTGATGAGCCTGCACGAGGCGCTCACCCAGGTCATCGCGGCCTCCCAGCAGGCACTGGCGCACCCCGACGCCGGCCGGCAGGCCGGACCGGAGGCCGGGGTCGCCTGACGCCGGCCCGCTGCGTGACGAGGAGCACGGCCGGGGCGCCGATGATTGGTGCCCCAACCCTTTGCACACCCATCGTTTCGCGGGACCATGATGGGGTGACCGTCGTCGAGCAGGAGCACACAGGCCTCATGACAGCGCCCGAGCAGGACACGACCGAGCCGGTCGTCCGGCCCGCTCCCCACCGCTGGCTCTGGTACGCCTTCGGTGGCGGACTTCCCGCCCGCCACCGCGGCTGGGTGCTGTTCGACACCACCACCGGCACGTGGTGGGCGCGGCACATCGCCCGGACGTTCGTCCAGATGTCGATCCCGATCGCGCTGATCGTGGTCTTCCTGCCGGCCCCGCTGGGTCTGCGCGCCGCGGTCGCCGGCGGTGGCATCGCGCTCGGGTTGCTCTACTCGCTGGCCTACATGCCGGAGACCACGGAGAACCGGGTCGTGAAGGCCGGCTACCCGGTCGGCACCGCCACCGCCCACCGCGAGCGCTCCGCCCACCAGCGCGACCTGCGCGACAGCGAGCGCCGCCGCGCGGCCGCCGCCAAGCGGGCTGCGCGCTACCGCGAGCGCACGGGCCGCTGACCGCCCGCCCAGGCGTCAGAGGCGTCCGGCGGGCGGGGCGGGACGTCGGCCGGCCCTGAGCCGGCGGGCCGGGGCCGGAGCTGGACGACGGCGACCGAGGCCAGCACCAGCAGGCCGCCGAGGAGCTGCACCGGGGTGAGGAACTCCCCGAGGGTGAGCGCGGCCAGCACGGTGGTGACGACGGGTTCGAGCGTCGACAGGATCGCCGCGGTCGACGCGCCGGTCAGGCGCAGGCCGGCGAAGAAGGCGAGCATCGCCACGACGGTGGACACCACGGCGATGCAGCAGACCCACAGCCACCCGCCCGGGCCGAAGCCGAGGTCCACGCCACCGGTCGCCGCGGCCCGTCCGGCGAGTGCCGCCGCGGCCCCGGTCATCACCAGCGCCGACAGGACCACCGGCGGAACGCGGTGCACCGCCGTGTCGGAGACGAGGATGTAGATGGTGTAGGTGACCGCGGCGCCGAGGGCCAGCCCGACACCGAGCGCGTCGAACCGCAGCGCGCCGGCACCGAGCAGGACGAGCAGCGCGCCGCCCGACGCGACGACCAGCGCGAGGGCGCGCGCCGGGGTCAGCCGCTCCCGCCCCAGCAGGACGGCGGCCACGGTGACCAGCGCCGGGTAGGTGTAGAGGACCAACGCCACCAGTGACGCGTCGATCCGCTCCAGCGCGGCGAAGAACAGCGTCGCCTGCGTGGCGTAGCCGAACACCCCGAGCCCCAGACCGGTCAGCACGAACCGCCGGGTCAGCGCCCCGGACGCCGGCGCCTCGCGGTCCGACCGCAGCTCCGGTCGCGCCAGCAGGACGCCGCCGAGCAGCACCGCCGCGGAGGTGAAGCGGAGCAGCAGCAACGCGTCGGGCGAGACGCCGGCGGCGTAGGCGAACTTGCCGAAGACCGCCATGGCGCCGAAGCACGCCGCCGAGAGCAGGCACAGTGCGGGACCCACGACGTGAGACTCGACGTCCTCATCGTTCACGTCCAGTGACGGTTTCTGGACCTGACACGTTAGCGTTGCTGCATGGTCAGCCTCGACCTCCGCCGCCTGCGGATGCTGCGCGAGCTGGCCGAACGCGGCACCCTCGCCGCGGTCGCCACGGCCCTCGGCTACACCCCCTCCGCGGTGTCGCAACAGCTCGCCGTCCTGGAGCGGGAGACAGGGGCGCGACTGCTGGAGAAGGCCGGCCGCGGGGTGCGGCTGACCGACGCCGGCCGCCTGCTCGCCCGGCACGCCGACGTCCTCCTGTCGGCCGCCGAGGCGGCACAGACGGACCTGGCGTCCCTGACCGGGGAGGTCCGCGGCACGGTGCGTGCCGGCGGCCTGCAGTCGGCGACCCGCCGCATGCTGATCCCCGCCGTGGTCCGCCTGCTGGCCGACCACCCCCGGGTACGGGTGGAGATCTCCGAGCTGGAACTCGAGCAGGCGCTGCCCGAGCTGCGACTGGGCACGCTCGACGTCGTCATCAGCGACGAGTACGACGGCCACCCGCGACCGCGGCCGGCCGGGATCAGGTCCGAGCTGCTGCACGAGGAGCCGCTGAAGCTGGTGCTCCCCGCCGCGCATCCCTGCGCCCGGCACGGCGGACCCGTCGCGGTGGCCGAGTTGCGCGACGACGTCTGGGTCTCCGCGGCCGCGGGCACCGGCCACCACGCCCTCGTCGTCGGCGCCTGCCGCTCCCTCGGCGGCTACGAGCCCGACCTGCGGCACCGCTCCAACGACGCCGACGTCCAGTTCGAGCTCGTGCGCACGGCGGGGGCCGTCGCGCTGATGCCCGCCCTCACGCTCCCGGCCGCAGATCCCGCCCTGGCCGTCCGCGACGTCGCCGGCGCCGTCGTCGGCCGCCGGCTGGTGGTCCTCACCCGCGACCAGCCCACCGCCCCCGCGCTCGACACCTTCCTGGCCGCGGTCAGGGAGCAGACGAGGCGACTCGCTCAGCGATGACCCGGGGTCGTCGCCGCGCGGAGGGGCGCGGTGAGCACGCGCGGGCCGTCCTCGGTGACGGCGACCGTGTGCTCGACGTGCGCGGCGCGGCTGCCGTCGGCGGTGCGGATGCTCCAGCCGTCGTCGTCGGTCCACGAGGTGTCGTCGCCGCCGGCCATGAACCACGGCTCGATGGCGATGACCAACCCCGGGCGCAGCCGGAGCCCCCGCCCCGCCCGGCCCTCGTTGGGCACGTGCGGCTCCTCGTGCATGCGGCGGCCGACGCCGTGCCCGCCGTGCGTGGTGTCGATGCCGACCCCCGCGGCGCGGCCGACGGCGGCGGTCGCGGCGGAGACGTCGCCCAGCCGGCCGCCGGGCACGGCCGCGGCGATGCCCGCCGCCAGCGCGCGCTCGGTGGTGTCGATCAGCGCCTCGTCCTCCGCGCGGCCGGCGCCCACGGTCAGGGAGACCGCCGAGTCCCCGACCCAGCCGTCCAGGGTGGCGCCGGCGTCGACGCTCAGCAGGTCGCCGTCGGCCAGCCGCCGCGCGGTCGGGATGCCGTGCAGCGCGACGTCGTTCACCGACGTGCAGACGACCCCCGGGTACGGCGGCATCGAGCGGTGCGGCCGGTAGTGCAGGAACGGCGACCCCGCGCCCGCCTCGGCGAGCACCTGCCGGGCCACCTCGTCGAGCTCGCGCAGCCGCACCCCCGGCGCCGCGGCTGCGCACACGGCGGCGAGCACGCGCGCCACGACCGCGCCCGCCGCCCGCATCGCCTCGATCTCGCCCGGCGTGCGCAGCTCGACCATGACCGACTCCTCGGGTTGGTATTCCTATCCCGGTATTACTATCACGGCCATGGTGCGACCGCCGCTGACGGCAGCCGAACGCGAGCGCGGACGCCGGCTGGGTGCACTGCTCCGGACGGCGCGGGGCGACCGCAGCCCCGCGGAGATCGCCGCCGTCTCCGGAGTCAGCCTCGAGGCGTTGCGCAAGATCGAGACCGGCCGGGTCCCGACGCCGGCGTTCTTCACCGTCGCGGCCCTGGCCCGGGCACTGGACCTGCCCCTGGAGCGGCTCGCCGCGATCGACGAGCCGGCCGAGGGGTCCCTGGCCTCGTAGCCGAGCACAGGGGCGGAGCACAGGGGCCGAGCCCCGGGCGGCACCCACACCCTCGGGTGGCGCGATCGTGACGCTCGCCGGCAGACGTGGACGGACGGCGGATCGGCGCGCATCATTGGCAGTCGCCGGGCACGAGTGCCAGCCCGGCCCGTCCCACGAGGAGCGCTCCGCCGTGCCCACCTACCAGTACGCCTGCACCAACGCCGAGACCCGGCACGAGTTCGAGGTCGTGCAGTCCTTCACCGACCCCGCGCTGAGCGAGTGCCCGCAGTGCGGCAGCCCGGTGCGGAAGGTCTACGGCTCGGTCGGCGTGGTCTTCAAGGGCTCGGGCTTCTACCGCACCGACAGCCGGTCCGGCTCCTCGGCCGGCGAGTCGGCCGGCAGCTCGTCGAAGAAGGAGCCTGCCGCGGCAGCCTCGTCGTCCGGCAGCTCCTCGAGCAGCTCGACGTCGGGCAGCTCGTCGTCCTCCGGCGCCTCCACCAGCAAGGCCGCCGCCGGCTGATCCCGCGAGGGCGCCGTCCACAGGCCGACCGCTCCTCCACAACCGCCCGGTAGCCGGTCCTCCGCGGCCCGGCCGCCGTCAGCGTGTGTGCATGGTCCGCCTCCGCCGTCCCCGCTCCCTCCTGCACGCCGCCCGGCAGCTGCTCGCCGCTCTGCTCGCGGGCACCGCCCTGGTCCTGGCGCTGCGGCCGGCCCCCGAGCCTGCGGCAGCCGGCCCGCCGGCCACCGTCCCGGTGGTCGTGGCGGCCGACGACCTGCCGCCGGGGGCCGTGCTCACCGCCGGCGACCTGACGCTGGCGCGCTATCCACCCGCGCTGCGACCGGGCGGGGCCGCGGCCGGCCCGGAGGGCCTCGTCGGCGCGACCCTCGCGGCGGGGCTGCGGGCCGGCGAGCCGGTCACCGACGCCCGCCTGGTCGGCGCGGGCCTCACCGCACTGCTCTCCGGCGGTCAGGTGGCCGCGCCGGTGCGGCCGGCCGACCTCGCGGTCAGCGCCCTCGTCCGCCCCGGTGACCGGGTCGACGTCCTGGCCACCACCCCGGGGGCCGAGCGCGCCGCCGTCGTGGCCGCCGGCGCGCTGGTCCTGGCGGCCCCGGGGCCCGACGGCACCGGCGAGGGTCTGCTCCTGCTCGCCGTGGACGACGCCACCGCCGCCCTCCTGGCCGCCGCGGCGAGCAGCGCGACGCTCACCCTCAGCCTCCCGCCGGCGTGAGCCCACCCACCGGCCGCCACCGCGGCCCGCGCCCCGGACGCGCCGACGCGGCCTGACGCCCGCCACCGCGTCCCTGTGGCTGGATGGGAGCCATGCTGAAGGGCTTCAAGGACTTCCTGCTGCGCGGCAACGTGGTCGACCTCGCGGTCGCGGTGGTGATCGGCGCCGCCTTCACCGCGGTGGTGGCCTCGTTCGCCGACTCGTTCCTGACCCCGCTGATCGGCCTGGTCGGTGGCGGCGGGGAACTCGGCGGCTCCCTGGAGGTCAACGGTCAGACGTTCACCTGGGGCGCGTTCCTCAGCCAGGTCATCACGTTCGCGATCACCGCGGCCGTCGTCTACTTCGCCGTGGTGCTGCCCATGAAGACGATCATCGAGCGGCGCAAGAGGGGCGAGGAGGCCGGGCCGGCCGAGCCGACCCAGGTGGAGCTGCTGATCGAGATCCGCGACCTGCTGCGCGCCCAGCAGGGCGCCGGCCCCGGCTCCGATCCCTCCGGCCCCGGCACCACCACGCTGCCCGGGCAGCTGTGACCGGTCAGACGCTGCCCCAGTGCGGAGGGCGGTCCTCCAGGTAGCGCCGGTCGTCCGCGGAGCGGTCGTCGGGCCGCTCGCCCCAGCCGACGTCCCGGTCGTCCGGCGCCCGCTCGGTGCGGGCCGCGGCGGCCGGCGGGGGCGGCTCGACCGGCGGACGGCCCAGCCCGTCGAGCACCACGGCGGCCGGCAGCGCGGCCAGCGCCGCTCCCGGCAGCGCCAGCTTGCTGCCGCGCGTACCGGACCCCACCACGACCACGTCCGCGGCGACGACCAGCGGGTCGACCAGCACCGGCCAGGACGGCGGGAGGCCGATCGGCGTGATCCCGCCGTAGGCCATGCCGCTCTCGGCGACCGCGACGTCCTGGGGTGCGAACGAGGCCTTCCGCGCCCCGAGGTGGCGGCGCACGAGGCCGTTGACGTCGGCCCGCGTGCTGGCCGGCACCAGGCAGGCGGCCAGCATCGTCTGACCGGCCCGGCGGGCCGCGACCACCACGCAGTTGGCCGAGGCCTCCAGTGGCACCCCGTAGGCCTCGGTGAACGCGGCGGTGTCGGCGAGCGCGTCGTCGATCTCCGCCACCCAGGACGGCGCGGCCAGGTCTCCCAGCGCCGCGGCGACCGGGGCGGCGAGCAGATCGGGGCGGTCGGCGGCGGGGAGCCAGGTCAGGGAGCCCAGCTGCGGGGCGGGGGAGGGAGACGGGGCCACGCCCCCGATCCTGCCCCGCTGGCCGGATCACGGCGGCAACGGGCCGGAACCGCGCTGGTCGGAGCCGGGACAGCCGGTCAGGATGGGGTCATGATCGGCCAGTTGCACTCCGTCGTCATCGACGCACCCGACGCCCACGCGCTCGCCACCTTCTACGCGCAGCTGCTCGGCATGGAGGTCAGCAAGGGCCGGCCGGGCGACGACTGGGTGGTCGTCACCGGGCAGGGCCACCGCCTGGCGTTCCAGCAGGCGCCCGACCTGCAGCCGCCGGACTGGCCCGACCCCGACCGGCCCCAGCAGTTCCACCTCGACGTCCGCGTGGCCGACATCGAGGAGGCCGAGCCGAAGGCGCTGGCGCTCGGCGCGCGGAGGCTGCCCGGCAGCGGCGGCGACTTCCGCGTCTACGCCGACCCGGTGGGCCACCCCTTCTGCCTGGTGTGGGACGCGTGAGCGCCGAGCTGCCCGCCGTCGACCTGACCTCCGCCAGCCGGTTCGTCGCCGCGACCGGCTTCACCGTGGACGAGGTCAGCGGCACCCGGGTGACCGGCACGGTGGAGGTGGGGCCGGACCAGCACACCCCGTGGGGCGTGGTCCACGGCGGGCTGTACTGCACCGTCGTCGAGTCCGCCGCCAGCATCGGCGCGAGCGCGGCGGTGGTCGACCGCGGCCAGTTCGCCGTCGGGGTCAACAACAACACCGACTTCCTGCGCGCCTGCACCGAGGAGCGGCTCGACGTCGTCGCGGAACCGGTCCAGCAGGGCCGCACGCAGCAGCTGTGGCAGGTGCTGCTCACCCGCGCCGACGGCAAGCTGGTCGCCCGTGGTCAGGTGCGGCTGCAGAACGTGCCGTTGCCGGACGCGTGAGCACCGGCCCGTCCCCCGCCGTTCCACCCGTTCGGAGGGCGCCACCCCCGCGTCGTCTTCCGCGATCCCGCTCGGCCACGGATGCTCGGTGAGCACGTACCGGACCGGGAGGGAGCTCCACGTGATGATCACCGTGCGGGCGCGCCCCGCCCCGGACCTGCAGGTCGCCGCCGAGGTGACCCGGCTGCTGGAGCGGCGAGCGGCGCTGCCGCACCCCCCGGTGAGCATGACCGTCTCGGACTCCGTGGCGCTCGGCATCGCGGGGCTCTTCCGCAGTCCCTCGCTGACCGGCCAGGTCCTCGACCGGTTCCACAGCGGGGGCACGGTCCGGAGCGGCGAGCTGGTCGAGGCCGCCAGGTTCGAGCAGGGTTTCGCCTCCCCCGAGGGACACGCCGCCCTGCGCTGCCTGATCCTGTGGGTGCAGGGCCGGCTGGACCAGGAGGAGCGGCGGCGGGCGCCGTCCCAGCGGTGAGCCACCCGGCCCCTGCCCGCCGGCCGGCTCAGTAGGCGCGGCCGACGACGGCCAGGGAGCCCGGCTCGTCGTCGCCCGGCAGCCCGCCGTCCGGCCGGACCAGGCAGCGGACGGTGACACCCTGCTCGGCCAGCCGTGCCTCGCCCTCCGGGCCGAGCCGGTCCCAGCCGATGCGGGCCCACCCGTCGCGGGCGGCGGCGAGGGCCTCCTCGGCCGTCGCCACGTCCGCCGTCCGCTCGGCGAGCCGGGCGCGGGCCTCGTCCAGCAGCCGCGCCTGGTCCTCCCCGAGCGCGCGGAGGGCGACCTCGGGCACGTCGGCCAGCGGGGCCGGCGTGGACGTGCCGGGGATCCGGCGGACGACGACGGCCCGCCTCTCGGCGAGGTCCCGCGGGCCGAGGTCGATGCGCACCGGGACGCCCTTGAGCTCCCAGTCGACGGCCCGGCGCCCGTAGGGGACGTCGACCCGGTCGTCCACCTCCACCCGCACGCCGCGCGCCCGGAGGTCGCCGGCGAGTGCCCCGGCGGCCTCGGTCACGCCCTCCCCGGGGCGGGCCACCACCACGGCTGCCTGCACCGGTGCCAGCCGGGGCGGCAGCCGCAGGCCCGCGTCGTCCCCGTGGCTCATGATCAGCCCGCCGACCATGCGGGTGGAGGAACCCCACGACGTCGTCCAGGCCAGCCGCCGCTCGCCGTCGGCACCCAGGAAGTCGATGCCGAACGCCCGGGCGAAGTTCTGCTCCAGCTCGTGGCTGGTGCCCATCTGCAGGGCCTTGCCGTCGCGCATCATCGCCTCGACGGTCAGCGTGTTGACCGCGCCGGCGAACCGTTCCCGACGGGTCTTGCGCCCCGGCACGACCGGGATGGCGAGCACCCCGGTCATGACGTCGGCGTAGACCTCGCGCAGGACCCGCCGGGCGTAGGCGGCGGCGTCGGCCTCGGTGGCGTGCGCGGTGTGGCCCTCCTGCCACAGGAACTCGGTCGTGCGGAGGAACAACCGGGGCCGCAGCTCCCACCGGACGACGTTGGCCCACTGGTTGAGCAGCAGCGGCAGGTCGCGGTGGCTCTGCACCCACCTGGCCATGTACTCGCCGATGACCGTCTCGCTGGTCGGCCGCACGACGGCGGGGACCTCCAGCTCCGTGCCGCCGGCGTGCGTGACCACCGCGAGCTCGGGGCTGAACCCCTCCACGTGCTCGGCCTCGCGGCGCAGGTACGGCTCCGGGATCAGCAGCGGGAAGTAGGCGTTGCGGGCGCCGGCGTCCTTGATGCGGTCGTCGACCTCGCGTTGCAGCCGCTCCCAGATGGCGTACCCGTGGGGCCGGATCACCATCGTCCCGCGGACGGGGCCGTTCTCCGCCAGCTCCGCCTTCGCGACGACGTCCTGGTACCACCGCGGGAAGTCGGCGGACTGGCTGGTGAGCACGGAGGGGCTGGCCACGCGCGCACCCTGGCACGGCGGGCCGGGACGTGCCGCCCGGTTACGCGGGCACGTGCGCGGGGTCGAGGACGACCTCGAACAGCGCGCGGGGGTCCTGCAGGGTGGCCGGCGGGCGGGCCGCCGACCGCGGGACGACACGGTCCCAGCGAGCCGGACGGCGGTGCGGCAGCAGCTCCCGTCCCTGGAAGAGGTACTCCCCCACCACCTCCCCGAGCAGCAGGCCGGCGCCGTGCTCGATCGGCAGGCCGACCCGGTCGCCGGGGCGGACCTCGTCGAGGAAGGCCGACAGCTGGCGCAGGTCCTTGGCGGGGCGCCGCCCGGAGATCTCCTTCGACAGCGCCCGCAGCTCGGCCGGGGTGAGACCGGTGGCGTCGACGTCGATGCCGGACTGGGTGCCCAGCCCCACGACCCCGGCGGCCAGGCACGCGCCGAGCTCGTTGTGCGCCCGGGGTCGCACCACCCAGACCCGGACGCCCTGCGGTGCGGGCGCCGGCGGGACGTCGTCCGGCTCGGGCCAGACGTAGGGCAGGTCGTCCGGCTCCGGACCGAAGCGCTCGGTGAACCGCGGCCGGTAGAAGTCCGGCTCCTTGGCCAGCAGGTTGGACCGGTGGGAGAGGTGCAGCGCCTCGTCCCCCACCCACGACGGCAGCAACCCGGCGCCGGCCAGCTCCGCCTGGGGCACGCCGGCGACGTCGGGCGCGAACTCCGAGATCAGCGAGTACGTGCTGTCGGCGAACCCGCGCTCGCGCCACACCCGGACCATCGCCAGCCCGTAGGCGACCAGCGCCGGCGTCCGCCCCCGCCACATCCGGACGACGGGGTGCGACACCCAGCCGTAGTCGGGCAGCTCGAGGGCGCGCAGCACCTGCAGGGTCTCGACCCGCTGCTTGCCGAGGCGGGGCGAGTCCAGGAGCCGGGCGCTGTCCTCGAAGTCGGCGACGGGCAGGAAGGTCTGCATCGCCGTCGGTCCTTCCCGGGCCGGCGTGGGGCCAACCGCCGGCGGTGCGGCCGGCCTCGCGGCTCACGCGACCAGGCGGCGGGCCAGATCGGGCAGGACGGTGCCGAGCGGGGCGTCGACCCGGACGTCGACCTTCGCGTCCCCGCGGGTGGGGCCGAGGTTGACCAGGCCCACCGGGATGCCGAGCTTCTCCGCCCGCAGCACGAACCGGTAGCCGCTCATGACGGTCAGCGAGGAGCCGAGGACCAGCAGGGCACCGGCGTGCTCGACCATCGCGAAACAGGTGTCGACCCGGTCGCGGGGCACGGTCTCGCCGAAGAACACGACGTCGGGCTTGAGCGGCCCGCGCCCGCAGGCCAGGCAGTCGACCATCACGAACCCGTCGAGGACCTCGTCGGGCAGCTCGGCGTCGCCGTCGGGGTTGACCTCGTCGGCGTGCGGTCCGAAGTGCGGGTTGGCCGCCCGGAGCCGCTCGTCGAGCGCGGCCCGGTCCGCGACGTCCCCGCAGGCGAGGCAGACCGTGCGGTCCAGGCCGCCGTGCAGCTCCAGGACGTCGCGCGCCCCGGCCGCCTGGTGCAGCCCGTCGACGTTCTGCGTGATGACGCCGGTGACCAGGCCGGCGGCCTGCAGGTCGGCGACCGCGCGGTGCCCGGCGTTGGGCCGGGCGGCGCGGATCTGCCGCCAGCCGACGAAGCTGCGCGCCCAGTAGCGGTGCCGGCCGCGGGGGTCGCGCAGGAAGGTCTGGTAGGTCATCGGCGTGTGCCGGCGCAGCGAGCCGGTGGCACCGCGGTAGTCGGGGATGCCCGAGTCGGTGGACAGCCCCGCGCCGGAGAGGACGACGACGTCGCCGTCGTCCACCAGCGCGGCGAGGTCGTCGAGGGCCGCCGGGTCGAGGGCCGGGGGCTCGACGACGGTGGGCAGTGCGGTCACCGGGCCATCGTCCCCTCCGAACCCGGTTCGCGCCGCCGGCTCAGCCGGCGGCGCGAAGCGGGGCCGGCTCAGCCGGCGGCCACCTCCCGGTCCAGCCGGCCCAGCAGGTCCTCGTACACGCGGCGCAGGCCCTTGGGGGCGAAGGTGCGCTCGAAGAAGCCGCCGATGCCGCCCGCGCCGTTCCAGGTGGTGCGGACCCGCACGGTGCTGCTGCCGGCGTCGGCGGGGTGCACCGTCCAGGTGGTCACCATCGACGAGCGGGTGTCGGTCTCCACGAGCGTCGAGGCGTCCGGCTGGGTCACCTCCACCAGCTGGTCGCGCACCCGCTTGGAGGTGGCGGCGAACCGCCAGGCGGCGCGGGTGCCCGCACCCTGCCCGCCGGCCTCGACCCGGTAGTCGCTGAACTGCTCGGGCAGCACCTTCCGCCGGGTCTCGGTGTAGTCGGCGAGGGCGGCGATCACCCGCTCCGAGGAAGCGCTGACGACGTGTTCGGCGGTGGCCACGACCTGTCCCATGGACCCCATCCTGCCCACCCCCGTCAGCCGCGGGTGGGACCGGGCACCGCCTGCGGGTCCAGCCCGGTCCGCATCCGCCAGGCGGCCAGCGCCACACCCAGCCCGACGTGCTGCGCCGGGTCCTCCACGGGCGCGCCGAGCAGCTGCTCGATGCGGTCGAGCCGGGCGTACAGGGACTGCCGGCGGATGCCCAGGACCGCCGCGGTGCGCGTCTTGCTCAGCCCGGTGGCCAGGTGCGCGTCGAGGGTGCGCAGCAGCTCGGTGCCGTGCGCGGCGTCGTGGTCGACCAACGGCCCGAGCTGGCCGGTGACGAACCGGCTGACCTCCACCGGCGAGGCGCCGGCGGCCAGCAGCCGGTGGACGGCGACGTCGCGGGCGAGCACCACGGGCTCCCGGCTGCCGACCCGCCGGCTGAGCGCCACCACCTCGCGCGCCTCGGCCACGGCGGCCGGGACGTCGGCCAGCGCGCCGACCGCGTCGGCCACGCCGACGGTGCGGATGACGCTGCCCAAGGGGCCGGCGCACAGCCGGGTGCGCAGGGCGGCCACGGCCTCCCGCTGTTGCCGGAGCTCGGGGCGCGGCCGGCCCCGCGCCAGCACGAGCACCGCGCTCCCGGCGGCGCCGACGAGGCACTGCCCCAGGACCTCCTCGGCGGCCTGCCGCACCGCGGGCACCGCCTCGCTGGTGGGGGTGCGGCGGTCGAACTCGACCGCGGCCACGAGGACCGGCACGCCGGGGGCGGGCACCCACCCGGCGGCGGACAGGCGGGCCCGCAGCTCGCCCTCGGAGGCCAGCACGCCGGCGACGAGGTCGGTGACCACGGCCTGCGCGAGCGACGGCCGGGAGCCGACGTCCGGGTGCCGGCCGAGCTCCAGCGCGACGGCGACCGCGGCCCGGTCGGCGACCCCCGTGCGCCGGGCGGTGCGCCGGCCCAGCAGGACCAGCCGGCCGACCGGCCCGTGCTGGCCGCGCACCTCGGCCACGGTCCGGTCGGTGGGGTGCGCGGTGCCGGGGAGGCGGCTGCGCTCGACCACCCGGCCGTCGACGTCCACCAGCTCGGCCGGGCAGTCGGCCATCCGGGCCACGGCGTCGAGCACCGCGGCGAGCCCCTGCCCGGAGACCACCAGGCCGAGCAGTTCCTGCCAGACCGGCTCTCCGGCGTGCCGCCAGGAGAGCTTGCGGCGCAGCAGCAGGTCGTGGAAGTCCTCGACCATGCGGACGAAGGGCACCACCTCGCGCAGCGCGAGGAGGACCACCCCGCGCCGCCGGGCGGTCGTGACCAGCTCCGGCGGGACGACGGAGAAGGTGCGTCCCACCTCCAGCGCCAGCGCGGCGCACCCGGCGTCGGCCAGCATCTCCACGTAGTCGACGACCTGCTGCGCGGACCGGCCGTGCAGCCCGAGGCCGGTGGTCAGGAGCAGCTCGCCCCCGGCCAGCAGCCCGCCCATCTCGTAGACCTCGGAGGAGTGCACCCAGCGGACGACGGCGGCGTGCGGGTCCCCGGCCAGCACCTCCGGGCCGGCCGCGCGCAGCGACGGCAGCTCCAGCACCTCGGACACGGTTGGCAGCACGGCGCAGCAGCCTCCGGGGCGCGGGGCACCGCGTCAAGCACAGGACCCTGCCGAGGAGACGTCGTGTCCCTTGTCGGGTACCCCGCACCGGCGGTTCGCTGCCGACGTCAGCGCGCGCCACCCACCCGCGAGGAGCCCCCGTGACCACACCCGCCCTGCCCGTCGTCCCCCCTGACCTCGATCCCGCCGACCGTGACCGGTTCTTCCTCGGTCTCGCGATCGACCAGGCGCGGATCGGCTGGGAGGAGGGCGGGGTACCGATCGGCGCCGCGCTGGTCGACGGCGACCGGGTGCTGGCCGTCGGCCGCAACCGCCGCGTCCAGATGGGCAGCGCCATCCGGCACGGCGAGACCGACTGCATCGAGCAGGCGGGCCGGCTGCCCGCGTCGGTCTACCGCCGCAGCACGCTCTACACGACCCTCTCCCCCTGCTTCATGTGCGCGGGGACGGCGCTCCTCTACGACATCCCGCGCATCGTCGTCGGGGAGAACCGCAACTTCCAGGCGTCGGAGGAGCTGCTCCGGTCCAAGGGTGTGCAGGTCGACGTCCTGGACGACGCCGAGTGCGTCGCGCTCATGGAGCGGATGCTGGCCGAGCGGCCGGAGCTGTGGCTCGAGGACATCGGGGAGGAGTCGTGACCGCCCCGGAGCGGTCCGCCCCCGCGGCCAGCGGGACCGAGGTGGTCGACCCCGACTACCCGGTCACGCCGGTCCCGGCGCACGCCCGCAAGTCGTTCTTCTCGGTGGCCGTCGTGCTGCTCGGGTTCACCGTCTTCACCCCCACGATGCTGGCCGGCGCCGCACTCGGGCCGGCGTTCTCCTTCGGCAGCCTGCTGGTGGTCATCGGCCTGGGCTCGGCGATCCTCGGGGCCTACGTCGCCGTCATGGGCTGGATCGGCGCGCGGACCGGGCTGACCACCGTCGTGATGGCCCGCTACACGCTGGGCTCGCGCGGCGCGAAGCTCGCCTCGGTGCTGCTCGGCGGCACGCAGATCGGCTGGTACGCCGTCGTCGTCGGGACGATCGGCGACCTCACCGCCGAGGCCACGGGCTGGAACTCCTACGGGGCCCGGGCCGCGATCATGATCGTGACCAGCGCGCTCATGTGCGCCACCGCCTACTGGGGCTACCACGGCATGTACTGGGTGTCCCTGGTCTCCACGCCGCTGATCCTGATCCTGGCCTTCTGGGTGCTGGCCCGGTCACTGCAGGAGGTCGGCGGGTTCGGCGGCCTGGCCGGGGTCGAGCCGACGACGTCCATGGCGCTCGCCGTGGCCGTCACCACCGTGGTCGGGACCTTCGTGTCGGCCGGCACCCAGGCGCCCAACTGGACGCGGTTCGCCCGGCGCGGCTCGCACGCGGTGTGGGCCTGCATCATCGGGTTCCTCGTCGGCAACGGGCTGATGATCTTCTTCGGCGCGGTCGGGGCGCTGACCTTCGGCGAGGGCGACTTCGTCCTCGTGCTGTACCAGCTCGGGCTGGTCGGCTGGGGCCTGGTGCTGCTGTTCGGCAACCTCTGGAAGAGCAACGCCGACACCGCCTACGCCTTCGGCGTGGCCGGCGCGGAGCTGTTCAACCGGCCCAGCAAGGCGCCGTTCGTCATCGGCGGGTCGATCATCGCCACCGTGCTGGCCCTGACCGGGGTGCAGAACCACCTGGTCGACTACCTGGTCCTGCTCGGCACCTTCATCCCGCCGCTGGGCGGCGTGATCATCGGCGACTTCCTCGCCCGCTGGCGGCGGCGCGGCATCCCCGCCGACACCGTCCCGCCCGCCGTCCGGTGGCCGAACCTCCTCGCCTACGCGGTGGCCGCCTTCCTGGCGTGGCTCAGCGGCGAGCTCGGCATCGGCATCCCGCCCGTGATCGGCATCGTCGTCGCCATCGCCCTGTCGATGGGGCTGTCCCGCACGGGCGCCCCGACGCCGGTCGGCGCGCGGGGCTGACCCGTCGTCCGTGGGGCGCGCGACCCGCGTGCCCCACGGACCCCGGGTGACCGATCTCACGACCGCCCGCCGCCGGGGCCGGGTACCACGGACGGGTGACCGCTCCGCTGTCCCTCACCCGTTCCGGCTCCGGTGAGCCGCTCCTGCTCCTGCACGGCATGGGCAGCTCCCGGCGCGACTTCACCGCCGTCCTGCCCGAGCTGCGCGCGCACTTCGACGTGGTCAACGTCGACCTGCCCGGCATCGGGCGCTCACCGCACCTGGAGCAGCGCCCCACCGTCGCGGCGATCGCCGACGCCGTCGAGCAGACCCTGGACGCCCAGGGCCTCGGCCGGGTGCACGTGCTGGGCAACTCGCTGGGCGCCCGCATCGCCCTCGAGCTCGCCGTCCGCGGCCGTGCCCTGTCGGTGGTGGCGATCTCCCCGTCGGGCCTCAACGTGCCGCAGGAGCGCGTCCACCAGGGCCTCGGCATGGGCACGGCGCGGATCGCCATGCGGGTGGCCCAGCCGCTGATCGAGACCGTCTCCCGCTCGGCCGTCGGGCGGGCCGCGCTGCTGGCGCCGCTGAAGGCCCGCCCGTGGAGCACCTCCCCGGAGGAGGCCGTCGGCGCGCGGGAGGGGTTCGCGGAGTCCCGCGACTTCTGGCGCACCGTGCTGTGGGCCCTGATGCTCGACGTCCCCCGCGGCCTGGACCGGATCGCGTGTCCGGTCACCCTCGTGCAGGGCGTCGGGGACTGGGTCGCCTCGGGCCAGACCGTGCGCTACCTGCCGCTGGTCCCCGGCTCGCGCTTCAGCCCGCTGATGATGGCCGGCCACGCCCCGCAGTCCGACCGGCCGGCGACGATCGCCCGCCTGGTGTCGGAGACCGCCGGACGCCGGGAGCCCGAGCGCCTGCGCGCCGTCGCCTGACCGGCCGTCAGCAGCGGGGCGTCAGCCGCCGGGCCTCTCCTCGGCGTTGAGGTAGGCGCAGCGGAACCGGGCACCGGACATCGCCTCGGTGAACCGCGCCTCCCACGCCGGGTCGGCCGCCGGGAAGGTCTCGAACACGCGGTCCTCGAGCACCACCGGCAGCCCGTCGAGCCCGGTGTAGGAACGCCGCAGCAGCACCCGCGTGACACCGTCCACCTCGTCGTGGGCCGGCGCCCAGCGGGCCTGGGCGACGGCGGCGGCGATCTCGGACTTCGCACGGGCGGGCAACCGGGTCTGGCCCGCGCCCGTGCGCAGCACCGGCCGGGTGGACCAGGTGCCCAGCGCGTACAGCAGCAGGGCGGCCAGCAGCACCAGGAGGGTGAGCTCGGCCAGCGCGACCACCATGCGCTGACGGTAGTTCGCCGGGGCCGCCCCGGGGGGACCTCGCCCCGCGCCCGCTAACCTCCTCGGGTACGCCCCGGTCGGTCCGCCGACGAGCCCCCGTAGCTCAGGGGATAGAGCATCGGTTTCCTAAACCGTGTGTCGCAGGTTCGAATCCTGCCGGGGGCACCCTCCCTCCTTCGAGGGGCACCGATCCCGACGCGGCTCCCCGCCTGGTACACCAGCCACAGCGGCGGGCGCGGCCCGCCACCGTCATCGGAGCCGATTGCGGGGGCGGTCCATGTCGAGAACGGTCCAGGCCGTCTCGTGCGCCCTCGTGGTGGCGGCACTGAGCGGCTGCACCGCGGTGCAGATCCCCGGCCGGGCCGCGGAGGTCACGACCGCCGCTGACACGCAGCGCAGTGCAGCCCTCTGCAGCGCCCTCCAGCCCGACACCGTGCACCGGGGACTGTCGGCCGCTGCCGGACGACCGGTGGCCGGGCCGTTCGACGTGGTCCCCGGGCCCGTGCGGGAGATCCCCGGCGAGGCCAGCTCGCTCGCCTGCGTGCTCACCACGCGGGGCGAGGAGCCGTTCACCGTGCCGGGGTGCGTCACCGGCGCCTCGCAGGTCCACGCGACCATCCGGGACTTCAGCTACGGACCCTTCTTCGTGACCTACGAGGACGAGGACGCCGCAGCAGAGGTCGGTGGCGCCACCGCGGTCGAGTTCCACGAGGAGGCCTTCGCCAACAGCGCTCTGCTCGAGGACCGCCACCCCTGGGAGCGCGTCCCCGGCGGCAGCTTCCTGCCCGGCCAGGCGACGCTCCAACGCGTGATCGAGCCGAACAACCAGCTCCTGTGGCTCGACGTCGGCGGTCCGGGGGCAGATGACGCAGGCGGCCGGTGCGACGCGGTACGCGACCTGCTGGTGGCCGCGTCCGACCGCGTGGTCGCGGCCGCCGGGAGCCTGCGGCCCTGATGACGCGTCAGTCGCGGTGGTGGGCGACGGCGCGCATGCGCACTTCCCACCGGCGAGCGGGTACCGGTGTCCCATGGGAACGCGCAGTGCAGCGGTGGCCGCCGCCGACCAGTGGACCGACCCAGACGACGGCATCCGCTACCCCGCCGGCGAGGTCCACGCGTGGGAGCGCGGGCGCAACGAGACGGCCTGCGGCCTGTCGCTCAGCAAGTCACGGCTGACCCGCTTCCCGCACGTCAGCTGGGCCGACGTCCAGCCGGAGTCGGGCCGGCACGCGGAGGGTGTCCAGGCCGTGTGCCGCCGCTGCCGGGCGGCCCAGGGCGCCCGCCGGGACGAGCGGCGCTGGACGCGGACCGACCCCCGCCCCCGACCGTGAGGAGGCCGCCACCGCCGGTCACGCGGCCGGGGGGAGCCCGGCGCGGCGAAACACTCGGGGGCTCCGAGGCGTTACCGTTCCAGTACGCATGTCGAGCCCCGGCAACGGCGCCAGGGCGAGCGGAGGTGGAACACGAGCATGGAGACGAGCGTGGTCGACGTCCCCGATCGGGGGCGCTTCGAGGTGCTGCTCGACGGCCGGGTCGTCGGTCTGGCGAGCTACCACGTCGAGAACGGCACCATGGCGCTGCCGCACACCGAGGTGGATCCCTCCGTCGGCGGGCGTGGCATCGGGAAGGTGCTGGTCGCCGGCGTCCTCGCCGCCGCCCGTGAGCGCGGCCTGCACGTGCTCCCCTACTGCTCCTTCGTCCGCCACTACATCCAGCAGCACCCCGAGGAGCTCGACCTCGTCGCCGACGACGAGCGTCCACACTTCGGCCTGGAGACGGCCGCCCGCTGACCTGCGGAGCCGCGGGCGGCTCCCTACGCTGGCGCGGGTGCCGACCGCGATGCTGTGGTTCCGTCGCGACCTGCGGCTCGGTGACCACCCGGCACTGCTGGCCGCGCGCGACGCGGCCGGTCCCGACGGCGCCGTCCTGCCCGTCTTCGTCATCGATCCCCGGCTGTGGGACCCCGCCGGGGCCCCACGCCGGAGGTTCCTGCTCGACTGCCTCGCCGACCTGGGGACGGCGGTCGACGGAGCGCTCGTGCTGCGCTCCGGCGACCCGGCGCGGGTGGTCCCCGCGCTGGCCCGCGAGGTCGCCGCCGGCAGCGTGCACGTCTCCGCCGACGCCGGGCCCTACGGCCGCCGGCGGGACGCCGCCGTGGAGCACGCCCTCGGCGAGGTGCCGCTGGTGCGGACCGGCTCGCCGTACGCGGTGACGCCGGGGCGGGTGACCAAGGGCGACGGGACGCCGTTCCGCGTGTTCTCCCCCTTCGCCCGGGCCTGGCGCGCGCACGGGTGGCGCGCACCGGCGCCGCGGCCACGGTCGGCCCGCTGGTGCACCGGCGTCCGTTCCGAGCCGCCCCCTCAGGCCCCGCCGCTGGACGGCGTCGTCCTGCCGCCCGCCGGTGAGGCCGCCGCCCGGGCCGCGTGGCGGCGCTTCCTGGACCAGCGGCTGGCCGGCTACCGCGACACCCGCAACACCCCGGGCACCGACGGCACCAGCCGGCTGTCGGCGTACCTGAAGTACGGCTGCCTCCACCCCCGCACGCTGCTGGCCGACCTGGCGGAGGAGGCCGGCGAGTCGGCGGCGAGCTACGTCGACGAGCTGGCGTGGCGGGAGTTCTACGCCGACGTCCTGTGGCACCGCCCCGAGACGCACCGGGAGGCCTTCGACCGGCGGATGCGTGCGCTCGCGTACGACACCGGCCCGGACGCCGACGAGCGGTTCGCCGCCTGGGCGGCCGGTCGCACCGGGTACCCGATCGTCGACGCCGGGATGCGGCAGCTGCTCGGCGAGGCGTGGGTGCACAACCGCGTGCGCATGGTCGTGGCGTCGTTCCTGGTCAAGGACCTGCACGTCGACTGGTGGCGCGGCGCGCGGTACTTCCTCGCCCACCTGGTCGACGGCGACCTGGCCAGCAACAACCACGGGTGGCAGTGGGTCGCCGGCACCGGCACGGACGCCTCGCCCTACCACCGCGTCTTCAACCCCGTCCGTCAGGGCAGGGAGTACGACCCGGACGGTGCCTACGTGCGGCGGTGGGTGCCCGAGCTGCGCGACGTCCCGACCCGGTACGTGCACGAGCCGTGGCTCGCGCCGGACGGCGTCCCCGACGGGTACCCGCTGCCGATCGTCGACCACGCCGAGGAGCGCCGGGTGGCACTGGACCGCTACGCCCGGCTGCGCGGGGCCTGACCCGGCCTCGCGGAACTCAGCCCCGCGAGCGGATCCAGCCGGGCAGCAGGCCGGAGTCGAACAGCCGCTCCCGCAGCGGCGTCACCAGCTCGACCAGCCGCTGCGCGCCGGTCGCGCCGAGATGCGCCCAGCCGGGCAGGGCGAGGACGTCGGTCGTCGCCTCCACCTCCTGGCGCAGCGCCCGCCCGGCCGCGGTCAGGCCGCCGTCGTCGACCAGCCCGCGCGATCGGCACCGCTCGACACCGGCCGTCCACTCGTCGTCGGACCAGCCGCGGGTCGTGCGCACGAAGTCGGTGCTGTCCGACGCCAGCCCGCCGGTGACCAGGGCCTCCACCGGGTCCAGACCGGCGGCCATCAGCGCGGTGACGTGACCGTCGCCGCGGTGCTCGCGGAGCAGCAGGCCGGCGTGCCACAGCTGCAGCAGCGGGTCGTCGGGCCACGCGGCGCCGCTCCAGGCCGCGTAGAGCGGGCGGCCGGCGGCGGACAGCCCTGCGCAGGCGTCCCGCGCCAGCGCCAGCGCCTCCCCGACGTCGGGCTCGCCGAGCACCCGGTGCAGGGCCGCTGCGACGCCCCGGACGCGGGCGGCGGCCCACTGCTCCGGCGTCCCGGCCGCCCAGACCGCCGGCACCGCACCGGCGACGAGGTCGCGCGAGAACACGTAGAAGGTCGCGACGACGACGGCGGGGTCGACCGGCCCGAGGGCGGACGCGCGGGCGGCGAAGTAGCCGGCGCGGGTCGCGGGCACGCCGAACCCGTCGTAGGCCTCCTGCACCTCGGGGGCGAAGAACCCCACGACGTGCACGGTCTCCAGCGAGCCCCAGGCCGCCCGCGCCAGCTGCGGTGTCACCGGTGTCACACGGGCATCGTGGCGGATGCGCAGGTCAGGCGCGAAGCTGGAGACGTGACCGGTCGAGCCGCCCGTGCCTGAGGGACACACCCTGTTCCGGCTGGCCCGGGACCAGTCGCTGGCCTTCGCCGGTCGCCCGGTGCACGTCACCAGCCCGCAGGGCCGGTTCGCCGCGGGTGCGGCGCTGCTGGACGGGCGGGTGCTCGACGACGTGACCTCCTACGGCAAGCACCTGTTCGCCTGCTTCGGCGCCGACACCCTGCACGTGCACCTCGGGCTCTACGGCACCTACACGTCGGGCACCGGCGTCCCCCCGGCGCCGCGGGGCGCGCTGCGGATGCGCTGGGAGGGCGAGGGCCCCGACGGCCTCGGCGTGTGGACCGACCTGCGCGGCGCGACCGCGTGCGAGGTGCTCACCACCGCCGAGGTCGACCGGATCCTGGACCGCCTCGGCCCCGACCCGCTGCGGCCCCGGACCGACGGCATGCGCGCCCACCGCCGGATCTCCGGCAGCCGCACCGCGATCGGCGCGCTGCTCATGGACCAGTCGGTGCTGGCCGGCGTCGGCAACGTCTACCGCGCCGAGCTCCTGTTCCGGCACCGGGTCTCTCCGTTCCGCCCGGGCCGGGACGTCGACGCCGACCTGTGGGCGCGGATGTGGGCCGACCTGGTGGTGCTCATGCGGGCCGGGGTCCGGATGGGCCGGATCGTGACCACCCGCCCGGAGGACCGCACCCGCCGTCGCGGCGCGGTGGTCCGGGAGGACGCGCACTACGTGTACCGCCGCACCGGCCTCCCCTGCCGCATCTGCGGCACCGAGGTCCGGACCCAGGAGATGGTCGGCCGCAACCTGCACTGGTGCCCCGTCTGCCAGGCCGCGTGACCGCCCGCGGGTGACCCTCCGCGGGGTGAGTGACCGCCGCCACAGCCGTGGTTATCGTGGCGGGATGGTCGGTACGGCGCGCGCTGTGGTCGTCGCCGTGCTGGCGTGCGCCGGTCTCGCCCTGGGGCTGCCGGCGGCCGCGGCGTCCACCCCCGACGAGCCCTCGGCCGTCGGGTACGACGTCTCGCACCCGCAGTGCGGCGACGACCTCCCCGAGGACCACGCCTTCGCCATCGTCGGCGTCAACGGCGGGCTGGCGACCCGGCCCAACCCCTGCCTGGCCGAGCAGCTCGAGTGGGCCGCGGACGCGACCGGTGCGGTGGACGGGCAGCCCGGCCTGCAGCTCTACGTCAACACGGCCAACCCCGGGGAGTTCATCGACGTCCTGCACACCTGGCCGTTGCGCGGCAGCACCCCGTACGGCGCCTGCCAGGGCGGCAACAGCACCGCGTGCTCCTGGCAGTACGGCTGGCTGCGCGCCTACGTGACCGTCGAGGCGTTCTTCGTGCGGGCGGCGCAGGAGGCCGGGGTCGTCGCCGACCCGGCCGCGCACCGCTGGTGGCTCGACGTCGAGACGATGAACACCTGGCAGTACGGCTCCGCGGCCGCCCGGGCGCGCAACCGCGCGGCGCTGGAGGGCATGACCACCTACCTGACCGACCGCGGCGCCGAGGTCGGGCTCTACTCGACCGGCGCCCAGTGGAGCCTGATCGCCGGCGACGTCCCCCCGGGCAGCCCCCTCCACGAGCTGGACAGCTGGCTGGCCGGGGCCACCACCCTCGCCGGCGCCGAGGCCGCCTGCGGGCGGCCGGCGCTGACCGGCGGCGGCGAGGTGGTCCTCACCCAGTACGTCTCCGACGGGCTGGACCACGACCACGCCTGCGACTAGAGCGGGCGCGGGCCGGAGGAACACCCGACGCGCACCTCTCCCTTCGCGCCGACCTGGATCACGGAGACGGTGCGCCGGCAGCAGCCCGGGTGGACCTCCTCAGAGGGCGCCCTTGCCCTGCTCCCCCGCCGGGACCGCGGAGAGCACCTGCAGCTCCGGGGTGCCGGCGAGCCGGCCCTCCAGCGCCTTGCTCAGCGCGGCGAACGGCTCCCCCTTGCCGTGGGCGGCGAGCGCCTCGGGGCTGGCCCACTGCTCGATCATCACCAGCCGGCCGTCCTGGCCCTCGTGCAGCGCGTAGCGCTGGCACCCGTCCTCCTCGTGCACCTGCGGGATCGCGGTCAGCACGGCCTCCCGGACGGCGTCGGCGTGCTCGGGCTGGGGGGTGATGGTCGCGACGACGACGACGGCCACGGGCTGCTCCTCGGGTGCGGTGGGGGCGTATGCCTGGTGCAGCGCCCCGTGTGCCCGTCAGGATGCCTGTCGTGTCGGTCGACGAAGACCCCGGTCCCCCGTCCACTGCGTCACCCCTGCGGGTGGCCGTCGTCGGCGCGGGCCCGGCCGGCATCTACGCCGCGGAGGCACTGACCCGCCAGCAGGAGGTGCCGGTCGCCGTCGACCTGATCGACCGGCTGCCCACGCCCTTCGGTCTGGTGCGGCACGGCATCGCCCCCGACCACCCGAAGATGCGGGCCATCCGCGACACCCTGCACCGGGCGCTGGACCACCCGCGGGTGCGGTTCGTCGGCAACGTGGAGATCGGCCGCGACCTCTCGTGCGCGGAGCTGCACGGCGCGGTCGACGCCGTCGTCTACACCTACGGGGCCGCCCTGGACCGGCAGCTGGCCATCCCCGGCGAGGAGCTGCCCGGCAGCCTGGCCGCCACCGAGCTGGTCGCCTGGTACACCGGCCACCCCGACGCCGACCGCACCAAGGTCGAGGCCGCGCTGGCCGGGGCCCGGTCGGTCGTGGTGGTCGGCGTGGGCAACGTGGCCCTCGACGTGGCCCGCGTCCTGGCCCGCACCCCGGACGAGCTGGAGCCGACCGACATGCCCCAGCACGTGCTCGACGCGCTGGCCGCGGCGCCGGTGCAGGAGGTGACCGTCCTCGGCCGCCGGGGCCCCGTGCACGCCAGCTTCACCACCCAGGAGCTGCGGGAGCTCGACGAGCTGGCGCAGGCCACGGTGCTGGTCGACCCCGCCGACCTGGAGCTGGACCCCGCGGCGGAGGAGCGCGCCGCCGCCGACCGGGTCGTGCACCGCAACCTCGACGTGCTGCGCGAGTGGGCCCGGCACACGCTCTCGCCGGGCCGGACGCCGGTGCGGCTGCGCTTCTACACCAGACCGGTGCGGCTGCTCGGCACCGACCGGGTGACCGGGATCGAGGTGGAGCGCACCGTCGTCGACGAGGACGGCCGTGCCTCCGGCACCGGGGAGACCAGCGTGCTGCCGGCCGACCTCGTCGTGCGCTCGGTCGGCTACCGCGGCTGCGGACTGCCCGAGCTGCCGCTCGACGACCGCCGCGGCGTGGTGCCCAACGACGGCGGCCGGGTGCTGCGGGACGGCCGGCCGGCCCCCGGCGAGTACGTGGCCGGCTGGATCAAGCGCGGCCCCACCGGCGTCGTCGGCACCAACAAGCACGACGCGCGGGAGACGATCGCCGTGCTGCTCGAGGACGTCGCCGCCGGGGTGGTCCGCCCGGGCCACGGCGGGGTCGACGACCTGGTGTCCGAGCTGCGGGCCCGCGGCGCCGACCCGGTGCTCCTGTCCGACTGGCGGGCCATCGACGCCGCCGAGGTGGCCCTCGGCGCCACCCGAGGGCGGGCCCGCACCACGCTGCACGAGTGGGAGTCGCTGCTGGCCGCGGTGCGGGAGGCCGCCGCGCACCCCCGCTGACCGGCCGGCGCCCGGGACGTTCCCGCGGGAACGCCGGCGGTCTGCTCGCCGCGGCCGACGAGGCGCCTCAGCGTTCGTGCAGCGACGGGGACGACTCGAACGACCGCAGCAGGTCCCCAGCGGCCTCTTCACTCCCGGCGGCGACCAGCCGGACCAGCGACTCGGTGTCGGGCCGCAGCAGCAGCGGCTCGCCGTCCGAGGTGAGCGCGACCCCGCCGGCGGCGGCGAGCACGGCCAGCCCGCCGGCCACGTCGTGCACGTGCGTGCCGCTGCGGTCGAGATCGTGCCAGGCGGTGGCCGAGCCGTCGGCGACCAGGCACAGCTCGACCGCGGTGCACCCGGTCACGCGGATCCGCCGGGCCGACGGCGGCACGATCACGGTCTCCCCCGAGGGCGCGCTCGGGACGACGACGGTGCCACCGGGCCGTGGCCGGACCGGAACCCCGTCACGGACCGCGCCGGCCCCTTCCGCCCCCGACCAGCGCCGCCCAGAGGACAGGTCCACCACGACGCCGGCCACTGCGCGGCCGTCCTGCACCAGCCCGGCGGAGAACGCCCACGGCGGCAGCCCGGCCCGGAAGTTGCCGGTGCCGTCGAGCGGATCGACCACCACCCACGGGCGCGCGGCGTCCACCGGCCGGTCGGGCCGCTCCTCGCTGAGCAGGGGGACGCCGACCCCGCCGAGCACCTCCATCGCGGCGACGTGGGCCGCCTCGTCGGCGGCCAGCGACGGGCTGCCGTCGGCCTTCACCCGGTCCTCCCCCGCGCCGCGGGCCAGCGCGACCGCCGTCTCGACGCGGGTGGCGGCCAGTGCCGCCAGGTGGAGGAACCGGTCGACCACCGGCGCCGCAGGCGGCGGCTCGTCCACGGGCACGATCCCGCGGCCGCCGGGCCGGTCCCGCACCCGTGCGCAGCCCCAGCCGGCCGCGGTGGCGAGCACGGCCGGGGCGTCCGGCCCGATCCCGGTGGCGGCGAGCAGCACCGCCTCGGCCACCCCCTCGGCGGTCCACTGCCGGCGCAGCAGCACCGCCGCGCCGTCGTCCCCCACCAGCACGCGGTAGGCCGGGTCGCTGACGGCGGGGGCCAGGGCCGCGGGCGACAACCCGAGGGCCGCGCCGGCGCGGGAGAGCTGCGGGCCCGTGGCGACGGTCAGCGCGCGCGTCCCCACCAGCTGCTCAGCCACTGTTGCGCAGGGCCGTGGCGATGCCGTTGATGGTCAGCTGGATGTTGCGGCGGACCAGCTCGTCGTCGTCCCCGCTCCGGCGCCGCCGCAGCATCTCCACCTGCAGGTGGTGCAACGGCTCCAGGTAGGGGAACCGGTTGCGGATCGAGCGGGCCAGCGACGGGTTGTCGGCCAGCAGGCGGTCGTCGCCGGTGACGGCCAGCAGCATCCGGCAGGTGCGCTCGTGCTCGGCGGTGATCTCGCCGAACACCCGGACCCGCAGCACCGGGTCGGGCACCAGCTCGGCGTAGCGGGCGGCCAGGTCCAGGTCGGTCTTGGCCAGCACCATGCCCATGTTGGACAGCACCGTGCGGAAGAACGGCCAGCGCCGGTGCAGCTCCTGCAGGCGGGCGAGCCTGGCGTCGTCCCCGCCCACCCAGTCCTCCAGCGCCGTGCCGGTGCCGTACCAGCCGGGCAGCATGATGCGGGCCTGCGACCAGCTGAACACCCACGGGATGGCGCGGAGGTCGGCGATCGAGGTGCCGGCCTTGCGCGAGGGCGGCCGGCTGCCGATGTTCAGCTCGGCCAGCTCGCCGATCGGCGTCGCCGCGCGGAACCAGTCGACGAAGCCCGGCGTCTCGTGCACCAGCGCGCGGTAGGCGGCCTGGGCCCGCTCGGCGAGGTCGTCGAGCAGCACGTAGGCCGGCTCGGCGTCGTCCCCCAGCCCCTCGACGTCGAGCAGGCTGGCCTCCAGGGTGGCCGCCACCATCGCCTCCAGGTTGCGCCGGGCGAGGTCGGGATCGGCGTACTTGGCGGCGATGACCTCGCCCTGCTCGGTGATCCGCAGCGCGCCGGCGACCGCGCCGGGCGGCTGGGCGCGGATCGCGTCGTAGCTCGGCCCGCCGCCGCGGCCGACCGTGCCGCCGCGGCCGTGGAACAGCCGCAGCCGGATGCCCTCGCGGCGGGCGACCTCGACCAGCGCCAGTTCGGCCCGGTACAGCGCCCAGTTGGCGGCGAGGTAGCCGCCGTCCTTGTTGCTGTCGGAGTAGCCGAGCATGACCTCCTGGACGTCGCCCCGGTTGGCCAGCAGGGCCCGGTAGAGCGGCTGCTCGAGGACGGCGGACACCGTCTGCGCGGCGTGCTGCAGGTCGCCGATCGTCTCGAACAGCGGGGAGATGCCGACCGGGCAGGTCGGGCCGTCCTCGCCGTCCGGGTCGAGCAGGCCGACCTCCTTGAGCAGGACGGCGACCTCCAGGACGTCGCTGACCGACTCGCACATGCTGATGACGTAGTTCGGGATCGCCCGCGGACCCAGCTTCCCCACCTGCTCGGCGGCGGCGATCAGCACGTCGAGCTCGCCGCGGGCCGTCTCCGACAGCTCGGCGTCCGGCCGGGTCAGCGGACGGCGCATCCGCAACTCCCCCACCAGCAGCTCGACCCGCTGCTCCTCGTCCAGCGCCGCGTAGTCGGGGCACACGCCCGCCCAGGCCAGCAGCTCGGCGAGCACGTCGGCGTGGACGGCGGCGTTCTGCCGCATGTCCAGCCCGCAGAGGTGGAAGCCGAACACCTCGACGGCGTCGCGCAGCCGGGTCAGCCGGTCGTCGGCCAGTGCCCCGGCGCCGTGGCTGCGCAGCGACGCGTCGATCGTGGCGAGGTCGGCCAGCAGCTCCTCGGGGGCCTCGTAGGGCGCGAGCTCGTGGTGCGGCGGCTGCCCGGGGACCGAGCCGAGCACCCTCTGGGCGGTCGCGGCCAGCCGCGCGTGGATGCCGTACAGCGCCCGCCGGTAGGGCTCGTCGGCGCGGAACGGGGAGTCGTCGCGGGAGACCTCGGCGAGGTGGTACAGCGCCGGAGTGGGGGTGACCAGCCGGTCGGACATCGACAGCTCGTCGTGCAGCACGAGCAGTTCGGCGAGGTGGTGGGCCAGCGCCGTCTCGGCCTGCCGGGTGCTGGCGCGGCGGACGGCGTCGGCGGTGACGAAGGGGTTGCCGTCGCGGTCCCCGCCGATCCACGACCCCGGCAGCAGCATCGGCTGCGCCATCAGGCCGGCGTGCGGCCACCGCTCGCGCAGGGCCCGGCGCAGCTCGGCGTTGAGCGCGGGGACCACCTGGAACAGGGACAGGTCGTAGTAGTGCAGCGCCTCGTCGATCTCGTCGGCCAGCCGCAGCCGGGACAGCCGCAGCAGGGCGGTCTGCCACAGGGTGAGCACCGCCCGCTGCAGCTGCGCGGACCACTCGGCGTCCTCGGCCGCCCCGGGGGCGGAGAGGTCGCGGCGGCGGATGAGCTCGGTGACCTGCCGCTGCACCCGGGAGATCGTCTTGCGGCGCACCTCGGTCGGGTGCGCGGTGACCACCGGGGAGACCAGTGCGCCGGTGAGCTCGCGGGCGACGACGTCGGGGTCGAGCGGCTCGGCGTCCAGCAGGTCGAAGGTGGCGGCCAGGCTGCCCTTCTGCGGCGGTGAGCCCTCCCGCCGGTGGAAGCGGCGCCGCCGCTCGTGGTGGATGTCCTCGGCGAGGTTGGCCAGCAGCGAGAAGTGGCTGAACGCGCGGATGACGTGGTTGGCCGACCGGACGTCGAGGTCACCCAGGCGGCCGGCGAGCTCGGCCCGGTCGACCTCCGAGCGGCGGATGCGGAAGGCCTCCACCCGGGTGGACTCGACGAGGTCGAGGACGTCGGCCCCCGACTGCTCGCCGATCACCTCGCCGAGGACGCGGCCGAGCAACCGGATGTCCTCCCGCAGCGGGGCGTCGGTGCCGTCCCCCTCGTCGGCGCCGTGATGGCGCAGGTCTGCGACGTCCACGGTGGCTTCGGACATCGCTGCAGTATCGACCGTCCGTGTGTCGAGTGCGTGTCGGTGCGACGCCGACGACCAGGGCGCACCTGCGCCGGTACGCCCACCCACCCCGGCGGCCACACGCGTTCCCCCGGCGGGGACCGCCGGTCGTCCGCCACGATGAGCCGGTGCAGACCCTCACCGCCGTCCCGGCCGCTCCCACGCCCGCCGCCCACGCGGAGGGGCCGACGTGGGACGCCGACCGGAACGAGCTGCTCTGGGTGGACATCCCGGCCGGACTCGTCCGGCGCGCCGGCGTCGCGGCCGACGGCACCCTCACCGAGACCGGGCCCGCCCTGCGCGGCGGGGACACCGTCGGCGCCGTCGTCCCGGCCGCGGCCGGCGGGTGGCTGCTCGCCGCCGGCGGCGGGTTCACGCACCTGGCGGCCGACGGCACCGCGCGGGTCCTGCTCGACCTGGCCGGCGAGGGCGGCACGGAGACCGGCGGCGGGACGCGGATGAACGACGCGAAGTGCGACCCGGTCGGCCGGTTCTACGCCGGCACCATGGCCTTCGACCAGCGGTCCGGCGCCGGCGCGCTCTACCGCCTGGACCTCGACGGCACCGTGACCACCGTGCACGACGCGCTCACCGTCTCCAACGGCCTGGGCTGGGCCCCCGACGGGCGCACGGTCTACCTGGCCGACTCCGGCCCCGGTCTGGTGCACGCGTTCGACTACGACCCGGCCGACGGCAGCTTCAGCAGGAGCCGGGTCCTGCTCGACCTCGAGGGGGACGACGGGGTCGCCGACGGGCTCACCGTCGACGACGAGGGCTGCCTCTGGACGGCGCTGTGGGGTGCCGGGCAGGTGCGCCGCTGGTCCCCCGAGGGCGAGCTCCTCGCCGTGGTCGAGGTGCCGGTGGCCCACACGTCGAGCTGCGCGTTCGCCGGGCCCGGCCGCGACCTGCTGGTGGTCAGCACCTCGGCCGAGGGGATGGACGACGCGGCGCGGGCGGCCCAGCCCGACGCCGGCCGCCTGTTCACCGTGCCCGCCGGGGTCACCGGGCCGCCGGCATCGCCCTACCGCGGGCCGCTCGGCGCCCTCCGCCAGGTGGTCTGACGCCGGCTCCTGCGGCGTTCCGCACCCTCCTGCGCTGCTGCGACGGCGCAGGAGCGTGCGCGACACCGCAGGAGTGGGCGCGACACCGCAGGAGTGGGCGCACCCCCACACCGGCGCGGCGGTGGGGCGAGTTCAGTCCCCCAGCTCGCGCAGCGCCTGCGCGGCGAGGGCATCCCCGTCGGCCGCCCCCAGCCGGAAGTGCTCGACGGCGCCCTCGAGGTCGCCGCGGTCGGCGAGCAGCACGGCGAGGTTGTGGTGGCAGTAGGTGTCCCCGGCGGTGATGCCGGCCCGGTAGGCCTCCTCGGCGGCCTCCACGTCACCGAGCTGGTCGGCGTAGAAGTTGCCCAGGGGCAGCCAGGACTGCAGCTCGCCGCGCTTGGCCCCCCGCTCGAGGGCGAACCGCGCCTCCTCCGGCCGGCCGGTCTCCCGCAGCAGCTGGGCGAGGGCGACGCGGGCGCCGGGGAACAGGTCCTGGCCGTCGCGCAGGTCCGCCTCCAGGTCGGCGTCCAGGGTCGCGCCCCACCGCCACGTCGCGGCGACGGCGGCGGCCAGCGGGTCCCCGGCGGCGGCGAGCTCGTCGGCGACGGTCAGCGCCTCGGCCCGCTCCCCCTGGTCGTGCAGCAGGAAGGCCACCTGCAGGCCACCGAGGGCGTCCCCGGCGGCGCCGGCACCCTCGTAGGCCCGCATGGCGCCGGCGAGGTCCCCGAGCTCCTCGAGCACCAGCCCGAGGTTGACCCACGCCTCGGCCTCCCCGCCGGCCAGCGCCTGCTCGTAGGCGTCGACGGCCTCCTCGACGCGACCGCGGGCGGCCAGGGAGTTGCCCAGGTTGAACCACCCGAGGGCGGCACCCAGCTCGGCCGCGCGCCGGAAGCAGCGCTCCGCGTCCTGGTCACGCCCGGCATCGGCCAGGTCGCAGCCCAGCTCGATGATCGCGTCGGCGTCCCGGCAGGCGCGCAGCCGACGGAGGCGCCCGTCGAGGTCCTTCCCCATGCGGTGATCATCACCGGGTGCCGTCGCCGCGTCGTCCCCCGACGGTGGCTTCTCACCCCTCGGAGGCGGTGCCGGCGATCACCCGCCGAACGCCTCCCGCCAGGCGGGCAGCAGCTGCCGTCGCGTCCACTCCAGGAACGGGGCCTGGTGGTCGCCGCCGATCTGCACCAGCGCGAGGTGGGTGAACCCGGCGTCGGCGTAGGCCTTCGCCGCCGTGACCACCGCGTCGACGTCGTCCCCGCAGGGGATGCTGCCGGCGACGTCCTCCTCCCGCACGAACTGGCTGGCGGAGTCGAACGCCTGGGTGCCGGGCAGCTCGGCGTTGACCTTCCACCCGAGGCCGAACCAGCGGAACAGCGTGTGCGCCCGGGTGACGGCGGCGTCCCGGTCGGGATCGAAGCAGATCGGCATCTGCCCGATCCGGGGCTTGCCGGCCCCGCCGGCGGCGTCGAACCGCTCCCCCAGCTCCGCGTCCGGCTCGACGGCGATCATCGCGTCGGCGAGCTCCCCGGCGATCTGGCAGGACTGCGCACCGGAGACGGCGACCCCGATCGGCACCCGCTTCTCGGGCAGGTCGAACAGCTTGGCCGACTCGACGTCGAAGTGCTCACCGCGGAAGTTGGTGTACCCGCCGTCGAAGAGGTCGCCGATGATCTGGATCGCCTCGACGAGCATCTCCTGCCGGACGTCGGCCGGGGGCCAGCCGGCGCCCACGACGTGCTCGTTGAGGTTCTCCCCCGCGCCGAGGCCGAGGGTGAAGCGGCCGTCGGAGAGCAGCTGCAGCGTCGCCGCCTTCTGCGCGACGACGGCCGGGTGGTAGCGGAAGGTCGGGCAGGTCACGTACGTCATCAGCGGGATGCGGCTGGTGGCCTGCGCGGCGGCGCCGAGCACCGTCCAGGCGTGCGGCGCGTGCCCCATCTCGTCCAGCCACGGGAAGTAGTGGTCGCTGCTGACCGCGAAGTCGAAGCCGACCTCCTCGGCGCCGACCACGTGGCTCACCAGGGCCTTCGGCCCGGCCTGCTCGGTCATCATCGTGTAGCCCAGCTGCATCGCCATGCGGCGGCGCTACCCGGGCCGGGGGCACGACACGCCCGACCCGGGTGACCCGACCTCAGACGCGCTCGGCGCGCAGCGCCTCGCGCAGCTTGGTCTTCCCGCTGGTGCGCAGCAGCGACGCGGCGTAGACCCGCCCGCCGACCCGGACGACGAGCGCCACCGCGACGGCCGCCAGGACCGCCGCCACACCGACCTCCCAGGCGGCGACGTTGCCGGCCGCCATCCGGACGGGCATCACCAGCGGCGAGAGCCCCGGGACGAAGGAGGTGACGACGGCGAGGGTGCCGTCGGGGTCGGCCGCGGCCTGGATGCCGATGAAGAACCCGACCACGAGGACCAGGGTGGTCGGCATGAGGACGGTGCCGAGGTCCTCCTGCCGGCTGACCAGCGAGGCGGCCACGGCGAAGATCGAGGCGTAGAGGGCGTAGGCCAGGACGAACCACAGCACCACCGACACCGCCGTCCCGACCAGCTCGCCCGGGATGTCGACGAGGTCGAAGGCGAGCGCGCCGGTCACCCCCACGGCCGCGATGATCACGATCTGCGCCAGCCCCAGCAGGCCGAGGCCGAGGATCTTCCCCGCGAGCAGCTGCCAGGGCTTCATGCTCGACAGGAGCAGCTCCACGACCCGGCTGGACTTCTCCTCCACCACGCCCTGGGCCACGAACTGGCCGAACAGGATCAGCAGGCCGTAGAGCAGACCCGTGCCGATGATCGCGACCACGACGCGCTGGCCGTCCCGGTCCGCGTCGGGGTCGAGCGCGGTGACCGCCACCTCCGGGACGTCGAGGTTGGTCACCCCCGCCTCGGCCAGCTGCTCGGCGACGGCCAGCTGCCCGACCGCGCCCTGGACGACGGCCTGCAGCGACCCGTCCGCCGACTGCTCGACCAGGAGCTCGGGTTCCTGACCGCCGTCGGCGAGCACCACGCCGTCGACGTCGCCGTCCTCGATCGCGGCGCGGGCGGCCGCCGCGCCGTCCACCGGCTCGACCACGACGTCGACGCCGAGGGCCTCCCCCTGCGCCTGCAGCGCCTGCTCCAGCCCCTGGACCTCGCCGACGACGCCGATCCGCGTCTCCTGGCTGCCGGAGTTCAGCGCCACCTGCAGGCCCAGGGTGCCGAGCAGCAGCACCAGGATGGCCACCGAGCTGATGATGAAGTTCTTGTCCCGGAGCCGGGCCGAGAGCTCCCGGCTCGCGACCAGCCGGACCATGGCGGCGCTGCCGACCTCCTGCGGCGCGCTCACGCCGCCACCTCCTGGGCGGTCGGTGCGGCCACGGCCTCGCGGAACAGCTCCACCAGCGTCGGTTGCTGCCAGGCGAAGTGGGTGACCCGGCCGGTGGCCAGCGCCGCGGCCAGCACCGCCTGGTCGTCGGTGTCGCCCTTCAGCTCCAGCACGGTGTCGCCGGCCTGCTCGGACACCACGCGCACCCCCGGCAGGTCGGCGGCCCACCCCGGGGCCGCGTCGGGGACGACGACGCGCAGCAGCCGGCCGGCCTCCCGCCGGCGCAGCTCGGCGACCGGCCCGGTGGCGACCATCCGGCCGCGGGCGAGGATGCCGACGGAGTCGCACAGCCGCTCGACCAGGTCGAGCTGGTGGCTGGAGAAGACCACGGGCACGCCCTGGCGGACCTGCCCGAGCAGCGCGCCGGCCAGCGAGTCCACCCCGATGGGGTCCAGGCCCGAGAACGGCTCGTCGAGGATCAGCACCTCCGGCCGGCTCACCAGCGCGGCGGCCAGCTGCACCCGCTGCTGGTTGCCCAGGGAGAGCTTCTCCACCGCGTCGCCGCGGCGGGGCCCGAGCCCGAGCACCTCGACCCACTCGTCGGCGGCGCGCCGGGCCGCGGCCCGGTCCATGCCGTGCAGCCGGGCGAAGTAGGTGACCTGCTCGGCGACCTTCATCTTCGGGTAGAGGCCGCGCTCCTCCGGCATGTACCCGATGCGCCGGCGCACCGCCTGGTCGAGGGCGCGGCCCTGCCAGCGGACCTCGCCCGCGTCGGCGCGGGCCAGGCCCATCGCGATGCGCATCGTGGTGGTCTTGCCGGCGCCGTTGGACCCGCAGAAACCGAACATGGAGCCGGGTGCGACGGCGAACGCCACCCCCTCGAGCACCCGGTTGGACCCGTAGGTCTTGTACAGCCCGTCGAACTCCAGCACGGCGCGGGTTCTCCCTTCGTCCCGCCGACCGTATCGGTCAGGACGACGAGTCCCCGTCCACACCACGGAGCCGTCCCACCCGGTCACCGGCGCGCAGGGCGGTCACGGTGGTCGCCGTCCCGGCCCGCTCCAGCCGCCAGGCCGTGCCGTGCCCGGCGACCCGGCCGGTGCCGTCGGCGAGGTGGACGGCGGTGTCCTCGTCCAGCGCGAGCCCCTGGCCGCCCGGCACCCCGCCGAGCGCGGTGACCAGCCGCGGCAGGGTGCCCCACTGCGCGCAGTGCACGTCGACGGCCCAGGGCACCAGCCCGAGACCCGGCACGACCGTCACCTCCTCGAGGTCCTCCGCGGCGTCCTCCGGGCAGACGGGGACGCCGCCGTCGCGCCAGCCGCCCACGACGGCGGGGCCGGCACTGACGGCGGCGCCCGCGGAGAAGCCGGCATAGGGACGGTCCCCCGCCGCCAGCCAGGCCCGCAGCTCCCCGGCCACCGGGGCCAGCGCGTCGGCGTAGGCGGGGGTGAGCCCGCCGCAGACCAGCAGTGCGTCGGCGTCGCCCAGGGCCGCCACGTCCAGCCGACCGCCGAGCGGCAGGAGCACGGGCACCGGTTCGCAGGTCGCCGTCCGTCGGAGGACCGCGGCCCAGCGCTCGAACTGCGCGGCGCCGTCCCCCTCGTCCAGCACGACGGTCGCGACGACCGGGGTGCTGCCCGCGGACTCCAGGAACGGGCCGTACAGGGCCGCGGCCGCGGACGGGTCCCAGCCGCCGCCGAGGAGGTGGACGGTGGGCACGGCGGGCTCCTCGCGGGACGGGAAGGGAGGCCGCGTCAGTCTGCCCTGCGCGAGCGCCGTTCCTGCGGTCTCATCGCTCCATGACCGAGGAGAACGTCCCGGCCCAGCCGCCCACCGGGGTGGGACTGGAGGGGCTGCGCACGGCCGCCGCAGGATGCCGGGCCTGCGAGCTGTGGCAGGACACCACCCAGACGGTGTTCGGGGAGGGGCCCGAGACCGCCCGGATCGTGTTCGTCGGCGAGCAGCCCGGCGACCAGGAGGACCGCCGGGGCGAGCCGTTCGTGGGTCCGGCCGGGCGGTTGCTGGACAAGGCGCTGGCCGAGGCGGGCATCGACCGCCGCGACGCCTACATCACCAACGCCGTCAAGCACTTCTCGCACACCGTGAAGGGCAAGCGGCGGATCCACCAGACCCCGCGACCGGAGCACCTGCGCGCCTGCCGGCCGTGGCTGGAGGCGGAGTTCACCGTGCTCCAGCCGGAGGTCGTGGTGTGCCTGGGCGCGACGGCGGCCAAGGCGCTGATCTCGCCGTCCTTCCGGATCACGAAGGACCGCGGGCAGCTGGTGCCCTGGACCCCGCCGGGCACCGAGGCCGCCGACCCGGCCGACGACGACGAGGACGCCCCGCACCAGACGTGGATGCTGGCCACCACGCACCCCTCGGCCATCCTGCGCACGCCGGACGAGGCCCGCGACGCCGCCTACGACGCGCTGGTCGCCGACCTCCGGGTGGTCGCGTCCGCCCTGGCCTGAGGGCCCGTCCGGCGGAACCGGGCGGGTCCGCTAGGAAGAGGCGGGCCCCGGCCGGCCCTCGCCACTCTCGGGGGCGGGCGAGGACGGCCGGGGTTCCCCGGCGGGCACCGTCGCGTACGTCGAGCGGGAGGCGCGGAACGCCCAGAACGACGGCACGACCAGCGCGACGACCGCCATCGCGACGACGACCACCACCCCGCCGGACACCATCGCCGCGCTGACCCCCGCCGCGCTGGCGATCGCCCCGGCGCGCAGGTCACCCAGGCGCGGCCCGCCGGCGACGACGACGAGGAAGACGCCCTGCATGCGGCCGCGCATCTCCTCCGGGGCGGCCAGCTGCAGCATCGAGGAGCGCAGCACGGCGCTGACCATGTCGCCGGCCCCGGCGACCGCGAGGCACAGCACGGCCAGCCACAGCGACGGGGCGAGGCCGAAGCCGATGATCGCCACCCCCCAGACGACGATCGCGCCCAGCACCACCGCGCCCTGCCGGTCGACCCGCGAGACCCAGCCCGAGGTCAGGCCCATGAGCAGCGCGCCGATGGAGATCCCGGCGAACAGCCAGCCGAGGCTGTTCGGCGAGTCGGCGTAGCGCCCCTCCGACAGCTCGGGGAACACCGCCTGAGGCCACGCGAAGCACATCGCGATGACGTCGACGACGAAGGTCATGAGCAGCACCGGCTGCGTGCGCAGGAAGGCGAAGCCCTCCCCCACCCCGCGGACGGCGGCGCCCAGCCGCAGCGGCCCGGCGACGCGACCCGGCGGCAACGGGGGCAGCCCGCGCAGCAGCAGGACGGCGATGACGAACCCGAGCGCGTCGACGGTGTAGGTGATGAACAGGTCGCCCACGGCGATGAGGACCCCGGCCAGCAGCGGGCCGACGATGACGCCGACCTGGCGGACCGTCATCGCCAGCGCGTTGGCCGCCGGCACCCCCTCCGCCCCGACCACCGCGGGGATGACCGCGCTGCGGGTCGGCTGGTTGACCGCGCTGAACCCGGAGACGCAGGCGGTGAGCAGCCACAGCAGCCACAGGTTGCCGCCCCCGGGCAGCAGCGCCTGGACGGCGAGCAGCGCGCTGGTCACCGCCGAGCCCACGCCGGTGATGAGCATCAGCCGGCGGCGGTCCATCGAGTCGGCGATCGCGCCGCCGAGCAGGCCGAACACGATCAGCGGGACCAGCGCCACGATCGAGGTGACGCCGACCAGCAGCGAGGAGCCGGTGAGGGCGAAGACCTGGTACGGGACGGCGACCAGCGTCATCTGCTGGCCGAGCATCGTGGCCGCGACGCCCCAGAACAGCCGCCGGTAGTCGGGGTTGCGCAGCGGGGTGGTGTCGATGGCCCAGGCGCGGCGGGGGGCCGGCGGGGGCAGCGGGACCGGCTCCTCGACCGGGCCGGCGCCCTCGACCGGGTCGACGGGCGAGGTCATGGGGCGAGCCGCTGGACGATCCAGCCGCCGCCCTCTTCGTCGTCCCGCACGAACCGGAGCCGGTCGTGCAGCCGGTCGGTGCCGCCCTGCCAGAACTCCACCCGGTCCGGGACGACCCGGTAACCGCCCCACACCTCGGGCCGGGGCACCCCTCCGTCGGGCGTCTGGGCGTCCAGCCGGCGCAGGCGCTCGACCAGCTCCTCGCGGGAGTCGACGACGGTGGACTGGACCGACGCGGCGGCGGCCAGCTGCGCACCGCGGGGACGGGGGTCCCACAGGTCGTCGGAGGCCCCGGGGCCGACCCGCTCCACGCGGCCGGTCACCCGCACCTGCCGCTGCAGCGCGTGCCAGGGGAAGACCAGCGCCGCCCGCGGGTTGACCGCCAGCTGGGCGCCCTTGGCCGAGGCGTAGCTGGTGCCGAAGACGAAGCCGTACTCGTCGTAGCCCTTCACCAGCACGATGCGCGCGTCGGGGGCGCCGTCGGCGTCCGCGGTCGCCACGACGACGGCGTTGGGCTCGGGGAGCTCGGCGGCCACCGCGTCGGCGAACCAGCGGTCGAACTGCTCGACCCACGTGGGGGCGAGATCGGACTCCCGGAGACCCCTGGTCTCGTAGTCCCTGCGCATGCGGGAGAGGTCGGGCACGACTCCATGCTGTCACCGGCGGGGGTGACCGGCGCGCAGGGCGCGGGGCCTCCGCCCCCGCTGTGCCCGGCGTGTCGGCACGGCCTAGGGTCGCAGGCGCAGTCGTGCGCCATCACCGGTGTGCGCACGTGTCCCGCGCGCAGAGGAGCATGCGAGATGGCCGACGACTTCGTGCCCGGCCTCGAGGGGATCATCGCCTTCGAGACCGAGATCGCCGAACCGGACAAGGACGGCGGCGCGCTCCGGTACCGCGGGGTCGACATCGAGGACCTCGTCGGCAAGGTCACCTTCGGCAACGTGTGGGCGCTGCTCGTCGACGGGAAGTTCGGCCCGGGCCTGCCCCCGGCCGAGCCGTTCCCCATCCCGGTGCACAGCGGTGACGTGCGGGTCGACGTGCAGGCCGCGCTGGCGATGCTGGCCCCGTTCTGGGGCTATCGCCCGCTGCTGGACATCAGCTCCGAGGAGGCCCGCGAGCAGCTGGCGCGCGCCGCGGTGATGGCGCTGTCCTACGTCGCCCAGTCCGCCCGCGGCATCGGCGTCCCGGCCGTTCCGCAGAAGCGCATCGACGAGGCCGCCACCATCGTCGAGCGGTTCATGGTCCGCTGGCGCGGCGAGCCCGACCCCCGCCACGTCGCCGCCGTCGACGCCTACTGGACGTCGGCCGCCGAGCACGGCATGAACGCCTCCACCTTCACCGCCCGCGTGATCGCCTCCACCGGTGCCGACGTCGCCGCCGCCCTCTCCGGCGCGATCGGGGCCATGTCCGGCCCGCTGCACGGCGGGGCGCCGTCCCGGGTGCTGCACATGCTCGACGGTGTGGAGAAGGAGGGCGACGCCGAGAAGTACGTCAAGGACCTGCTGGACCGCGGCGAGCGCCTCATGGGCTTCGGCCACCGCGTCTACCGCGCCGAGGACCCCCGCGCCCGCGTGCTGCGCCGGGCCGCCGAGGAGCTCGGCGCGCCGCGGTTCGAGGCGGCCCGGGCGCTGGAGCAGGCGGCCCTGGAGGAGCTGCGGGAGCGCCGTCCGGACCGCCCGATCGAGACCAACGTGGAGTTCTGGGCGGCGATCGTCCTGGACTTCGCCGAGGTGCCCAGCCACATGTTCACCTCGATGTTCACCTGTGCCCGCACCGCCGGCTGGTGCGCGCACATCCTCGAGCAGAAGAACACCGGCCGGCTGGTCCGCCCGTCGGCCCGCTACATCGGCCCCGAGCCGCGCCGGCCCGAGGAGGTCGAGGGCTGGGACACCATCCGGACCAAGGCCGTCACCGAGTCCGCGCCGGCCTGAACACCGCCCCGCCCTGACCTGATCTGAGAGGCAACACCCCCCGGATGAGCATCACCATCCCCGCCGACCTCCTGCCCGCCGACGGCCGCTTCGGCTGCGGCCCGTCGAAGGTCCGTCCCGAGGCGCTCGAGGCGCTGGCCTCCAGCGGCGCCTCGCTGATGGGGACCTCCCACCGGCAGGCCCCGGTCAAGGGCCTGGTCCGCCAGGTGCGCGAGGGCCTGTCCGCGCTGTTCGACCTGCCGGACGGCTACGAGGTCGTGCTCGGCAACGGGGGGACGACGGCCTTCTGGGACGCCGCGATCATCGGGCTGATCCGGGAGCGCAGCGCGCACGGCACCTACGGCGAGTTCTCCGCCAAGTTCGCGTCCGGCGCGGCCGAGGCACCGTTCCTCGCCGACCCGGTGGTCGCCACGGCCGAGCCGGGGTCCCTGGCGCTGCCCACGGCGACCGACGGGGTGGACGTCTATGCGTGGGCCCACAACGAGACCTCGACCGGCGTCATGGCCCCGGTGCAGCGGCCGGCGGGCACCGACGACGCCCTCGTGCTCATCGACGCCACCAGCGCCGCCGGGGGCCTGCCGGTCGACGTCTCGCAGACCGACGTCTACTACTTCGCGCCGCAGAAGAACTTCGGCGGGGACGGCGGCCTGTGGATCGCCCTCATGTCCGGTGACGCCCTGCAGCGCATCAGCGAGATCAAGGCCTCGGGCCGCTGGGTCCCCGGGTTCCTCGACCTGTCGATCGCCGTCGACAACTCCGGCAAGGACCAGACCTACAACACCCCGGCGGTCGCCACGCTGTTCCTGCTGGCCGACCAGATCCGCTGGCTGCTGTCGCTCGGCGGGCTCTCCGGCGCGGTGGCCCGCACCCAGGAGTCCTCGCGCCGCCTGTACGGGTGGGCCGAGCAGTCCTCGTTCGCCACGCCGTTCGTCCGCGACCCCGACCACCGCTCCTACGTCGTCGGCACGGTCGACTTCGACGAGTCCGTCGACGCGGCCGCGGTGGCGAAGGTCCTGCGGGCCCACGGCGTGGTCGACGTCGAGCCGTACCGGAAGCTGGGCCGCAACCAGCTGCGGGTCGGCATGTTCCCCGCCGTCGACCCGGACGACGTCAGCGCCCTCACCGCGTGCATCGACTTCGTCGTCGGGAAGCTCTGAGGGAGGACACGGAGACCGGGGACGTTCCCGCCGGCATCGCGCCACGCCGGGCGAGCCTGCCGGTCCCGTCCGCCGTCCGCGGATAGCCTCGGGAGCCAGCCTGTCTCGCCCGAGCCGCTCCACCCGCTGCCGCAGTCCCCAGGAGGTCGCCATGCGCACGCTGCGCCTCGTGGCGCTCTCCGACGACGGCACGAGCCTCGTGCTCGCCGTGGACGGCGCCGAGCCGGGTGAGGAGGGTGAGCGTTTCGAGCTGCCCATCGACGACCGGGTCCGGGCCGCCGCCCGCGGCGACGCGCGCCGCCTCGGCCAGATCGACGTCGAGATCGGCGCCACCCTCCCGCCTCGGGTGATCCAGGCCCGCATCCGCGCCGGCGAGACCCCCGAGCAGGTCGCCCAGGCCTCCGGCATCCGGGTCGAGCGGATCCTGCGCTTCGCCCACCCGGTCCTGCAGGAGCGCGAACGGGTCGCCGAGCAGGCCCGCGAGGCCCGCGTCCGCCTCTCCGACGGCGCCCCTGCCGTTCCGCTGCAGCAGTTCATGTCCGAGCGGCTGCGGCTGCTCGGCGCCGACCTCGACGCCGTCCGCTGGGACGCGTTCCGCTCCCCCGACGGCACCTGGCAGGTGACCGCGGCCTGGCAGGCCGGCGCGAAGTCCGGCGTCACCCTCTGGGCCTACGACATCCCCGGCCGCACCGTCACCCCGGTCGACGCCACCACCACCGACTTCGCCGAGGGCACCCGCCTGGTCCGCGTCGTCCCGCACGTGCCCACCGAGCGGCCGGTGCCGGTGTACCGCGGCCGGCCGGTCGCCGTCGTCCCCGACGACGACGGCGTGGCCGCGCCGGCGTCCTCCGCCCGCCTGGCCGACGACGACCGCGCGGAGGACGACGACGAGCACGTCCGCCCGGTCCTCCCCGACGCCGGCTCCCCCGGCGGCGAGCGGCGCACCGACGTGGAGCGGCGCACCGACGTCGAGTTCGACGACGACATCGCCGAGCACGACACCGTCGTCCTGGGCCGCCCCGGCGGGGACGGCGACGGCGAGGACGAGGACCCGCGCGCCCGCATCCCGGCGTGGGAGGACATCGTCTTCGGGGTCCGCCGCCACCGCTGAGCCCTAGGCTGCGGCCAGCGGAACGCCCGTGGCGTGTCCGCCGTCCGTCCAGGGGTAGGAGGTGCCCATGGCAGCGTCGGTGTCCATGCCGCTCGGCGGCGTGCAGGTCGGGTCCTACGACAGCTACGAGCAGGCCCAGGCCGCCGTCGACTACCTGTCGGACGAGAAGTTCGCCGTCGAGAACGTCACGATCATCGGCTCGGACCTCAAGCAGGTCGAGAAGGTCACCGGCCGGCTGACGATGGGCCGCGCGGTCGCCGCCGGTGCGGCCGCGGGCGCCTGGTGGGGGCTGTTCGTCGGCCTGCTGCTGGGCATCTTCGCCGAGGACGGCGCCAACTGGGTCGGCTCGGTGCTCACCGGCCTGCTGGTCGGCCTGCTGTTCGGCCTGCTGTTCGGCGCCATGGGCTACGCCGCCACCCGGGGACGGCGGGACTTCACCAGCACCAGCGCCATCGTCGCCGGCCGCTACGACGTCATGTGCAACCCGGCCCGTGCCGAGGACGCCCGGGCCCTGCTCGCCCGGTTCTCCCTGCGCGGCTGACCGCTCCGGGCAGGGCACTCCGGCCCTGGCCCGGTCCCCGGACCGGTCCCTACCGTTTCCGCCTCCACGTGCCCGGGAGGCGACGATGACCGACGTCCACGCCCAGCAGGTCGACAGCGCGCCCACGTGGGTCGCCCCCGGTCCGGGCACCTGGACGCTGGATGCGAGCCACGTCCCGAGGCCGCTGTGCCGGTTCACCGCCGTGGCGGTCCTGCAGGGGTTCTCCGCCGGCTTCGAGGAAGGCCTGGCGCGCTACGGCACCCTCCTGGAGCACTTCGACACCGCCGTCGTCGGCGGGTTCCTCTACCAGCGGCTGCGGCCCGTGGGCGCACCCCCGGACGCCGCCGGCCCGCCGCCGGAGCCGGTGTTCCGCCGGCTCCTGGAGGAGGACCCGGCGCTGCGGGACCGGATGACCACCGCCGAGGCGACCCTCGCCGAGCGCCGCTGGCGGGCGGCGCTGCGGGAGTGGGACGAGGAGGTGAAGCCGGCACTGCACGGCGTGCACCGGGCGCTGTCCGCGATGGACCTCGGCGCGCTGGACGACGCCGGCCTGGCCGACCACGTCGACCGGTGCGCCCAGGCCCTCGTCGAGGGGTGGAAGCAGCACCACCGGTACAGCGTGCCCGCGCTGCTGCCGGTCTCGGACTTCGCCGTGCACGCCGTGCGCTGGACGGGCCTGCCTCCCGCCGACGTCCTGGCCTGCCTCGCCGGCGCCAGCCCGGTCACCGAGGGCGCACCCGACGAGCTGGCCGACCTCGTCACCGCCCTCCGCGAGGACGCCGACGCCGCAGCCCTGCTGCAGGACGAGGCTGCGGAGCCGGATGCCGTGCTCAGCGCGTTGCTGCGCCGGCCCGGTGCGGTCGGCGAGCGGGCCGGGGCGTACCTCGCCGCACTCGCGGCCCTGCCGGTCGACGGTGAGGACTCCGTCGCCGAACCCGGGTCCCTGGAGGCCCCGGGGCTGGTGCTGGCCCGCATCCGCGGCGCACTCTCCCCTGACCGCCCGCGCGACGACACCGCGGCCGCTCAGGCGGAGGCCCACGTGCGGGCGGCCGTCCCGCCGGAACACCGCGAGGCCTTCGACGACCTGCTCGGCGAGGCCCGGCTGCTGTACCGGCTGCGGGACGAGCGCGCCGTCCACAGCGACCGGCTGATGGGCAGCACCGCACGGACGGCGCTGCTGGAGGTCGGTCGCCGGCTGGCCGACCGCGGCCTGCTGGCGGACGCCGAGGACGCCGTCGACCTCGAACCCGGGGAGGTCCGGTCGCTGCTGGTCGAGGGGCGCGGTCCGAGCCGGGAGGAGGTCGCCGCCCGGGTGCACCGGAGGCGGACCGCCGACTACCGGGACATGCCGCCCTTCTTCGGGCCCCCACCGGCCGAGCCGGTACCGCCGGCCTGGCTGCCGCCGGCGGCGGCCCGCATCCACGAGGCCGTCGGCTTCGGTGTCACCGCCGTGCTGCGCGACGCGGCCCGGCCGCCGGAGGGGCGCGTGCTGCACGGCCTGGGGGTCAGCTCCGGCAGCTACGAGGGCACCGCACGGGTGGTGTCAGGCGCTGACGAGCTGTCCCGCATCCAGGCCGGTGACGTGCTCGTCGCGTCGTCCACCGGGCCGGCGTTCAACCTGGTGCTCCCCCGCCTCGGGGCGATCGTGACCGACCGCGGCGGGTTGCTGTCCCACGCGGCGATCGTGGCGCGGGAGTTCGGCGTCCCCGCCGTCGTGGGCTGCTCGGAGGCCACCCGGGCGGTGCCGGACGGCGCCCGGGTCCGCGTCGAGGGCGCCACCGGCACGGTCACGGTCCTGTGACCGTCGCACTGCTGCCGCTGGCCGCGGTCGAGGACGAGGACGGCTACGGCGGCAAGGCGGTCGCCCTGGGCCGGGCGCTGCGCAGCGGCCTGCCCGTCCCGCCGGGGACGGCGTTGTCCGCCGGTCTCGTCGGGGCCGTGTCCGCCGGGGACGAGCAGGCGGTCGCCGCCGTCCGGGCCGCGGCCGCGGAGCTGGGCGAGCCGCTGGCGGTCCGCTCCTCGGCGGTCGGCGAGGACGGCACGGCGTCGAGCTACGCCGGCCAGCACCTGTCGCTGCTCAACGTGGCGGTGCAGGACGTCGTCGACGCGGTCGTCCGGGTGGCGGCGTCGGCCTGCGCCGAGTCGGCGCTGGCCTACCGCCACGCCCGGGGCGACCGGTCCCCGCCGCGCTGCGCGGTGGTGCTGCAGCGCCTCGTGCCCGCCGTGGCCGCGGGGGTGCTGTTCTCCCACGACCCCGTCAGCGGAGCCGACGAACTGGTCGTGGAGGCCAGCTGGGCACTGGGCGAGGCCGTGGTCGAGGGCATGGTCGTCCCCGACCTGTTCCGCCTCGACCGCGATGGCCGGCTGCTGCACCGCGTCGTCGGGCGCAAGGACCGGGCGGTCGTCCCCCGCCCCGGGGGCGGGACGGCGACGGTCGACGTCGACCCCGAGCGCGCCGGCCGGCCGTGCCTGGACGAGTCCGAGCTGACCGTGCTGGCTCAGCTGGCGCGCCGCTGCGACGAGCTGTTCGGCGGCCCCTCCGACGTCGAGTGGGCCTGGGGAGCCGCCGGCGTGGCCCTGCTCCAGCGCCGGCCCATCACCGCCGGCTGACCCCGGCGTGACCGCGGGACCGGAGCCCGCCGCCCGGGCACGCACGGGCGAGCGACCGGTCGTGGCGGCCGCGTGCCTGGCCACCACGCTCGTCCCGCTCGGCTCGACCTCCGTGGCGGTCGCGCTGCCCCGGATCGGCGCGGCCCTGGGTGCCGGCGTCGCCGGGGTGGTGGCCCTGGTGACCGCCTACCTGGTCGTCACCGCGGCCTGCCAGTCCATCGCCGGGGCCCTGGGTGACCGGTGGGGTCGCCGGCGCTGCGCGCTGCTCGGCACGGCGGGGTTCGGCGTCTGCACCGCGCTCGCCACCGCCGTCCCGGCGCTGCCGGCGGTCGGCGTCCTGCGCTGCGGGCAGGCGGCGTTCGGGGCCCTGGCCCTGGTCAACGCCGCGGCGACGGTCCGGACAGCGGTCCCCGCCGTCCGCCGTGGCCGGGCGTTCGGCGCGGTGGGGGCGAGCGCGACCGCGGCGGCCGCGGCCGGCCCCCCGCTGGGCGGCCTCGCCGTGCACCTGGCCGGCTGGCGGGGCGCGTTCCTCGTCACGCTGCCGGTGGCCGTGCTCGGCGTCGTGGCCGTCCGGGCGTGGTTCCCGCCCGACCCGCGGGGCGAGCAGCCGGCCGCACGCGCGCCGTTCGACGTCCCCGGCGCGCTCCTGCTGCTCGCCGTGCTCGGCGGTGGGGCAGCCCTCCTCAGCGAGGCCCGGCGGCTCCAAGCGGGCTGGCTGGGCGCCGCCGCGGGCGCGCTCGCGCTGGTCGCCGTCGCGTTCACCCGGCGCGAGCTGCGCCAGGCGGCGCCGGTGCTCGACGTGCGGGTGCTGCGGCTGCGCCCGGTCCTGGCGGCCGGCGCCGCGGTCGCCACAGGCAACCTGGCGCTCTACACCGTCGTGCTCGCCGTCCCGCTCCTGGTGGGTACCGGCCCGGCCGTCGCGCTGCTGCTGCCCGCCCTCGTGGGGGCCAGCGTCGCCGCGCTCCTCGGCGGCCGGCTCAGTGACCGCTGGGGACGTCGCCGCCCCGCCGTCGTGGGAGGCGTCCTGGTGGCCGTCCCGGCGGTGGCGCTGGTCGCCGTCGACCCCGCCCGGCAGGTGCCGGCGGCCGCGGTGCTGCTGGCACTGTGCGGGATCGGCCAGGGGATGGCGGCGGCCGCGGTGCAGACGGCGGGGCTGGAGGCCCTGCCGCCCGAGCGCGCCGGCCTGGCCTCGGGTGTGTGGTCGACCTGCCGCTACCTGGGCAGCATCACCGGCACGAGCCTGCTGGCCCTCCTCATGGCCGGCGGCGCCGGCACGGGGGTCTTCTGGCTGACCGCGATCGGTGGGGCGCTGTCGGTCGCCGCGGCCGCCGCGCTGCCCGGCGTCCGGCCCCGCTGATGAAGGACCCCGTCCTCCCCGCCCTTCGCACGCTCAGGGCGGGCCCCTGGACGGGGCCGCACCAGCCCCTGCAGGAAGAGATCTCCTCTCAGCGCAGGGTCGCGAACGCCACGGCCGCGGCGGCGGCCACGCCGAGGGAGTCCACGCCGGCCCGCATCGGGATCCGCGCCCGCACCCGGGCCGCCGCCTGCGCCTCCGGCGTGAGCCCCGGCCCCTCCGCGCCGAGCAGCACCGCCGTCCGCGGGTGGGCGCGCGGGTCGATCGCGCCGAGGTCGACGGCGTCCGGGGCCGGCGTGAGGGCCACGGTCAGGTAGCCGGCGTCGTGCAGCCGCGCCAGCCCGCCGGGCCAGTCGGGCAGGACGGCGAACGGCAGGGCGAGCACGTGGCCCATCGACACCCGCACCGAGCGCCGGTAGAGCGGGTCGGCGCAGCGCGGGTCCAGCAGCAGCGCGTCGACGCCGAGGGCCACCGCCGAGCGGGCGATCGAGCCGAGGTTCTCCGCGTCGTTGAGCGCCTCGAGGACCGCCAGCCGCCGCGGCGCCGCCGGGTCGGGCCCGGCCAGCAGCGCGTCGACGTCCTCCGGTGCGCGGCGGTCGGCCGCGGCAAGCACGCCGCGGGTCAGCCGGAAGCCGATGACCTCCGAGAGCACCCACTTGTCGGCCTCGTAGGCCGGCACCCCCTCGGGCAGGTCGAGGGCGGCCACCCGGCCCGCCACACCGAACACCGCGCGCACCCGGTAGGGCGAGGCCAGCAGCCGCTCGACCGCCGGCACGCCCTCCACGATCACCGGTCCGGTCCCCCGCTCGGTGCCCGGCGGCCGGTCGCCGGCCTTGAGGTCCCGGAAGTCGGCGACCCGCTCGTCGCGGGGGTCGGTGATCAGGACGGGCGCGCTCGACACGGCCTGATCCTGCCAAGCCCCACGCCGGCAGCCGTTGACAACCGAAGTCACCTGGCGTTGACTTCATCGGGCGTTGAGTTCCTCGGCAGGAGGCGACCATGACCGACGCCGTCACCCTCACCGGCCTCGTGGTCCACCGGGGGCACCGGCCCGTGCTGCACGGGGTCTCCGCCGGCGTCCCGCGCGGCCGCGTCACCGGGTTGCTCGGCCCGTCGGGCAGCGGCAAGACGACGCTCATGCGGGCGATCGTCGGCGTCCAGCAGGTGCACTCCGGCGAGGTGACCGTGCTGGGGCAGCCGGCGGGCGCGCCGGCCCTCCGCACCCGCGTCGGGTACGTCACCCAGGCACCGAGCGTCTACCCCGACCTGACCGTCCGGGAGAACGCCCGCTACTTCGCCGCCCTGTACGGCCGGGGCGCGGCCGCGGCCGACGCCGCGCTGGCCGCCGTCGGGCTCGCCGACGCCGGCGGCCGGCTCGTGCGCGATCTCTCCGGCGGGCAGCAGGGGCGGGTCTCCCTGGCCTGCGCGCTCGTCGGAGAGCCCGAGCTGCTCGTGCTCGACGAGCCCACGGTGGGCCTGGACCCGGTGCTGCGGGTGGAGCTGTGGGCGCGCTTCCACGACCTGGCCGCCGCCGGCACGACCCTGCTGGTCTCCAGCCACGTCATGGACGAGGCGGCCCGCTGCGACCGGCTGCTGCTGCTCCGCGAGGGCCGGCTGCTGTTCGACGACACCCCGGACCGGCTGCGCGCCGAGGCCGGCACCGACGACCTGGAGGAGGGCTTCCTCCGGCTGATCCGCGCCTCCGAGGAGGTGGCGGCGTGACGACGGCGACCGCCCCGCGCGTCCTGCGCCCGTCGCTGACGGCGGCGACGACGGCCCGGGTGCTGCGCCAACTGCGGCACGACCACCGCACGATCGCGATGATGCTCGTCCTGCCCAGCCTGCTGCTCGGCCTCCTGTACCTGCTGTGGCGCGACGTCCCGGCACTGCCCGGGCAGGTCGGCGTCTTCGACCGGGTGGGCCTGACGATGCTCGGCGTCTTCCCGTTCGTCGTCATGTTCCTGGTGACCAGCATCGCCATGCTGCGGGAGCGCACCACCGGCACGCTGGAGCGGCTGCTCACCACCCCGCTGGCCCGGCTGGACCTGCTGCTCGGCTACGGCATCGCGTTCGGCCTCGCCGCGGCGGTGCAGGCGACGGTCACGGTCGCGGTCGCCACCACCCTCTACGACCTGGACGTGGCCGGCCCGCTGTGGGCGGTGGTCCTCATCGCCGTCGCCGACGCCGTCCTCGGGGTGGCCCTCGGGCTGCTGGCCAGCGCCTTCGCCCGCAGCGAGTTCCAGGCGGTGCAGTTCATGCCGGTCGTCGTCCTGCCGCAGTTCTTCCTGTGCGGCCTGCTGGTGCCGCGGGCGCAGATGGCCGGCTGGCTGCAGGGGGTCAGCGACGTCCTGCCGCTGACCTACGCCGTGGACGCCGTGCAGCAGGTGGGGCGCTTCCCGGAGCCGACGGGCGGCACGTGGGCCGACCTCGGCGTCGTCGCCGGGGCCGCCCTGCTCGCCCTCGCGCTGGCGGCGGCGACCCTGCGGAGGAGGACCAGCTGAGCGAGGCCCGCCGCCGGCCCACCGGCCGCCGTCCCGGCAACCCGGACACCCGCGACACGGTGCTGGCCGCCGCCCGCACCGCCTTCGCCGAGCGCGGCTACGACGGTGCGTCCATCCGCGGCATCGCGGCCGCCGCCGCGGTCGACCCGGCCCTGGTGCACCACTACTTCGGCACCAAGGAGAAGCTCTTCCTCGCCGCGGTGGAGGCGCCCGCCGACCCCGGCGAGCTGCTGCCCGAGGTACTCGCCTCCGCCCCGGGCGAGCTCGGCGCGGCCGTCGTCCGCATGGTGCTCCGGGTGTGGGACGGCCCGGGCCGCCCGGCCGGGCTGGCGCTCATCCGCTCCGCCGTCGGCAACGAGTGGACGGCGAAGCTGCTGCGGGAGTTCCTCGTCGCGCGGGTGATCCGCCGCGTGGTCGGCACCCTCGACCTGCCCGTCGCCGAGCGGGAGGCGCGCGGCGCGCTGGTCGCCTCGCAGCTGATGGGGCTGGTGATGGCCCGCTACGTGTTCCGCCTCGAGCCGCTGGCCTCCGCGCCCCGGGAGGAGCTGGTCGCCGCCGTCGGGCCGACCGTGCAGCGGTACCTGACCGGGGACGTCGAGCTGCCGCAGGTCCGTTAGCGCGGCAGGCGGGCCAGCTGCCGGCTCTGCGCCACCAGCCGGCCCGTGGAGTCCCAGATGCGGTAGTCCTCGTCCAGCCAGCCACCGGCCACCTCGTTCGCCCGGGCCTCCACCAGGCACCAGCCCGGCGCCGGCAGGGCGCGGACCAGCACCTGCAGCTGCACCGTCGGCGCCCAGCCGAACCGCCCGGTCGCCCAGCTGGTCGGCGGCAGCACGTCGGCGAACAGCAGCAGCGCCAGCGGGTCCGGCTCCCGCCCGTCGGCCAGCTGCACCCAGCCGCGCAGGTACGGCTCACCCCCGGGCCGGCCCATCGCCCAGCCGGCGGTCTCCGGGTCCAGCCGGGTGTGCACGCGGGTCCGCAGCCCGACCTCCGGCAGCGGGTGGGCCAGCGTGCCGTCGTCCACCGCCGGCAGGCAGTCGGCCACCGGGGTGGCCACCGGCGCGGACCAGCCGGAGTACACCGGCGGCTCGTCGGTCAGCGTCGCGGTGGTGACCTGGACCGCCAGCGACGGCCCACCGGCCGGGGCGAGCAGCACCGAGGAGTGCGCCAGCGTGCGGCCGGCCGGGCCCGGGGTGACCGTCAGCGTGGCCGGCCCCGGCGGGGTGGCCCGCAGGAAGCTCGCGGCCAGCGCGACCGGGTGCGCGTGCGGGCTCGCGGTCAGGGCGGCCCGGGCCACCACCGCGAGCAGGTAGCCGCCGTTGAGGATGCCGGGCCCGACGTCCCATCCCGGGTCCAGCTCCGCGGCCAGGCCGCCGCCCTCGGTGCGGGTCACGGCGGTGGCGGCGTCGAACGCGGCGAGCACGGGGTCGGTCTGCGGCACGTCTCCGAGACTGCCAGGGTGGACCCCCGTGGAGTACACGCACCTGGGGCGCAGCGGCCTGTCGGTCTCCCGCCTCTGCCTGGGCACGATGAACTTCGGGTGGAAGACCGAGGAGGCCGACGCGCACGCGATCATGGACCGCGCGCAGGCCGACGGCGTCAACTTCTTCGACACCGCCAACACCTACGGCTTCGACGCCGGCAAGGGGCGCACGGAGGAGGTGCTCGGCACCTGGTTCGCCCGGGGCGGCCGGCGGCGGGAGAAGACGGTCCTCGCGACCAAGGTCTACGGCTCGATGACCGACTGGCCCAACGACACGTTCCTGTCCGCCCGCAACCTGGTGCGCTCCTGCGAGGCCTCCCTGCGCCGGATGCAGACCGACTGGATCGACCTCTACCAGTTCCACCACGTCGACCTGGCCACGCCGTGGGAGGAGGTCTGGCAGGCCTGCGAGACCCTCGTCGCCCAGGGCAAGGTGCTCTACGTCGGCTCGTCCAACCACGCCGCCTGGCAGATCGCGGCGGCCAACGAGGCGGCCGCCCGCCGGCACTTCCTCGGCCTGGTGAGCGAGCAGTCCCACTACAACCTGCTCACCCGGCACGTCGAGCTGGAGGTGCTGCCCGCCGCGCAGCACTACGGCGTCGGGATCATCCCGTGGAGCCCGCTGGCCGGCGGCCTGCTCGCCGGGGTCCTCGCGAAGGAGGGCGGCGACCGGCGCCGCGCCGCCGAGGAGCGGGTCGAGCGGCACCGGCCGGCGCTGCAGGCCTATGAGGACGCCTGCCGGGAGTGGGGCCTGGCCCCGGCGGACGTCGGCGTCGCCTGGCTGCTGCACCAGCCGGCGGTCACCGCACCCATCGTCGGCCCGCGCACCACGCAGCAGCTGGAGGGCGCCCTCGGTGCCCTCGACGTCCGCCTGGACGACGCCCAGCTGGCCCGGCTGGACGAGATCTTCCCCGGCTACCGTGCGGCGCCCATGGAGTACGCCTGGTGAGTTCGCCGCACCCATCGTGACCGGCTGAGCACGAAGCGCGACACGCCGTCCCCTCTCTCCCCAACTCTGGGGGCTCCCCGCCCCCGCTTCCGTGTGTGGCCTGCGGTTTCGGCTCCAGGGAGGGTCGACGGCACCGAGAGCTGCTGCTGGGGGCGGGCTCTCACTGCGCCGGGGGGCGTTCATGCGCGAGTTCGGGGACGGGTCCGGGGGCGGCTGCCCCTTCAGCGGAGCAGGCGCCAGGGACGACGGGGGTGCGCCCGGACGGCTGTCCCGGCGGTCGGTGCTGGCCGCCGGGCTGGCCGGTCTGGCCGCGGTCCCGGCGATGGGCGGGACGGCGTTCGCGGCACCGGAGCGGCGGACCGCGACCACCGCGGCGCCGGCGACCACGACCACGCTCCAGCCCACGCGCCGGCTGCCACCGGCCGCCCGCGCCGAGCACGCGGTGGGCAACCCGCGCGGCTCGGACATCGCGGTGCGCGTCGGGCGCGACCGCGAGGCCCGCTTCGGCGTCATGTTCAAGCAGCTGCCGGCGTTCAGCCCGCCGGACGCGCTGCTCACGGCGCTCGCCGCGAAGATGAACGACGGCAAGCTGCCGCTCAGCGACGTCGCCCTCTCCGACGCGGAGTTCGACATCTCGAACATCCCCGCCGGGTACATCTACCTCGGTCAGTTCATCGACCACGACATGACGCTGGACACCACACCGCTGACCGAGCAGGAGTACGACCCCCGGGGCGTCACCAACTACGACACGCCCCGCTTCGACCTGGCCAGCGTCTACGGCAAGGGCCCCGTCCTCAGCCCGGAGCTCTACGACCCGGCCCGGCCGGGGTACCTCCGGGTCAACGACCACGACGGGGTGCACGACCTGCCCCGCGACGACACGGGCGCGGCGTACCTGGGCGACCCCCGCAACGACGAGAACCTCATCGTCGCCCAACTGCACGCGGTCTTCCTGCGCATGCACAACAAGCTGCGGGACGAGGGCAAGACCTTCGAGCAGGCCCAGCAGGAGCTGCGGTGGAACTTCCAGTGGCTGATCGTCAACGACTTCCTGACCCGCATCGTCGGCGGCGAGGTCGTGCGGAGCAAGATCGCCCAGCGCCGCGGCGGCCCCATCGAGTTCGTGGGCAAGTTCTACAAGCCCCGCGACCGGCAGCGCCCCTACATGCCCATCGAGCACTCCGGGGCGGCCTACCGCTTCGGGCACAGCATGATCCGCGCGGAGTACGAGGTGCAGGACCTGCGCACCGTGCCGATCTTCGCCCAGGAGGGCTACCAGGACCTCCGCGGGCACCGCCCGGTCCCCGCCGACCTGTGGATCGACTGGAACTACTTCTTCGACATCCCCGGCATGAGCGCGCCGGACGACCGCAACATGGCCCGGAAGATCGACACCCACCTGTCGCTGCCGCTCACCAAGCTGCCACCCACGGTCGTCGCCCCCACCGCGGGCGCGATCGTCTCGCTGATCGAGCGGAACCTGCTGCGCGGGAAGCGGCTGGGGCTGCCCGCCGGCCAGGACGTCGCCACGGCCATCGGGGCCAAGAAGGTCTACACCAACGCGGAGCTCGGCCTCACCGAGCCGGGATGGGGCGGCAAGGCGCCGCTGTGGTTCTACATCCTCAAGGAGTCCGAGCTGCTCGGGGGCAACCGCCTGGGCCCCGTCGGCGCGACGATCGTCGCCGAGGTGATCCTCGGCCTGCTGGCCTGCGACCCCACCTCGTACTTCAACGCCAAGCCGACCTACACCCCGAGCGCGGGCCCCACGATGGGCCACTTCATCCTGCGGGCCGACGCCATCGACCCGCGGGCGGTCGTGCCGCCCGAGGTGGAGGGCGAGGAGGAAGAGGGCGAGGAGGAGGGCGAGCACGTCGACGAGGGAGAGCCGCTCGAGCCCGAGCCGCTCGAGCCCGGCGAGGAGATCAACCCCGACGCGACGTCCCCCGTGGAGGGCCCCGTCGTCTGAGGCCGGTCACCCCTCGAGGGGCCAGGCGGCGAGCCGGTCGTAGCGCGCCGCCGGTCCGAGGTGGCTCTCCAGCAGCTCGACCTCGGTCACCGGCCAGCTCGGCCCGCGGTAGCCGGCCAGCCGGTCGGGCAGGTCGCCGTCCCCCGGACGCCCCGGTCGCCAGCGCCCCAGGGTGAGGTGCGCCCGGAACGGCCGGTCCTCCACCGCCAGGCGCAGCCGGCGGGCGGCACGGGCCAGCCGGACGGCGAGCGCGCCCAGCTCGCCGACGTCCCCTCCGAGCCCGGCCCAGCACACCTGCGGCCGCCGTCGCGAGCCGAACCGGCCGGCACCGGCCAGCTGCAGGCGCAGCGGCGGCGTGCCGGCCACGGCCGGCCCGGCGGCCGCGACGAGCGGTTCCACGGTCGCGTCGGGCACGGCACCGAGGAACAGCAGCGTGAGGTGCCAGCGGCCGGGAGCTGTCCAGCGGGGGGCGCCGGGGGCGTCGCGCAGCGGCTCCAGTGCCCGGTCGAGGTCGTCGCGCGCCGCGGGCGGCGGGGTCACCGCGAAGAACAGCCGCCGCGTCGCCAGGCCGCTCAGTCCTGCTCCACGAGGCCGGCGTCGGCCAGCGCCGCCCGTACCCGCAGCCGCTCCACGTCGCGGGGCCGCCCGGGCGGGGTGCCGGTCATCGTGTGCGGCACCTGCAGCAGCTCCGCCGCCTCGACGAGGACGTCGTCGTAGGCGGCCTGCAGCCCGCGGCGGCGCGCCATGGGGACGCCGGCCGGCACGCGGGCCAGCTGGCGGCCCAGCCGGCGCAGGTCCGCCGCAACCGCCTCCAGCGGGCGGTGCACCGGCGCCGGCGGTTCCGGCACCCGCCGCCGGTGGGACACCGGCAGCCGCGCGGACCCGAACAGCCAGCGGGCGAGCCAACCGAGGCCGGCCACCGCACCGACCACGCCCGCCACGATCGACCCGAGGTACAGCAGTGACGCGGCCATGTCGCCTCCGCGGACGACTCGACGGGGACCTGCGTCACGGTACGTTGGGGCGGCGTCCACCGGCAGCCGCGCGCTCACCCGCCGCTGGCCGCCCGCTGGCCGGGTGCCTGCGGCGCGGCCGCCGCCGCGGCGCGCACCGGGGGCGCCGGCACCGCGCGCGGGCCCACGTGCAGCTGCAGCCGCGGCGGCGCGAGGGAGGCCTCCAGCCGGACCCGGCGCCCCCGGGCCAGCCACGCCGCACCCACGCACCCGGCGAGGACGGCGACCGCACCGCCGATGATCAGCCCCCACGGCGCCCCGAGGTGCTCGGAGATCCAGCCGATCGTCGGCGCCCCCAGCGGGGTGCCGCCCATGAAGCACATGAAGTACAGCGCCATCACCCGCCCGCGCATCTGCGGGTCGGCGCCGAGCTGCACGAAGCTGTTGTTGGCGACGCTGAACACCAGCCCGGCCGCGCCGGTGGGCACCAGCAGCACCGCGAACGCCCAGTAGCCGGGCACCAGCCCGCAGGCGATCGTCAGCAGGCCGAAGACGGCGGCGGAGACGACGAGGAAGCGCTGCCGCGGGCGGGTGCTGCGGCGGGTGGACAGCAGCGCGCCCGACAGCGAGCCGACGGCGAAGCAGGTCGACAGCAGCCCGAACGCCTCGGCGCCCAGGTCGAACACCTCGCGGGCCATCAGCGCGATCGTCACCTGGTAGTTGAAGGCGAAGGTGCCCAGCACGAAGGCCAGCCCCATGGCCAGCCGCAGGTCCGGGTGGGCCCAGGCGTAGACCAGCCCCTCGCGCAGCTGCCCCTTCGCCCGGGGCAGCCGGGGGCTCGGGTGCAGCTCGCCGGGCCGCATGCTCAGCAGCGCGCCGATGGTGAAGGCGAAGCTGGCGGCGTTGACGAAGAAGGCCGGCGCGGTGTCCCCCGAGGCGGCGCCGATGAGCAGGCCGGCGATCGACGGGCCCACCAGCCGCGCCCCGTTGAAGATCGTGGAGTTGAGGCTGACCGCGTTGGTCAGCAGCTCGGGCCCCACCATCTCCGACACGAAGGCCTGCCGCACCGGTGCGTCGATGGCCGACACCGCCCCCAGCGCCCCGGCGAGGACGAACACGTGCCACAGCTCGATGCCGTCGGCGGCGACCAGCAGCCCCAGGACGAGGGCGAGCAGGCCCATCAGCGCCTGGGTGACCACGAGCACGCGGCGCTTGGCGTAGCGGTCGGCCAGCACCCCGCCGTACATGCTCAGCAGCAGGGTGGGCCCGAACTGCAGGGCGGTGATCAGCCCCAGCGCGATGCCGCTGTCACCGGAGAGCTGCAGGACCAGCCAGTCCTGGCCGATCCGCTGCATCCACGTGCCGGTGAGGCTGAGCAGGTTGGCGGAGGCGTAGATCCGGTAGTTGCGGACGCGCAACGACCGGAACATGCCCGTGCTGTCGGTGCGAGCGCTCACCCACTCGCCAGCTTGCCCATGATCGCCGCCGCCTCGCGCAGGACCGCGCGCTCCTCGGCGGTCAGCTCCTGCAGCCGCCCGGACAGCCACGCCTCGCGGGCGCGCGCCTCGACGGCGAGCAACTCCTCGGCGGCGGGGGTGAGGTCGATGACCACCTGCCGGCCGTCGGTGGGGTGCGGGCTCCGGGTGACCAGGCCCATCCCCTCGAGGGCGACCACGACGCGGGTCATCGACGGCGGCTGCACCCGCTCGTGCGCCGCCAGCTCCCCCGGGCTCATCGCCCCGTGCTGCTGGAGCGTGGACAGCGCCGCGAGGTGGGTGAGCGTGACCGACTGGTCGACCCGCTGGCTGCGCAGCCGCCGCGAGAACCGCATCACCGCGAGGCGGAGGTCGTGGGCCAGCGCCGCGGTCTCCAGCGTCGTCCGGCTCACTTCCTCAGCCTAGCTAACGGTCTCTCGGGCGGCTCAGAACAGCTGCTGCAGCGGCTCCAGGGCGAAGTAGACGAGGAACAGGACGGCGATGACCCACATGAGCGGGTGCACCTCGCGGCGCCGTCCGACGACCGAGCGCAGCAACACGTAACTGATGACGCCCGCGCCGATGCCGTTGGTGATCGAGTAGGTGAACGGCATGAGCGCGATGGTCAGGAACGCCGGGATGACCAGGGACATGTCGTCCCACTCGAGGTTGCGGATCTGGCTGATCATCAGCGCGCCCACGATGACCAGCGCCGGCGCCGCGGCCTCCGACGGCACGACCTGCACCAGCGGCGTGAACAGCATCGCCAGGAGGAACAGCACGCCGGTCGCGACGCTGGCCAGGCCGGTGCGGGCGCCGTCGGCCACACCGGCGGTGCTCTCGACGTAGGTGGTGTTGGAGGAGACGCTGCCCGCGCCACCGGCGGCCGCGGCCAGCGAGTCGACCAGCAGGACCGGCTGCGACTTCGGCAGGTTGCGGTCCTCGTCGAGCAGGTCGCCCTCGGCGCCGACGGCGGTCACCGTGCCGACGGTGTCGAAGAAGTCGGCGATCATGATCGAGAAGACGATGAGCAGGGCGGCGACGACGCCGATCCGCTCGAAGCCGCCGAACAGCGAGAAGTTGCCGAGCAGCGAGAGGTCCGGCGTGCCGACGACGTCCTCGGGCAGCGTGGGCACCTGCAGCGCCCAGCCGTGCGGGTTCTCCTCACCGACGCGCGGACCGATCTCGGCGACGGCCTCGATGACGATCGCCAGCACGGTCGAGACGACGATGCCGATGAGCAGGGCGCCCTTGACCCGGCGGACGACGAGCACCGCGGTCAGCAGCAGGCCCACGACGAACACCAGCAGCGGCCACCCGGCCAGCTGACCGTTGACGCCGAAGCTGATCAGCGGCGAGCCCGGGCGGACGACGCCGGCGTCGGCCAGGCCGATGATCGTGAGGAAGAAGCCGATGCCCACCGCGATCGCCGTCTTCAGCTGCGGCGGGATGGCCTCGAAGACCGCGCGGCGGAAGCCGGTGAGCACCAGCACGGTGATCAGCAGACCCTCCAGCACGACCAGGCCCATGATCTCCGGCCAGGACAGCTGGGTGGCGGCGAAGACCGCGACGATCGCGTTGATGCCCAGCCCGGCGGCCACCGCGAACGGGTACCGGCCGACGACGCCCATGAGGATCGTCATGACGCCGGCGATGAGCGCGGTCACCGCGGCGATGGAGGCGAACGGCAGCGTGCCGCCGGTGACGTCCGTGCCCGACAGGATGATCGGGTTCAGGATCACGATGTAGGCCATCGTGAAGAAGGTGGTCAGGCCACCGCGCAGCTCGCGGGCGACCGTCGAGCGGCGGGCGCTGATCTCGAAGTAGCGGTCCAGGCCGTTCCTCGGCTTCACGCGCGGGCCGTCGGTCCGGCGTGGCGTGCGCACCCCGGCGGCGACGTCGGCCGGTGTGTCACCGGAGGCGATGCGGCCCGTGGACGGACCGGTCTTCTCAACCATGGAAACGACTCCCGGACGGGTGGACGGGCGGGCGAGCGGCGGGGGAAGCGCGCGCCGGCCGGCCGGTGAGGTCTGCGGACGAGCGGCGACAGAGTGCCACACGCGGATGACGGCGCTGTGCAGGCAGGTCGGGCGCAGCGCCTAGGGTCGGGGGGTGCCCGGTCCGACGAAGCAGGCCCCGCCCCCGCTGCGGGTGGACACCGTCCGCGTGGTGCTGGCCGTGACGGCGGTGTGGGTGGTCGCCCTCCTCGTGCTCCTGCTGCTCGGCGACCGCGTCGACCGGGTCTGGACCTGGACCTGCGTCGCCGGCATCGCCCTGGCCGCCGCCGGGCTCGGCATCATGCGCTGGCAGGGCCAGCTCGGGGACCGCCGCCGGGACTGAGCGCCTCGCGGTCTGCCGCCGGGACGGGTACCCCGCCCGCGGCCGGTCTCACCCCTCCTGCGGTGTTCCGCCCGCGGCTGCGGTGCTGCACCGCCGCCGGACCGGTCAGGACACCGCAGGAGCGGCCGAGCCCGTGCGGCCCGGAGGGGCGCGACGTCAGAGGACGTCGAAGGCGCCGGTGTCGTAGCGCGCCGAGGTGACCACCTCGGCGGCCTCGTCGGCGACCAGCGTGGCCTGGCTGTGCGCGCCGCACCCGTAGTCGACCGCCACGACGCGCCCGTCGGCCGGGGCGTAGACGTTGCCGCAGGCGCCGTAGCCGTGCCGCAGCGAGCCGGCCAGCGGCAGGAAGAAGCCGCACGTGCCGCACGGCCCGGGTGCGTGCCGGGCCATCGCCGAGCCCGGGCCGAACTCCCCCGCGCTCCACCGGGCGGCCGCCTCGTTGCGCCCGTCGCGGGACATGACCCGCTCCCGGCCGAGCCCGATCTCCGCGGCGACCACCGAGCCCTCCGGGTCGTCGGCGGAGTCGTCGTCGACCGCGTAGGCCGGGACCAGGCGGGGGTCGTCCTCCGTCGCGGGCAGGACGTCGCCGACCGACAGGTCACCCGGCCGCAGCCGCTCGTGCCACGGCACCCAGGCCGGGGCCAGCAGGGCCTGCTCCCCCGGCAGCAGCACGACCTCGTCGACGGTGACGGCGTCCTCCCCCGGCACCCGGGCCAGCGTCACCGCCCAGTGCCACCCCGCGTAGCCCGGCAGCCGGCTGGCGAAGGAGTGGGTGACCACGTCGCCGAGCTCAGGGGCTCCGCCCACCTCGGGGGTCGCGCCCAGGTGCTCACCGACGACGTCCGGCGAGCCGGCGGTCTCGACCGCCGCCGCCCGGGCCTGCTCGACCGCCGCGGACAGCACGTCGTTCCCCGTCGGGGCGGGGTCGGAGAAGTCGGTCACGCCCCCATTGTCCCTGACGGGGGCGCTCCCGCCGTCGGCACGGGGGCGGTTCGCCGACCGCCTGTTCAGACGGGTGCGGCACGATGGGCGGGTGCCCAGCCCCCGCCCACCCGCGCCCCGGCGCGGCGTCCTGCGCGGGCGTCCGCTGCCACCGGCCGCGGAGCGGATGGACACCACCCCCATCGACGTCCCCCGGCCGGCCACCCGGCCGCTGCCCGAGGCACAGGCGGGGGGGGCCGGTGCGCCGCCTCCCGCGCTGCCGCCGGGGCCGCCCGCCCCGCCGCCGACCGCGCCGCTGCCGCCGCGCAAGCTGACCGTCACCCGCGTGGCCGCGGCGCGGTCGCGGCAGCTGACCGGCGCGGCGGTGCGCCGGGTCCGCGCGGCCAGCCGGGCCGACGGCGCGGGCGAGAGCGGGCTGACGCACCTGCTGTGGGTCAACGCCCTCCACATGGCCGGCGACGCGATGATCGCCGTCTCGCTGGCCGGCACGCTGTTCTTCGCCGCGACCACCGACGCCCAGCGCGGCAACGTGGCGCTCTACCTGCTGGTGACGATGGCGCCGTTCGCCGTCGTCGCCCCGGTGATCGGGCCGCTGCTGGACCGGCTCCAGCGCGGCCGTCGCTGGGCGATGGCGGCGAGCCTGCTCGGCCGGGCCGTGCTCGCGCTGGTGATGGCCGCCCACTTCGACGACTTCGTCCTCTACCCGGCCGCCCTCGGCGTCCTGGTGCTGTCGAAGGCGCACAACGTGCTGCGTGCGGCGGTGGTCCCCCGGGTGCTGCCGAGTGCGATGTCGCTGACCTCGGCCAACGCCCGGACGTCGGTGTTCGGGCTGCTCACCGCCGGTGCGTTCGGCGGCATCGGGGCGGGGCTGGCCTGGGCGCTGGGCTTCGAGTGGCTGCTGTACGCGACCGCGGCGGTGTTCGTGGCCGGCGCGGTGGCCGCGGTGCGGCTGCCGCACCACGTCGACGTCCCGACCGGGGAGCTGCCCGCCGACGTGCTCACCACCGCCCCGCAGCCGGTGACCGGCGGACGGCGGCGGCGTCCGGTCAGCCCGCACGTGGTCGTGGCGCTGCGGGCCAACGCCGCGCTGCGCGGGCTCGGCGGCTTCCTGACCATCTTCTCCGCGTTCCTGGTGCAGGCCACGGTGGACGACGGCTGGCAGGCCACCCTCGCCCTCGGCGCGATCGCCGGCGCCGCCGGTGTGGGCAGCGTGCTCGGGACGGCGGTCGGCTCCCGGCTGCACCGGGTGAGCCCGGACCCGATCGTGCTCTGGTCGGCCGGCACCGCGGCCGCGATCACCGTGCTGGCCGCGGTCTTCTACAGCCTGACGATGGCCGCCGTCGTCGCCGGCGTGGCGGCCGTGGCCAACGCGCTGGGCAAGGTGGCCCTCGACGCGATCATCCAGCGGGAGGTGCCCGAGAGCCTGCGCGCCTCGGCCTTCGCCCGCTCGGAGACGATGCTGCAGCTGTCCTGGGTGGTCGGCGGCGCTCTCGGCATCGCCCTGCCGCCCACCGGCTGGCTCGGGTTCACCGTGGCCGCCGCGCTGCTCGTGCTCGCCGTCGGGCTGGTCCTGTGGGGGCCGCGCCGCCGCACCGCGGCCGCCCCGGAGGCGTGGTCGCCGGGCACCGCCGAGCCGGCCCCGGAGTGGCAGCAGTGAGGCCGGTGGCGGGGCTGGCCGTCGGCGTCCTGCTGCTGGCCGGCTGCGGCTCGGAGCCCTCCGGTCCCGAGGACGTCGAGGTCGTGGCGGGCGCGCAGGAGGTCAGCGTCTCGCCGACCCAGGCGTGTCTGGACGGCCAGGGGCAGCGCTACTCGACCACCCCGCCTATCCTCGAGGTCTCCCCCGACACGACGATCCGGCTCACCGTGCCCGAGTCGGTCGCCGAGCAGGGGTGGAGCGTGCAGGTCTTCGACGAGAAGCTGGAGGAGCAGCTCGGAGAGGTCGACGTCGAGGGCGCCGCGACGGTGTTCGACGAGATCAACAGCTCCGACGTCGTCCCGCCGGCGTTCTACCTCGTCGTCGTCGAGGACCCCGACGAGGACTGCGACGGCTTCAGCGGGGCGTGGCCGGTCGGCTTCCTGCGCGCCGGAGGCGCCACCGGCGGGACGGCGACGCCCGCCGGGTGACGTACTGGAACGGCCCCTCTGGGTGACGTGCTGGAACGGCCCCGTCCAGAGGCTCGCCGCGAGCCTGCGAGCGGTGAGGAGGACGGGGTCCTTCTTCAGTGCTCCAGGTCGGTCGCGACCGCGCGGAGCACCGAGGCGACCTTGCGGGCCACCGCCTTGTCGGGGTGGCGGCCGCGGCGCAGGCCGTTGGAGACGTCGTCGAGCAGCTTGATGAGGTCCTCGATGATCGGGACCAGCTCGTCGGGCTTCTTGCGCGTCCGCTCGGCGTGCGCCGCCGCGACCGAGGGCAGCGGGTCGAGCACCCGCACCTGCAGCGCCTGGTCCCCGCGGCGGCCGGCGACGATGCCGAACTCCACCCGCTGGCCGGGCTTGAGCTCGCTGGTGCCGGCCGGCAGGGCGTCCTTGTGCACGAAGACGTCGGGACCGTCCTCGCGAGAGAGGAAGCCGAAACCCTTCTCCGGGTTGAACCACTTGACTCTGCCGGTGGGCACGTTGATCCCTCAGTCGGTCGCGGACGGTCCCGGCACCGGGCCGGGCGGACGGTCGCGGCACGGGGCCGCCGCCTGCCAGGTTAGCCGCCCCCGTCCCGGGACTCCGCGCCCTTTCCGCTCTCGCCCTAGCCTGACCGGGTGCCGACCGCCGACGAGCCCGCCGGCCACCCGGACTACCGGTTCACGCTGGCCAACGAGCGGACCCTGCTCGCCTGGCTGCGGACGGGGTTGGCCCTGGTCGCCGGTGGGGTGGCGGTGGCCCAGTTCGCCCCCGACCTGGGCGTGCGCTGGGGCAGCGCGGCGGTCGCGGTGGCCCTCGTGCTGACCGGCCTGGGCGCCGCGCTCGGCGGGTACCGGCGCTGGCGGTGCAACGAGCAGGCGATCGCCGCGGACCGCCCGCTCCCGTCCAGCTGGGTCCTGCCCACGCTGGTCGCGGCGGTGGCCGCCGTCCTCGTCGTGGTGGCGGTGCTCGTCGGCGTCCAGGTGGTCGGCCGGTGAGCCCGCTCCGGGAGACACAGCCCGAGCGCACCGACCTCGCGTGGCGGCGCACCGGCCTGGGCGTGCTCGCCATGGCCGGTCTGCTCGCGCACTCGTCGGCCGAGGCCGCGGCGCCGGGTCGGCTCGCCCTGTCCGGAGGCGTCGCACTGCTGGGCCTCGGTGTGCTCGGCGGTCTGGCTCCGCTGCGCGCCCGCCAGACACGCCGGGCCCTCGACCGCCACCGTGGTGTGGCCGTGCCGGGGATGGCGGCGCTGGTCACCGCCGTCGTCGTCCTCGTGGCCCTGGCGGCGCTCGTCGCGGTGCTCAGCCCTCGCTGAGGACCCCCTCCACGACCCCCAGCCGGTCGAGCAGGACGAGGAACACCGCCGCGAAGTCGTTGCTCGCGACGTCCCGGCGGACCCGCGCCCAGTCGACCTGCTCGCGCAGTGCGCGGGCCACGGGCAGCAGCCGCGAGTAGTCGCAGTAGTGCTCGTCGAGGGCCATCAGCTTGGTGACGACGATGTCGGTGGCCTCCAGCACCGGCATGTGCACCGAGAGCACCGGCAGCTCCTCGGCACGGTCGATGAGGTCCATCTCCACCGGGCTGCCGCAGGTGCGCCACAGCACGTCGACGAACGAGTTGCCCTGGACGACCTTGGTCAGCCAGTCCTCCGCCGGGTCGACGACCTCCAGGCCGGCCTCGGCCAGCACCTTCGCCGCCCGCTCGGACTCCGCGGCCGGGACGAGGAAGTCCGCGTCGTGGTCGGGTTCCGGTGCGCCGCGGACCCACGCGGCGTAGCCCCCGCACAGCGCGAAGGGCACATCACCCTGCTTGAGCGCGACGGCGGTGCGCTTGAGGAGGTCACGGATCTCGTCCCGGTCGTCTGGCAGCACGCGGAACTGCTACCCGGCGTTGCGATGTCGGAACGTGGCGGTGTGGACGCCGCCGGTCGGGGCACTGGGAGTGCGTGCGGATCGCGACGTTCAACATCCTCCACGGCCGCTCCCCCGCCGACGACCGCGTCGACGTCGAGCGCCTCGCCGCGGCGGTGAAGACCCTCGACGCCGACGTCCTCGGCCTGCAGGAGGTCGACCGCGACCAGCCGCGGTCCATGGGCGCGGACCTGACCGCGGTCGCCGCCGAGGCGATGGGCGCCGTGGACTCCCAGTTCGTGGCGGCGCTGCACGGCACGCCGGGGGGCACCTGGATGGCCGCCACCGGCGACGAGCAGCCCGGGTCGGCCACCTACGGCATCGCGCTGCTGTCGCGCTACCCCGTCGTGTCCTGGCGGGTGGTGCGGCTGCCGGCCCTGCGCAGCCGGGTGCCGGTGTGGTTCCGCGGCGCGCCCCGCCCGACGATGGTCGGCGACGAGCCACGGGTCGCCGTCGCCGCCGTCCTGGACGGGCCGCACGGGCAGTTCACCGTCTGCAACACGCACCTGTCGTTCGTCCCCGGCTGGGGTGCGCTGCAGCTGTCGAAGCTGGTGCGCTCGCTCACCGGCACCCGTGAGCCGCTCATCCTCATGGGGGACCTGAACATGCAGGCACCCCAGGCGGTGCGGGTGAGCGGCCTGCGACCGCTGGGCCGGGCCGCCACCTTCCCGGTGGACACCCCGACCCGGCAGCTGGACCACGTGCTCGCCCGCGGTCCGATCGCCGCGACCGGGCCGGCGGAGTCGGTGCGGCTGCCGCTGTCGGACCACCGCGCGCTCGTCGTCCCCACCGGCCACCCCTGAGGCCGACCGGGGCCGGACGGCGCCTCAGGCGTTGCGGACGGCGGCGGCCGCCTGCAGGCCCAGCTCCTCGACCGAGACCTCGCGCATCTCGACCTTGCGCACCTTGCCGGTGACCGTCATCGGGAAGGCGTCGACGATCTTCACGTAGCGGGGGATCTTGTAGTGGGCGAGCTTGCCGGTGCAGAACTCGCGCAGGGCGTCGGCGGTCAGCGGCTCGGCACCGGCCCGCAGCCGCACCCACGCCATGAGCTCCTCGCCGAACCGCTCGTCGGGGACGCCGATGACCTGGGCCTCGATGATGTCCGGGTGGGTGAAGAGGAACTCCTCGACCTCCCGCGGGTACACGTTCTCGCCGCCGCGGATCACCATGTCCTTGATCCGGCCGACGATGTTGAGGTAGCCCTCGGCGTCCATGACGGCGAGGTCGCCGGTGTGCATCCAGCGGGCGGCGTCGATGACCTCGGCGGTCTTCTCCGGCTGCTCCCAGTACCCGAGCATCACCGAGTAGCCGCGGGTGCAGAACTCCCCCGGCGTCCCGCGGGGCACGGTGAGCCCGGTCTCGGGGTCGATCACCTTCACCTCGAGGTGCGGGTGCACCCGGCCGACGGTGGAGGTGCGCCGGTCGAGGTCGTCGTCGGCGCCGGTCTGGGTGGAGACCGGTGAGGTCTCGGTCATGCCGTAGCAGATGGTGACCTCGGTCATGCCCATCTCGGCGACCACCCGCTTCATCACCTCGACCGGGCACGGGGAGCCGGCCATGATGCCGGTCCGCAGCGACGAGAGGTCGTAGGTGCCGAAGTCGGGCAGCGCCAGTTCCGCGATGAACATCGTGGGGACGCCGTACAGCGAGGTGCAGCGCTCCTCCTGCACCGCCTTCAGCGTCAGTGCCGGGTCGAAGCCGGGTGCCGGGATGACCATCGTCGCGCCGTGGGAGGTGGCCGCGAGGTTGCCCATGCCCATGCCGAAGCAGTGGTAGTAGGGCACCGGGATGCAGATCCGGTCGGCCTCGGTGTAGCCGCAGCCCTCACCCACGAAGAACCCGTTGTTGAGCAGGTTGTGGTGGGTGAGCGTGGCGCCCTTGGGGAAGCCCGTCGTCCCGGAGGTGTACTGGATGTTGATCGGGTCGTCGGCCGACAGCTGGGTCTCGCGCTCGGCGAGCAGGCCGCGGTCCCCGGCCCGGCCGGTGGCCACCAGCTGCTCCCACTCCGGCGAGCCGAGGAACAGCACCTCGCGCAGGTCGGGGCACTGGTCGCGGACCTCGCCCACCATGGCCCGGTAGTCGCTGCTCTTGAACTCCGGCGCGCTGACCAGCACCGAGATGCCGGCCTGCTTCAGCACGTAGGCCAGCTCGTGGGTGCGGTAGGCCGGGTTGATGTTGACCAGGATCGCGCCGAGCTTGGCGGTGGCGAACTGGACGAACGCCCACTCCGCGCAGTTCGGCGCCCAGATGCCGACGCGGTCCCCCTTGGCCACGCCGAGGGCGTCCAGGCCGAGGGCGACCGCGTCGACCTCCGCGACGAACTGCGGATAGCTGTACCGGCGGCCGGTGGCGCACTCGACGAGCGCCTCGTGGTCGCCCACCCGCGCCGCCGTCCGGTCCAGGTTCGCCCCGATCGTGTCCCCGAGGAGGGGGACGGTGGAGGTGCCACTGCTGTAGGACGGCAGCGCGGGAGTGGTCATGCCTACTCGCCCGCCATGACGCCGGCCCGGTTGGGCTTGTCGGTGGGGTGCGCGTACCGGAGGCGGCTGAGCGGCAGCGGGAACTGGTGGTCCTCGCCGAAGGGGTTGAGCGGGCCGGCCGGCTCGGCGGTGAACTCGGTCAGCGGGGGACCGCCGTCGTCGGACCGGCCCCAGGTGGGCTCCACCAGGTGCGCGTGCTTGGTCTTCCGCTTGGCCATGTCGCCGTTGCCTCCGTTGCCGTGTCTGCGGACACCACGCGGTGCCGCGTCGCTGGACATCTTCTCGGACGCGGTACCCAGAACGCACGCACTACGCCACGGGTGGGTGGCTCAGCGGCGCCGGACCGCCCGGGCGCCGTACACCGTGGGCACCCCGTCGGCGGTGATCACCCACTCCCGGGCACCCACGGGCGCGGCCCGCACCACCGCGTCGTGCAGGTGCTGGACCGCCCGCGTGCGGAAGACGTTCGTGCTCTCCAGGCGCAGCCGCACCGGCTCGGCGAGCGGGTCGGTCTCGTCGTAACCCTCCGGCTCGAACGCCAGCACCGCGGGGCCGGCGATGCGCAGCACCCCGGTCTGCCACCGCACCGTCTGCAGCGCCCGCCGCCAGCGGCGGTGCCGCACCAGCGCCCCGGCACCGGCGACGGCGGCGACGGTGCCCGAGATGACCAGCACCACCACGACCAGGCCCAGGCCGGGGATCCCCTGGCCGCGGTCGCGGGCGATGGTGACCGCCGCGGCGCCCAGCAGGACCCCGAGGACGACGGCGATCGCGCCGCCGACCAGCCAGCGCAGCGCCCCGGCCTGGTAGCCGGTCAGCGCGCTGCTGGTCTGCGGGTCGTCGGCGGCCGGGTGCACGCGGTCATGCTGGCCCAGGACCTGGGGACACGGCGGCACCGGGTGGCGCGGGCGACGTAACTTTGACCGGATGTCTGCCGACCGCCCGGCCACGCTGGCCGCCTGGCTGCGCACCCGCAGCGACGAGCAGCTCGGCGCGTTGCTGGCCGCCCGTCCCGACGTGGCCCGCCCGGCGCCGTCCGACGTCGTGGCCCTGGCCAGCCGGCTGGCGGTCCCGGTGTCGGTCGACCGCGCGCTCGACGAGCTCGACGCCGCGACGCTGCAGGTGCTCGACGTGGTCCTGCTGGCCGGCACCGACGGGGTGGACGCCGCGGACCTGCCCGCCGCGCTGCCCGAGGTGCCCGACGACGTGCTCACCGCCGCGCTGGAGCGGCTGGCGACGCGGGCGCTGCTGTGGGGCGACGACGTCCTGCACGCGCCGGACCCGGTGCGCCGGGCGGTGCGGTACCCCGCCGGGCTGGGCCGGCGGGCGACCGAGCTGCGGCTGGCGCTGCCGTCGGACCTGCCGCGGGCGATCGGCGAGCTGGGCACCGACGAGCGCGGGGTCCTGGAGCGGCTGGCCGGCGACCGGCCGGTCGGCCACCTGCCCGACACCACCGGCAACGGCGTCTCCCCGGCCCGCCGGCTGGTGCAGCAGGGCCTGCTGGCCCGGATCGACGCGCTCAACGTCGAGCTGCCGCGGGAGATCGGGCTGCTGCTGCGCGGCGACCGCCCCTACGGCGCCCCGCGGGTGCGCCCCGAGCCGGCCCGCGTCACCCGGGACCCGGCGGTGGTGGACCGGCAGGCGGCCGGGGCGGCCATGGAGACGGTGGGCCGGGTCGGCGAGCTGCTCGCCCTGCTGGAGGAGGAGCCCGCGGGGCTGCTGCGCAGCGGCGGGGTCGCCGTCCGGGACCAGAAGCGGCTGGCGCGGGCCCTGCACGTCTCCGAACCCGAGGCCGGGTGGCTGCTGGAACTGGCGCACGTGGCGGGCCTGCTCGACGTCGGCGGGCCGCACCGCGACGAGTGGCTGCCCACCCGCGCCTACGACGTGTGGCGTGAGCAGGACCTCCCCGACCGGTGGGCCACCCTGGCCGGCGGCTGGCTGGACGCCGTCCGGCTGCCCTCGCTGGCCGGGCAGCGCGACCTGAACGGCAAGGCGGTCAACGCGCTCTCCCCCGACCTGGTGCGGCACACCGCACCGGCGATCCGGCGCTCGGCGCTCACGGCCCTGGCCGAGTACCCGCGCGGCAGCGGCGTGGCCCCCGACGACCTGGTCGCCCTGCTGCGCTGGCGCACCCCGCGGCGGGCCGACCGGCTCGCCCCGGTCCCCGACCTGCTGGCCGAGGCCACCCGGCTCGGGGTGCTGATGGGCGGGGTGCTGTCCACCGGCGGGCGCGGCCTGCTGACCTCCGGCGAGGACGGCGCGGCCGACGGCATGCGGGGCCTGCTGCCCGAGCCGGTCGACCACGTGCTCGCCCAGCCCGACCTCTCGCTGGTCGCGCCGGGGCCCCTGGTCGCCGAGCTCGCCGACACCCTCGCCGTCGTCGCCGACGTCGAGTCCTCCGGCGGGGCGACGGTGTTCCGGGTGTCGGAGGCCAGCGTCCGCCGGGCCCTCGACGCCGGCTGGTCGGCCACCGACCTGCACGAGTTCTTCGGCCGCGCCTCCCGCACCCCGGTGCCGCAGGCGCTGGACTACCTGGTCGACGACGTGGCCCGCCAGCACGGCCGGCTGCGCGTGGGCGCCATCGAGAGCTACGTGCGCTCCGACGACCACGGGCTGCTCTCCCAGGTGCTCAACGACCGGCGGACGGCCGGCGCCGAGCTGCGCCGCCTGGCACCCGGCGTGCTGGTGAGCGGGCTGGGCGCCGACGAGGTGCTCACCGTGCTGCGCGAGGCCGGCTACGCCCCTGCCGGGGAGTCGCCGGGCGGCGCCGTCCTCACCCGGCCCCCGGCCCGCCCGCGCGCCGCCGGCCGCCGCCCCGGGGCCGCGACCGCCGCCGCGCCCCGACCGCTCACCGGCGACGAGGTCGCCGCCACGGTGCGGGAGATCCGCGCCGGGGACGCCGCACTGGCCGCCCGGCGCGGCGAGGCGGTGCGCCAGGTGCCCGGCGTGACCACCGCGGGCACGCTGGAACTGCTGTCCCGCGCGGTCCGCGAGGGGGTGCCCGTGTGGCTGGGGTACGTCGACGCGCAGGGCAGCGGCAGCCAGCGCGTCGTCCAGCCGGTGTCCCTGGCCGGGGGCTTCCTCCAGGGGTACGACGAGCGGCGCGGCGAGAGCCGCACGTTCGCCGTCCACCGGATCACCTCCGTGGCGCTGGTCGAGGACGAGGAGCCGGCCGCGTCCTCGTGACGTGCGCGGCAACCGCTTGATCAGCTCGCGGGCGGCGGCCACCCTGCCTCCCCATGGGGAGCGAGGAGAGCACCGCCGCAGCCCTGGTCACGGCCCTGGAGAGGGTCCTGGGCGTCGAGGAGGTGCCCGTGCGGCTGCGCGCCTGGGACGGCTCGGTCGCCGGGCCCGAGGGGGCGCCGGTGGTCGCCGTCCGGTCGCCGCGCGCGCTGCGGCGGCTGGCCTGGGCACCCGGCGAGCTCGGCCTGGGGCGCGCCTACGTCGCCGGCGACCTCGACGTGGAGGGCGACGTCTTCGCCACCCTGGAGGCGCTGACGTCGGCGGGGCGGCTGGCGGCCGGCCACGCCACCGTCGCCCCCACCCTGCGCGAGCGGCTCGACCTGCTCGGCACGGCCGCCCGGCTCGGCGCCCTGGGCCCGGCGCCCGCGCCCCCGCCGGAGGAGGTGCGGCTGCGCCGGTTCGGACGGCGGCACTCCCGCGCCCGGGACGCCGCCGCGATCGCCCACCACTACGACGTCAGCAACGACTTCTACCGGCTGGTCCTGGGCCCGACGATGGTCTACTCCTGCGCCGTCTGGGAGTCCCCCGCCACCGGGCTGGACGCCGCGCAGGAGGCCAAGCTGGACCTGGTCTGCCGCAAGCTCGGCCTGACCCCCGGGACCCGGCTGCTCGACGTCGGCTGCGGCTGGGGCAGCCTCGCGCTGCACGCCGCCGGGCAGTACGGGGTCACCGTCGTCGGCGTCACCCTCTCGCGGGCGCAGGCGGAGCTCGCCCGGGCGCGGGTGGTCGAGGCGGGGCTGGCCGACCGGGTCGAGATCCGGGTGCAGGACTACCGCGACGTCCCGGACGGGCCGTTCGACGCGATCAGCTCGATCGGCATGGCCGAGCACGTCGGCGCGGCCGAGATGGCGCGGTACGCCTCGACCCTGCGCGACCTGCTGCGCCCGGGCGGCCGGCTGCTCAACCACGCCATCGCCTGGAACGACGCGGCGACCGCCGCCTGGGACCCCGACACCTTCATCACCCGGTTCGTCTTCCCCGACGGGGAGCTGCTCAGCCTGGCCGGCACCGTCTCCGCCCTGGAGGCCGGCGGCCTGGAGGTGCTCGACGTCGAGGCCCTGCGGCGGCACTACGCGCTGACGCTGCGCGCCTGGGTGGAGCGGCTGGAGAAGCACTGGGACGCCACCGTCGCGCTCAGCTCGGAGGGCCGCGTCCGGGTCTGGCGGCTGTACATGGCGGCCAGTGCGCTGGCCTTCGAGCGGGGCGTCATGGGCGTCAACCAGGTGCTGGTGCGGCGTCCGGGCGGCGACGAGGCACCGCTGCGCCTGCGTGACTGGCGCTGACCCTCGGCGCCGCGCGTTCTGCGGTCCAGAATGTGCGGGCGGGGTACGGAGCACGCGCGCACCCTCGACCGTGATGGCCCGTCCGTGCCGCGGCGCTGCCCCGCCGCCGCGGACGGCCACCGGACCAGGGTCGACGCCCCTGTCCACCGGAGAACGCCGCATCGGAGGGATGCCCGCCATGACCCAACTCGCCTCCCCGGTCTCGCTGACCGCGGTCGACGCGCCCGGCCAGCCGACCCCCACGCCCGCGCTCGAGGAGCTGTACCGGGGCTTCGAGCAGGAGCTGCTGGTGCCGCTGTGGACCGAGATCGGCGAACTCATGCCGGCCCACCCGCGGTCCAAGGCGGTCCCGCACGTGTGGCGTTGGCAGAACCTGGTTCGGCTGGCCGACCAGGCCGGGCACCTCGTGCCGGTCGGGCGCGGCGGGGAGCGCCGGGCGATCGCGCTGGCCAACCCCTCCCTCGGCGGCAAGCCCTACGCCACCCCGACCCTGTGGGCGGCGATCCAGTACCTGATGCCGGGTGAGGACGCCCCCGAGCACCGGCACACCCAGCACGCCTTCCGCTTCGTCGTCGAGGGCGAGGGCGTGTGGACCGTCGTCGGCCGCGACCCGGTCCCGATGAACCGCGGCGACTTCCTCCCGCAGGCCGGGTGGAACTGGCACGCCCACCACAACGCCGCGCAGAAGCCGATGGCCTGGATCGACGGCCTGGACATCCCGTTCCAGTACGCCACCGAGTCGCAGTTCTTCGAGTTCGGCCGCGAGCAGATCAGCGACGCCGAGCGCACCACCCCCGAGCGGTCCCGCTCGCAGCGGCTGTGGGGGCACCCCGGCCTGCGTCCGGTGTCCGCACCCGGCGCGACCGCCGGCACGCCGCTGCTGAACTACCGCTGGGTCGACACCGACGCCGCGCTGACCGACCAGCTCGAGCTCGAGGCCGAGGGTCACCCGGGGGTCGTCGAGCCCGGCCACGCCGCGGTCCGCTTCACCAACCCGACCACCGGCGGCGACGTCCTGCCCACCATCCGCGCCGAGGTGCACCGCGTGCGCAGCGGGTCCGAGACCGCGCCGCGGCGCGAGGCCGGGTCGTCGGTCTACCAGGTCTTCGACGGCACCGGCACGGTCACCGTCGGGGAGGTCTCCTGGCGGGTCGAGCGCGGTGACCTGTTCGTCGTCCCCTCCTGGGAGCCGCTGTCGGTGCGCTCGGAGGCCTCGGCGTCGGACTCCGACTCCGGCGCGCTGGACCTGTTCCGGTTCAGCGACGGCCCGATCTTCGAGGCACTGCACCTGGACCGCGTCTCCGTGGGAGGAACCGACCGATGAAGCTGGCCACCATCCGCACCCTGGAGGGCCGCACCCGCGCCGTCCGCGTGGACGAGGACCACCTCGTCGACCTCGGCGCCGCCGACCTCGGCGAGTTCCTCGCCACCCCCGGGTGGGAGGAGCGGGCGGCGGCGGCCACCGAGCGGGTCGCCGAGGTGCGGGGCGCCGCCTACGCCCCCGTCGTCCCCCGGCCGGGCAAGGTCGTCTGCGTCGGCCTCAACTACCGCAACCACATCCTGGAGATGGGGCGGGACCTCCCGGAGCACCCGACGCTGTTCTCCAAGTTCGCCGACACCCTCGTCGGCGCCAACGACGACATCGTCAAGCCCCCGGAGACCGACGAGTTCGACTGGGAGTGCGAGCTGGCCGTCGTCATCGGCGCGCCGGTCCGCCGGGCGCGGGGCGTCGAGGCGGAGCAGGCGATCGCCGGGTTCGCGGTGCTCAACGACATCACCTGCCGCGACTGGCAGTTCCGCACCCGCGAGTGGCTGCAGGGCAAGAACTGGGAGGCGACCACCCCGCTGGGCCCGTACCTGGTCACCCCCGACGAGCTGCCCGGCGGCGTCCGGCCCACGCTGGAGATCAGCACGAGGATCGACGGCGAGACCGTGCAGAAGGACACCACCGGTGACCTGCTGTTCGACCCCGTCGCCCTGGTCGAGTACGTCTCCACCATCATCACGCTGCGCCCGGGCGACGTGATCGCCACCGGCACCCCCGGCGGCGTCGGCCACGCCCGCAAGCCGGCCCGCTACCTGCGGTCCGGCCAGGTCGTGACCACCGAGATCGCCGGCCTCGGCCGCTGCGAGAACCCCGTGGTCGACGACCTGGTGGCCGCGGAGGCCTCGTCGTGAGCGACGTCGACGTCCTCGTCGTCGGCGGGGGCATCGGCGGGCTGGCCAACGCCCTCGCGCTGACCCGGAAGGGGCTGCGGGTGCGCGTCCTGGAGCGCGCCGCCGAGTTCGGCGAGGTCGGCGCCGGCCTGCAGATCGCGCCGAACTGCACCCGGATCCTCGACTCCTGGGGCCTGCTCGACGAGGTGCTGCGCCTCGGCGTGCAGCCGGAGAACCTCGTCATGAAGGACGCCGTCGACGGCACCGTGCTCACCCGCCTCGACCTCGCCGACGCCCGGCAGCGGTACGGGTCGCCGTACGTGGTGATCCACCGCAGCGACCTGCACGGCACGCTGCTGCGCGCCTGCCGCGACGCCGGCGTCGACCTGGTCACCGACGTGCAGGTCACCGGCTACGAGCACGTGGACGGCGGCGTGACGGTGCTCTCCGAGGGCAGGCGCGAGACCGCGCCGGTCGTGCTCGCCGCCGACGGCCTGTACTCCGTCGCCCGGCGGATGATCAGCGACGACCAGCCGGTCAGCTCCGCCTACGTGGCCTACCGCGGGGCGATCCCCGCCGAGCAGGTCGCGCAGATGGACGTCTCGATGTCCGACGTCGTGGTGTACGTGGGGCCGCACTGCCACTTCGTGCAGTACCCGCTGCGGCAGGGCGAGATGTTCAACCAGGTGGCGGTGTTCCGCTCGCCGAAGGCCCTCGCCGGCCGCGAGGACTGGGGCACGCCGGACGAGCTCGACGCGGCCTTCGCCGACACCTGCGAGCAGGTCCGGGCGGGCCTGCCGCTGATGTGGCGCGACCGCTGGTGGCGGATGTTCGACCGGGAGCCGATCCCGCACTGGGTCCAGGGGCGGCTGGCGCTGATCGGGGACGCCGCCCACCCGCCGCTGCAGTACCTGGCGCAGGGCGCGGTCATGGCGATCGAGGACGCGTGGGTGCTGTCCGAGCACGTCGGCGCGCAGCTGGCCGCGGGCGCACTCGACTGGGACGCCGCGCTGGCCGCCTACGACGCGGTGCGGCCCGAGCACTGCCGGCGGGTGCTCACCACGGCCCGCGCGTGGGGTGAGCTGTGGCACCTCACCGACGGCCCGCGGCTGGCCCGCAACGAGCTCCTGCGGCACCGCGACGTGCACGACTACTCGTTCGTGGACTGGCTGTACGGGCCGACCGCCCTGACGCCGGACCAGGAGCCGCCGATGTTCACCCCCCAGCCGCTGGAGCAGCCGGTCGGCGGCTGACGGGAAGGTCTCGTCGGCGGGTGCGGTTACCTTCGGTGCGGTGGTCGGAGCGACCGCCTACCCCTGCTGGCCGCGCCCGTCGGCAGGACGCCTGCTGCCGGAAGGTGCCCGTGAACGACGGACCCCTCATCGTCCAGTCGGACAAGACCCTGCTGCTCGAGGTCGACCACCCGCTCGCCCGCGACTGCCGGGCGGCGATCGCCCCGTTCGCGGAGCTGGAGCGCTCCCCCGAGCACGTGCACACCTACCGGGTCACCCCGCTCGCGCTGTGGAACGCCCGCGCCGCGGGGCACGACGCCGAGCAGGTGGTCGACGCCCTCGTGCGCTACTCGCGTTACCCGGTGCCGCACGCGCTGCTGGTCGACGTCGCCGACACCATGGACCGCTTCGGCCGGCTGACGCTGGCCAACAACCCGGTGCACGGGCTGGTCCTCACCAGCTCCGACCGCGCCGTCCTCGAGGAGGTCGTCCGGTCCAAGCGGGTGGCCCCGATGCTCGGCCCGCGGATCGACGCCGACACCGTCGTCGTCCACCCGTCGGAGCGCGGGCGGCTCAAGCAGGCGCTGCTCAAGGTCGGCTGGCCGGCCGAGGACCTCGCCGGCTACGTCGACGGCCAGGCCCACCCGATCGACCTGGACCAGAGCGGCTGGCACCTGCGCGACTACCAGCAGGAGGCCGTGGACGGCTTCTGGGCCGGCGGCTCGGGCGTCGTCGTCCTGCCGTGTGGCGCGGGCAAGACGCTGGTCGGCGCCGCGGCGATGGCCGAGGCCAAGGCGACCACGCTGATCCTGGTGACCAACACCGTCGCCGGGCGGCAGTGGAAGCGGGAGCTGATCGCGCGCACCACGCTCACCGAGGACGAGATCGGCGAGTACTCCGGGGAGCGCAAGGAGATCCGCCCGGTCACCATCGCGACCTACCAGGTGATCACCACCCGCCGGAAGGGCGAGTACCGGCACCTGGACCTCTTCGACGCGCAGGACTGGGGCCTGATCGTCTACGACGAGGTGCACCTGCTGCCCGCGCCGATCTTCCGGCTCACCGCCGACCTGCAGTCCCGCCGCCGGCTGGGCCTGACCGCCACGCTCGTGCGCGAGGACGGCCGGGAGGACGACGTCTTCTCCCTGATCGGCCCGAAGCGCTACGACGCCCCGTGGCGCGACATCGAGGCGCAGGGCTACATCGCGCCGGCCGAGTGCATCGAGGTCCGGGTGTCGCTCGACGACGAGGAGCGGATGACCTACGCGGTCGCCGAGCCCGAGGAGCGCTACCGGATCGCCGCGACGGCGACGTCGAAGCTGCCGGTGATCCGGCGGGTGCTGGAGCGCCACCCCGAGGAGCAGAAGCTCGTCATCGGCGCCTACCTCGACCAACTCGAGGAGCTCGGCCAGGCCCTCGACGCACCCGTCATCCAGGGCTCGACCACCAACCGGGAGCGGGAGAAGCTCTTCGACGCCTTCCGCGCCGGGGAGATCCGCACCCTGGTGGTCTCCAAGGTGGCCAACTTCTCCATCGACCTGCCCGAGGCGGCCGTCGCCGTCCAGGTGTCGGGCACGTTCGGCTCACGGCAGGAGGAGGCCCAGCGGCTCGGCCGGGTGCTGCGCCCCAAGGCCGACGGCCGGCAGGCACACTTCTACACCGTGGTCAGCCGCGACACCCTGGACGCCGAGTACGCCGCGCACCGGCAGCGGTTCCTCGCCGAGCAGGGCTACGCCTACACGATCGTCGACGCCGACGACCTGGCCGGCCCGGGCGAGGTCAACGGCCCCGACTGGGTCGACGAGCCGGCCGACTGAGAGAGGACCCGTCCTCCTCACCGCTCGCGAGCTCGCGGCGAGCCTCGGGACAGGGCCATCCAGGCCCGTGGCACTCCGCTCAGGCCCGGGTCACCGCCCAGGCGGCGATCTCGGCGCGTGAGCGGAAGCCCAGCCGGGTCAGGATCTGCTCGACGTGGGACTCCGCCGTCCGCGGGGAGATGACCAGCCGGGCGGCGATCTCGCGGTCGGTGAGCCCCTGCGCCACCAGCCCGGCGACCTCCAGCTGGCGCCGGGTGAGCGGGCCGGACGGCGACGGTCCGGCCGGCTCCGTCACCGGCGTCTCGCCGAGGGCCAGCGCGACCGCGCCCGCCCGGTCCAGGGCGCTGCCGTCGGCGTACCCCGCGGCCCACCGCCGCTCCCCGAGGGCGCGCCGGGCGGCCCGCCTCCAGCGGTCGTCCACCGCGGTCAGCGGCGCGGGCAGCCGCGCCGGGATCGACCGCCACACCGCGTCCGCCGCACCGGCCAGCCGGGCGGCGGCGTCGGCGTCCCCGCCCGCGGCCGCGGCCCAGCCGAGCGCGGCCACGCACAGCGCGATGCCGCTGCGGTCGTCCACCTCCCGCATGAGCCGCAGGGCCTCCTGCTCCAGCCGGGCGGCCGCGGCAGGGTCCCCCGCGGCCAGCCGGCCCAGGCCGCGGCCCCACAGCGCGTGCGAGCGGGTCCACGGGTCGGCCGCGGCCGCCAGGCTCGTCGCGAACGCCGTGTCGGCGGCGGCGAGGTCATCGGCGAGGAGGGCCACGACCCCGACGTCGGCCCAGCAGAAGGGCGCGGTCTGCCCGCCGGCCGCGGCCGCCTCCCGCAGCAGGCGGTCGGCGGCCGGCAGGTCCCCGCGGAACAGCGCCGCCTGGCCGAGGTACTGGGTGGCCAGCGCGACCACCTCCGGCGCGGCCGCGGTGCACCGGCCCTCCTCCAGCAGGGGGACGGCGGCCTCCGGGTCGGTCGCGACGAGCGCCAGGTAGCCGGCCACCACCAGCCCCCGCGCCCGCTCCGGACCGGCTGCGGGCACCGCGCGCAGCAGCAGGTCCAGCCAGTGCCGGCCCTCGCCGAGGCGGCCGCGGGCGGCCCAGTACAGCCAGGCGTCGGCGGCGACGGCCAGGCCCGCCGGCGCCTCACCGGGCGTCCGCAGGCAGTGCTCCAGCGCGGTCGCGAGCTCCGGGTGGACGGCGGCCAGCCGGTCGAACGCGGCCACCTGACCGGGCCCGAGGAACTCCGCGGCCGCCCCGGCCACCACCTCGGCGTACCGGTCCCGGTGCCGCCGGCGCACCGCGTCGCACTCCCCCGAGGCGTCGAGCAGCTCGCGGCCGAACGCCCGGACCGTCTCCAGCATGCGGAACGTCGTTCCCGCGCCGGTCCGGTCGACGACGAGCAGCGACGCCTCCACCAGCCGCGTGAGGCCGTCGAGGACGTCGTCCCGCCGGAGGTCGCCGTCCGCGCACACCGCCTCGGCCGCGGCCAGGTCGAACCCCGCGGCGAAGACCGCGGCGCGCCGCCACAGCACCCGCTCGGGCGGGTCGAGCAGGTCCGCGCTCCACGCCATCGTCGCGCGCAGCGTGCGGTGCCGGTCGGGCCCCGCCGGTGCCGCCCGCCCCCCCAGGGCCAACCGGGGGTCCCGTCGGGCG